>CBFHXC010000020.1:0-42636 GCA_965659695.1 Rhodospirillales bacterium
ATCTTATTAAGTATTGGCGTCCTGGCGTGGTTGCTTCTGCCAAGCATGAAGCTCGCCAAATCCAATGCACAGCGTGCTGATTACGATATCAATGTCTACAGAGACCAGTTGACTGAGTTAGAGCGAGAGGCTGCAGAAGGCCATATCGAAGGGTCCGAACTAGAAGCCGCGCGGCTTGAAATTCAAAAACGGCTGCTTGCCGCCTCCGAGGACAAAGACCAAAGCACCAAAGACGCGAGCACGGGCGGGACGCTTCCTATTTTTATTGCGGCAGGGGCTGCGCCGGTTCTTGCTGTTGCCTTTTATATGTACAACGGCTCGCCAGAGGTGCCGGATCATCCTTTGTCTGAGCGCCCTCAAGCGGCACGGACGGCGAATGCACAAGCCAGCGCGCATTCGGGTCAACAAGCCCCGTCGATGGATGATGCGCTGGTCCAGCTTGAACAGCGCTTGCAGGAAAACCCCAACGATATCGATGGCTGGATTTTGCTGGCGCGCTCCTATGCGGGGATGGGTAATGCGGCGAAGGCGGCCGAGGCCTATGCCCGTGCTGTGCCCATGACGGACCGTCATCCGATGTTGCTGGCGGACTGGGCCGAAGCCCGGTTGAACGCGCAACAAGGGCGTTTCACCGAAGAAGTCTTCGACGACTTCAACGAGGCCCGGATGAAGGACCCGACACTGCCCAAGCCATGGTTCTATATTGGCCTGGACATGGCGATGGGGGGAAACTTCCAAGGCGCCGTGCAGACTTGGACCGATCTGATGCTGATCGCGCCAGATAATCCGCAGCTCAAACAAGCGCTGATGCAGCAAATCAACAAGGCCGCAGAAGAGGGTGAAATTGATCTGAAATCGATCTCGCCGTCACAAGCAGCCCTTGGGATCAAAGCGCAGATGGATGCGATCCAGGCGCCTCAGACACCACAGTTGACCGCTCCCGCGACGGCTGCGGCACCGTCACTGGGGCCCACCCAAAAAGACGTGAATGCGGCGCAGGAAATGTCGACCGAGGATCGGTCTGCATTTATTCGATCGATGGTCGCGCGGTTGGCCGAGCGACTGGACGAGAATCCCAACGACCCCGAAGGGTGGGAGAGATTGATCCGTGCCTATGAGGTCTTGGGCGAGACGGATAAGGCCGCCGAAGCACGGCAAAAGCTGGAGTCCATCAAAACCAACTAAGAACTGCAATCGGGCGGCGTCAGCTGCATTGTCCAGGCGGTTCAGCTTGGCTATAAGCCTTGCAGAAATCCTACTTATTTGACCAGTCAGAGGCTCCTATGCAGTTCAAATCCATCGATGATCTTGATGTTTCCGGGAAACGCGTTTTGGTGCGTGTCGATTTCAATGTGCCGATGCGCGATGGCAAGATTACCGACCCGACCCGGATTAAACGCGCCATGTCGACGCTATCTGACTTAACGTCTGCGGGCGCAAAAGTTGTCGTACTCTCGCACTTTGGCCGTCCCAAGGGACAGGTGGTGCCCGAAATGAGCTTGGCACCCGTTGCCGACGCACTGGGGGCTATGGCCAATCTGCCAGTGTCGTTTGCGTCCGATTGTGTCGGCGAGGTTGCCACGAAGGCCATTGATGCAGCACCTGTGGGATCAATCATTGTTCTGGAAAATGTTCGGTTTTATCCCGGTGAAGAAAAGAACGATCCCGGGTTCGCCGCTGATCTCGCGGCCAACGGTGATCTGTATGTGAACGATGCGTTTTCTGCGGCACACCGTGCCCATGCCTCGACCGAGGGGATCGCGCGTCTATTGCCCGCCGCTGCGGGTCGATTGATGCAAGCCGAGCTTGAAGCCTTGTCACGTGCCTTGGATGCCCCCACTCATCCGGTGATTGCGGTGGTTGGCGGGGCCAAGATTTCAACCAAGATGGCGGTGTTGGGGCACTTGGCGGAAAAGGTCGATCAAATTGTCATCGGTGGCGGTATGGCCAATACGTTCCTCTACGCCAATGGCGTGGCGGTCGGGAAATCATTGTGCGAGCCGGACATGGCCGATGATGCGCGCGCCGTGGTCGCTGCTGCGGCCAATGCGGGCTGCGAGATTGTTGTGCCGTTGGATGCAGCTGTAGCTAGTGAGTTCGCCGAAGGCGCCGCATCCGAGATCGTTGATCTGTCCGATATTCCTGACGACAAAATGATTTTGGATGTCGGCCCAAAAAGCATCGCCGATTTAAATGCCCGCTTGGCCAATGCCAAAACGGTGTTATGGAATGGCCCATTGGGCGCGTTCGAAATCAAACCATTCGATACCGGGACCAACGCGGTCGCCCAAGAGGTCGCGTCGTTGACCGCAGCTGGCAAGCTGATCTCGGTTGCGGGTGGCGGTGATACGGTTTCGGCGCTGCTGAATGCGGGGGCGGCGGATCGGTTCTCATATGTTTCTGCGGCAGGCGGCGCGTTCTTGGAGTTTATCGAAGGTAAGACTCTGCCCGGTGTCGCCGCATTGATCGCCAACTAATTCAAGCGCGGTTGTTTTTCAAGCAAACGGATCGTCGTTCGATCTGCGGAGCGGACGTCGCTCCGAAAGTACTCCCGGTTTCGCAGGCTGCACTTTGGTTAGAATGTCATCCAGCATGTGCTGCAAATATTCCGATTGGCTGAGAAGCTTGTTGGTCGCCTCAAGCGCCTGATACGATGCCGTTTCCGCAATGTCGCGCGCGATGTCGTTGACCCCATCCAGTGTTTCTCTGATTTGCAGTGCGACCCGTTCGGTCCGCGATGTCGATTCCCGCAAGGCATCAAAACGCTTGCTGTAATTGTGCTCGGCCTCGCCCCGTCGGCTGTCTTCGGCAAACGGCACCAGCGTATTATCGTCGTCATTTGTCCGATCCCGAACGGCATCTCGACCCGGGGATTGGAACGCCAGCGCGTTGGTTTGGTCGCGAATGCTGACAACTAGTTCGCCGATATCGCCGACCAGTTCGGTCAATTGATCGATCCCACCGATTAGGGCTTCTGTACGTTCTACATCGTTGGCGGCGGCCGTGACGTATTGGGTAAAGTTTTCCAATCGCTGGCTGACTGACGAAATCGGGCCGCCGACAATTTCGGTATCGCGGATTTCCCGGGCCGTTTCGCTCAACGGGCGTTGTTCATACTCTTCTTCGTACTCGTATGTCTCGTCCACCTGCTCGGTTTGTGGAGCCGCGTTATCATAAGATCGCATGTGGGCCTGAATTTGCGCCTCAATTTGGGTCTGAGCTTCGGCCTGTGCCTCTGTTCGGGCCTCGGCTTTGGCTGCACGTGCGGCGGCCTCGGCATCTCGGGCAGCGGCTTCGGCTTCGCGTGCGCGCCGTTCGGCGGCATCGATTAGGTCTTGGGCATCAGGGCCGATGGCGTGTGTGGCCTCGGCCTCCAGGACGGTGCGGTCCAGCCGGTCTTGGGTGCGTTCCAGATCGCGGCGCAGCTGCTCGGCTTCGATGATCGTATCGGCCCAGCCATCCAATAACCGTGCAATGCGTCCGAAATCATCACGGTTGCCCTGGGCGGGGATCAGGATGTTGGGTGCCCCATGGCGCAGGCGTTCGCCCGCATCGGCAATGCGCTTTGCCGGTCCGGTCAGACTTTTGATCAGCACGAGGCCAAAGAAAAACAGCCATACAATGATCGCTGCCGCCCCGGCCAATACGGAATATCGGGTCAGCAGTTGAGTATTTCGAACCTTGGCCGCGGTTTCGATCCGCATACGCTCGGCAAAGCTGGCGAGGCCAACCAGGCTGGGCACAAAGTATTCAAAGAGTTCTTCAAACCGGCGAGATTCCGCAGCCAATTCAAAGCGCGCATTGATCATACGCAGCAGTTGGGTTTCATGGGTTTTCAGTAACTCATCCACGCGGCCTCTGGCGGTCTCGTTAATGTCGGCAACTTCGACAAATGCGGTCAACGCTTCGTAGCGTTTGATGATTTCCTCGACCCCGGCTTTGGATCCGTACAGCACGGTTTCTTGGCCTTGTTGGTCAATCCGTTCAATTTGATTGATCAGGTTGGGGTTGCCGGTTTCACGGAATACGGCACGAAGGTTGGCGGATGTTTGACTAAGTTGCGCTGCCAAGCCTGATTCCGTCCCCACCCCAATTTCGCGTTCCGTATTAATGAACGTTTGGAACTGTTGATCGTATTGCACCAATCCATCACGAATTGTCGTGACATGTTGTGCCAGCGGTTGCGCCTCTGGATACGCGAACAACTCATCCAATGCAGCCGAGATATCAGCCAAGTCTGCCGAGAACCCGTCGGCGATTTCGGTGTTGCGGGTGAGCAAGAAATTACGCTGGCGGGCTTGTAAGCTATAGGTGCCGCGCTCGACGTTATTGACCAACTCGTCGATGCGCGAGCCACGCTGCATTTCTTGAATGGCCTCATCCATGCGCTGGTCGGCGTAATAAAACAATCCACCAAACGCGACGGCGGCCAACACACAGGCGAGGAAAAACAGCCACGTGCGGGTGCCGGAACTGATCCCGCCTAAAAACGAGCGATCAGCGGCGCTCGCGATGGGCGGCTCCATATCATCATCGTCACGTGTCGCCTGAATGGCCATTCAACTCCCCAGTGGAATGCACGTTTGAACCTGAAGGAGAGTTATAGCACTAGTCCGGGGCGCGGACAGCCTGGAATTTGCCTAAGAAACGCAGAAGTTAACGTGTACTGGTGTTTTCGATACTTGATTGCGGGCGTCACATGTCACACCTTTATCATGATGAGTGATGATACCGATAATTCGATGATGACACCGCAGGGCCCTGTGACCTCGCAAATCCCAGAAGGGGATGACCGGGAACGGCTGGTGTGCACAGATTGCGGTTTTATCAATTATGAGAACCCAAAGATTATCGCCGGTGCCGTGTGCACTTGGGAAGACAAGTACCTTTTGTGCGAGCGTGCGATTGAGCCAAGGCTTGGATATTGGACGATCCCGGCGGGCTTTATGGAATTGCATGAATCCGTGGCCGAGGGCGCAGCCCGCGAAGTGGTCGAAGAGTCAGGTGCCCAGGTTGAAATAGAGGGTCTGTTGGGTGTCTTTGAAATCCCCCGGATCTCGCAGGTTTATATGGTGTATCGGGCACGCATGCTGTCACCCGACCTGGACCCAGGGCCCGAAAGCCTGTCTGCTGCGCTTTTTGATTGGGATGATATTCCCTGGGACGATTTGGCATTTCCAAGCGTTGTATGGTCTTTGAACAAGTACAAAGACGGCGGCCCCGGCCCCCATTTCGAGATTCACCGCTGATATTTTTATCACTAGGTGATTTTTGCCTAGTTGATCACAAATCTTTACTTGACGTTAACCTTCGCTGCCGTAACGTCTGTTCATGACCGATGGAGTTGGCATATCAAGATCGAACACGGGCGGCACAAGTGCGCCTAGAACGATCTATCAATCGGAAAGTGTTCGCGAAGTGCAATCGCAAGCACGGTTCAACGAGCAAGGCCAATCTTCACAAGAGCGCGCAGGGTTGATTCGCTTGGATCGATTATTGTCGACGGGCACCCCCCTTGATAACAGCGCACCGCGTGGATTTTACCTCAACATTCGCGTATAGCTGTCACCGTCATGTGGCGGAATTTTTTCATTACACTTTTGATCGGGCTGGTTTTATCCGGTCAGGCCTTTGCAATAACCCTAAAGGTTGAGATTTTGGGTGCGGCCAGTGATGACGGCGATGTCCACGTTGCACTCTATAACGATCCCGACGGGTTTCCGAAGTCTAGGGGCATGTTGATCGAGACCGAAGTGCCCATTAAAAACCAGCAAGCGATAGCCGTTTTTGAAGGTTTGGAACCAGGTCGGTACGCCATCGCCATTTATCACGACGAAAACAGCAGCAACAAATTTGACCAGGGCATATTTGGTATCCCATTGGAAGATTTCGGATTTTCCAATAATGCGACGGTATTCCTCAGCCCTCCCTCGTTCGAGGACGCTGCATTCGACGTCCCCGAAAGGGGGGCAGTGATCCGCATTCACTTAAATGAATAGGGCGACTTGAGTTTAGTCGTTATTGCGGATGCCATCGTGTTCGTTGTAATAGCGGCTGACCAGCAGGGGAAAGTGCGGCAGACCAGATATGCCGCCTGCTTGACCATCTTGTGCGATGACCAAACTGGCCACTTGTTGCTCGCGCGGGGGCAGCGGGGCATCGCCATCTTTGAGGTCATACGCCGTCTTCACGCGAAGTGGGATTGAAACGCCGCGAATATCAATGCCGCGAACAAAGGCTTTCGCATCCTCGACGCTCATCGCTGTGCCCGCTGTGTTGCAGTGATAGCCAAATAAAATTTTGGTCGGGCGTAAATCCGGATCGCCCTGTCGTAAATCCCACGATCCAAAGAAGCCAGTGCATTGACGCCCGGTATCCGTTTGCTGGAATGGTTGCACCCAAAAACCGCCCAGGTCGGTTCTGATATGCTCCGATGGGCCATAAGAAATCGTCCGGCCTTGATTAAAACGCCACATGGGCACGGTGTCTGATGTTTTCTTGTTGAATTCCAGTACGATGTTGCGCCCGTGTTCACGGCGGGTTTCCAGGAACACCATTTCCGACTGACCAGACGGGGACCGATAAAGGGCGTACTCTTCACGTTCCGAGAAATCTGCAAAACCAATGCGTTGTGGTGTGACACCGTCAAATACAGTCGCGCTGACGCTGATGCGCCCTTGTTCTTCGGGGACTGAAATGAACGTACCTGTGTTTTGTTTGGATAGCGCGCACGCACTTAACGAAATCATCAATGCTGCGCCCAAGGATACTTGTTTGAGGGACTTAACCGAAATCATCTGTTTACCTTTCTGATCTTTAAAAACCCGCCCCTGGTTTGCTCAAGTACACTTCCTCGTCTTTAGTATTTATACGCCCTAGAGCCGCATTCCGATGAGGAAAACGTCCAAATTCTTCGATCACTTTTAAGTATGCGACGGCGTATTTGTTAAAATCCTCGTCCCCCAATATGGCGAGAAGGCGCACTGATTCTTGTTGTACGGCCAAATCTTCGCTGTGCTCGAACGGTAGATAGAAGAACATTCTCGGCACTGGGCTGCGTTGCGATATATCAAAGCCCTTGGCAATCGCACGCTTCGCCCAATCAAGCGCCAAAGGATCGGTCTCAAAAGCCTTGGCCTGACCGCGAAACATATTGCGCGAAAACTGGTCCAAGACGATCACGATGGCCAAATAGTCATCTGCATCTTGCACCAAATCATCAAATGTGCCGGTCGATATGTCGTGGTGGACATGCAGAAATTTATCGCGAATCTCGGCATCGAAATCTTCGCTCGATTTGAACCAAAAGCGCTGCGTGTTGTAGCTGCCGTCGCTGTTGGGTTGACCCAGCCAGAAATCCATAACGGATTGGGTGACATCTTTCATGGGCACAGCATAACAGGTTACGGATTGTTTCGGCAAAGCCCCAGGGAATGACCCAGGGAATGCTAGGGATGGCCAGAGGGGTTGACCATCAGCAATGGAATGCAGACCATGGGGTGCCGTGCATGGCTAGTCCTGCGCGCCGATTTGATTTCCATTGATGACGGAGCGAGATGCTCAACCCATGAGAATCCCGGTTCTGCTGACAACGTTTCTCGTCATCATCCTTGGCGTTCTGGGGCTGGGATATCTTGCCTTGCCGACGGTCGCATTTGTGGCGGTAAAGCACGTCTTGGGTGACTTTGGACTCGAAGGAACGACCTTTAAGATTGAACATATCGGCCTGACCCAGATCGAAATTTCAGAGATCGACCTGCGACGGAACGCATCTTTAAACATAGAGCGTTTGTTGGTTGATTATTCTCCGGCGCGTTTGGCGTCTGGGTATCTTGATGGTGTCATGATCGAAGGAGTCGAGCTGGGCCTCAACGTATCAGCCACTGGTGTATCCGTCGGCGAGCTTGATCAGTTTCTGACGACACCTGATGGTGCAAACTCCGGTGGCGGGCTTGCAATCGTTGGGCCTTTGACGATCAAACGAGGACGCTTGTTGATTTCGACTCCGGTCGGCACCGTTGCGGCCTCCATGGACGGCAAAGCGCTGTTGACAGATGGGCTGGGCACCACCGTCGAAACCACGTTCTCTCTCGACCATGACAAGGCGCAGTTAAGTGGCCGCCTCAATGGTGTGATCGATGATTCTGATAAAGTCCGCCTTGATATTGAAATTGAAAAAGCCCGCAGCGACGCGCAGCTGGCATTTTCAGAACTTGTTGGCGCGGTCACGGTCGAGGGGACATTGGCATCCGCATTTGATGGCGGCGGGTCGATGACGATGCAGGATGTGACCTACGACGGGCTGCCCATCGGCAACGTCGATTTGGCCGGCCAACTTGATGGCACATCGGCGCATATAGAATTGCTGCTGGCCGGGGATGGAACGGGCCTGACGTTACAGGCCAACATCGATATGCCGGATATTTTTGATCAGGCCGCGCCCTTGCGCGTTGCTGGGGAAATTGCGACGGATGGATTACGCGGGGCCTTTGCGTTGCCGGACGACATTGGCTTGATCGGTGCCGCGACTTTTTTGTTGGAATCCAGTCAAGCTGATATCCGCAGCTTGCCTGCTTATTTTGCTTCGGGTCAGCCGCTCCCCAATAGTGGCATCACGGGGATTGTCGATGCCGATCTGGTCAGTGTCGAAATCCCATCGCAGCGCATCAGCGCGACGCTGGACGGTGCGACCACATTCTTGCTCGACAATCGTTCCATACAGGCCCGTGCTGTCGATGAATTGACGATTGATCTGAACGTCGCCACGGATGATCGAGATTACGCGCTCCACACAACGATTTTCCCGATTGAAAATGTGCCGTTTGTGGCCGTGGGGCCTTCTGGCCAACAGCCAGTAGATGTGGGTATGACGTTTGATGGCAGATTGAAGGACATCGGCAATGTCTCGGGCGCGGTTGGCGGCAACGTCTGGCTGGGCGATGAGGAGGGTATCGCGTTTGAGAATTTCTCGGCCCAGTTAAACCCCTGGCGAATGCAGCTGGCGGGATTGGACCTCTCCGTCGACAAGCTGGTGACACAATTGGCGGGGCCGATCAAAAATCTATTGGTCGGGCTTTCTGGCGAAGTGCAGTTTTCCGGAGAGCCTGCCCCGGACGTGCGGCTGACCGGCGGGGGCTTGAATTTTTCAACCCGGTTAGAGGTTGAACCTGATGCCATCGCGCTGTTTGCCGAGGGATGCCCCGAGATTCGCCTGAGTTCCCTAAGTGTGAATGATGCCAATATTCAGCCCGGCGCGATGACGGTGTGTCCGGCGTCGGGTGGGCAAGCGTTATTGCGCATGGCTAAAGAAGATGGCGCGATCAAAAGGATTGATGCCGCTGGTGCCCTGTCGAGTACCGAGGTGCAGGCCGAAGGGCTCGGGCCGTATCCCATCGCGGGTCTGTTGCCGCGGCTGGAAACAACGGCAAGTTATTCGCTTAAAGACGGTACGTGGTGGTCGCGTATTCAGGGCAAAGGCGGTGAAATTGCATTTGAAGGCCCCGACGTGGCGCTGGCGGCGATGGAGCTTCGGGCGGAGTTAGAGGGGAAAAGCAATTTGCTTGGCGCACGATTGAATGTGACCAGCGCCAAGGTCACGGACAAACGTCGCCCAGTTCGATTTCGGCCGATCACAATTGCAGGTAAGTCCTCTTTGTCATCAGACGCCCTCGGCTTTGAGGCTCAGGTGACGGTCCCCGATGGGCCTGTCATTTCCGTGCGCGGTCGACACCGCGATTCCGACGGTCGCGGAAATGTCACGCTAACCTTGCCACGATGGTATGCAGCACCCGAGAACACCATGGTGTCCGAGGCGTTTCCAATTCTTAAAGGAACCGTCACCGACGTGACCGGCGGGTACGAGGGGGAAGCCCGGTGGGATTGGACGCCACGCGTTGTTCGGTCCCAGGCTCGGCTTAATATTGAAAATGGTGCTTTCGCTTCGCTGCCGGTCGAGGTGCAGGGGGTCAATGGCACGCTCAACCTAATTGATGTGATGACGCCGAAATCAGACGGTGTGCAATCGTTTACCTTGGGCTTGGTGGATGCGGGCTTTCCGTTGACCAACGGTAAGCTTGAGTTCGAGTTGCCCGGTGATAACACGGCGCGGATTGATTTGGTTTCATGGCCTTTTGCAGGTGGCAGATTGGGCATCGACAGATTTATCGTACCTTTTGATGCGATGCCAAAAGGTCTTACCGCTTCCATCAATGACTTGGATGCCTCGCAATTGGTGGCCTTGGCAGACGTTGCAGATTTGAATGCTGAAGGTTCGTTGAACGGTTCCGTCCCCATTCGATTGACGGACCAGGGCGTCGTCATCGATAACGCGCGGCTGTCATCAATCGGTGCCGGGGTGTTGCGCTATCGTTCTGCAAGTGCCGCCGAAAGCTTGAAACAAAGCGGGGGATCGGCTGATATCTTGGCCCTTGCTTTGGAGAATTTTAGGTTTGATGACCTTGATATCAGGCTTGATGGCCCGCTCGACGGCGAGATTTTGGCCAAAGCCCAGATCAACGGCTCCAATCCTGACCTATACGACGGCAAACGCATCGAATTGAATGTGTCGTTACAGGGTGCCTTGCGGGAATTCCTGCAAAGCGCTAACGTAATTAGGAATATTCCAGAGAGCATCCGGGACCGGGTGCAGGGTCCTACTGGAAACCAATAGGAGGAACCACTTCGTGGGGAGCGACGCTATGTCGTACCGATACCTTCACACTGCGCTACTTCCGATCATGATCGGCTTGCCGCTTGTTGCTTGTGAACCTCGTGTCAAAGTCGAGGCACCTGATAAGCCCATTGTGATCAATCTCAATGTCAAGATTGAGCACGAGGTCCGGGTCAAAGTTGAGAAAGACCTCGATCAGTTGCTAACCAACAATCCTAATTTGTTTTAGGGACCGCCATGAATATGCGATTTAACCGCCGTTCAGTTCTTTCATTGCTTGCTGCCGTTTTGTGTTTGGCCGCGACGCCTGCGCTCGCACAAAGTTTATCCTTGGATGAGGCCGAAAGCCGAGGCCTTGTTGGGGAACAGCTCAACGGCTACTTGGGCATCGTGCAATCTGCACCGGGTGTTCAAAAGCTGGTTGATGACATCAACTTAAAGCGAAAACAGCTCTATCGTGATGTCGCCCGCAAGAACGCGATTCCGCTGGCCGCTGTCGAAGAATTGGCAGGCCGCAAAGCCATCGAAAAAGCGGCACCCGGCGAGTACGTGCAAAATCCAAACGGACAATGGGTGCGACGATGACCATTGATCCGGATGAAATGATGTCGATGTGGATGAAGACTGTCCAATCGATGGATATAGGCGACCGCCCAATGATGAATCCAGCCCGCACACGGCGATCCATTGGCGATATCATTAAGGGTGCCGATGGCGGCCTGGTTTTTGATACCGAACCCGCCGCGTACTACCAACTTTTGAGCAAGCTAAAACCGGACGCATCGTGACAGAACTCCCATCTAATCCATGTGATGCGTCGTTGGCGCAAATCGCAACGGCGCTTCGTGATCGCAAAATTTCGTCGGTCGAAGTCACTCAGGCCAGCCTTCAACGCTTGAGATCACGCGGTGCCGAAATGAATGCGATTGCGGGCATTGACGAAGCCGACGCATTGGCCCAGGCCGAGCGCGCCGACGCAACCGGTCTGGGGGGGCTTCTCGCAGGGGTGCCACTGGCACACAAGGATATGTACTATCGTCCCGGACGCATCAGTGCCTGCGGATCAAAAATCCGAGAGAACTTTGTCCCCGATATTTTGTCCGGTGCGCTTCGGAAACTGGACGAAGCTGGTGCCCTCGATATCGCGCGATTGAATATGGTTGAATTTGCGCTCGGCGTGACCGGGCACAACGAAATCACCGGCAATGTCCGCAACCCGTGGAATCCCGAGCACATCACCGGGGGATCATCCAGCGGTTCAGGTTCAATGGTTGCGGCGCGGGCCACGTTCGGCGCGCTGGGATCGGATACCGGCGGCTCAGTTCGCTTGCCCGCCGCGTGTTGCGGTGTGGTTGGAATGAAAGTGACTATGGGCCGCGTCAGCCGATACGGGGCGATGCCGCTTTCGTATACGTTGGACACGGTGGGGCCACTGACCCGCACAGTGCGCGATAATGCGATGATGCTGGCCGCCCTGGCAGGCTATGATGAAAACGATCCGTCCTCGGCGAACGAGCCTGTGGGTGCATATGTCGAGGGGCTTGAGACTGGTGTCAAAGATCTCACCATCGGCGTGCCGACGTCGCATTTCTTAGACGACATCACGCCTGAACTAGGCGACCGATATCATGCCACCGTCGATATTTTAAAAGCGGCAGGGGCGAATATCGTCGACGTGGATATGCCCAGCCGGATTGATGTGACCAATGCGCTGACCAGTATTGTGACCTCGGCCGAGGGGGCGGCGATCCACCAGCATTGGATGGAAACGCGCCCTGATGATTATGGTGCTCAGACCTTCAGCCGTTTTGCGGGTGGGCTATCGACACCTGCGACCCGCTATATTCAGGCGCTGAACTTGCGAACTGACATGCTGGCCGAGTTCAATGAAATGGTGTTCGGCAAAGTCGATGTGCTGATGACGCCGATGATGACCATGGATGTGCCGACCATTGCTGAAACAGATGTTCGCGATGGTGAGAATGCGGCGGAACTTCTGGGTAAGGTCGGTCATTGCTCGCGCCCAGTGAATTTCTTAGGGCTCCCAGGATTGGCCGTGCCGAGTGGCTTTACCAAATCTGGCTTGCCATCATCGGTGCAATTTGTTGGCCGCCCCTTTGACGAGGCGACCTTGTACCGGGTTGGCCGTGCTTATGAACGCGAAACCGATTGGACGGATCAGATGCCCGATGTCAGGGGTTGGGCGCAGTCATGAGCGCGCCGTATCTTGATATCAAAGGGCTGACCAAAAGCTTTGGTCCCAAGTCCGTGTTAACGGGTGTTGATTTGCAGATCGCCGAGGGTGAATCCCTGGTACTGATCGGCACGTCGGGGTCAGGAAAGACGTTGTTGCTGAAATGTATCCTGGGCCTGATCCCTCCATCTGGGGGACAGATCATCATGAACGGTGACGACACGGTCCAATACCGTGCTGCATCCAGAGATGCATTCATCGCGCGCACTGGCATGTTGTTTCAAAAATCGGGTTTGTTTGACAGTTTAACCACGTGGGAAAACGTGGCCTTTCGCCCCGTGCAACAGGGCAAAGTCGACCGGGTCGAGGCGCGCGAGCGTGCCATCGATAAACTGATAACGGTGGGCCTGGACGAACACGTGGCCGATTTATCGCCATCAGAACTTTCGGGCGGTATGCAAAAACGTGTCGGCATCGCGCGGGCGATTTTTGATGATCCGGAATTGCTGTTGCTTGATGAACCGACAGCTGGGCTGGATCCCATCATGTCGAATGTAATCAATGATCTGGTGCTGGACTTGGTGCGTGAAATTGGCTGCACCGCGATTTCTATCGATAGCGACATGGCGGGCGCGCAGCGGTTGGGTGACCGCGTGGCCATGCTGCACGATGGAAAAATCATTTGGCAGGGGCCGGCGAATACGATGCTTGAAAGCGGGGAGCCGCATGTCGACCAGTTCGTGCACAGTCGCGCCGAAGGGCCCATCGAAATGCCGGTGGAGGCGCTGTAGTGTCAGCGATCATCGACCAATTCCCACGCCATCAATTTGCCGTTTTGCCAACACCGCTGGAATACTTGCCCAATTTGTCTGCCGATCTGGGTCATAAAATCTGGATCAAGCGCGACGATTGCACTGGTTTTGCGCTCGGTGGTAACAAGGTTCGAAAACTGGAGTTCCTGATGGCTGAGGCCATCGCCCAAGGGGCCGATACCATCGTGACCGCTGGCGGTACGCAGTCCAATCATGTCCGGCAAACGGCCGCAGCGGCGACCAAGTTGGGGATGTCGTGCGCGTGTGTGTTGGAGCGTGTGCGCACTGACGACTTATATGAAACCAACGGCAATGCGCTCATCGATCATTTGTTTGGTGCGGAACCGCGTTTCATCGATTTGGGCGAAGATATGGATGCCGCGCTGGCCGCGCTCGCCGACGAGCTGAAAGCAACCGGACGCAAAGTTTATGTGGTGCCGGTCGGGGGCTCCAACGCATTGGGATCAATGGGTTATGTGGATGGCGCCTGGGAAATGGCCAGACAATTCCGCCTCGAAGGCATTCATCCGTCGGCTATTGTTTTGGCCACGGGCAGTGCGGGTACCCAAGCCGGGTTGCTGGTTGGCTTGGCGCTCGCGGGTTTGGAAATCGAAGTGCTTGGCATGTGTGTCAGTCGCGATGGGGATGCGCAACAGGTTAAGGTATCAAACCTTGTCGATGAAATTTGTACATTCATCGGTCGCCCTGATTTGTCCGATGTCATCGATGTGCGTTGTGACGGGGGGTACGTCGGCGACGGGTATGGTGTGCCGACACAGGGCATGTCCGATGCCATCAAACGCGTGGCCCGAACAGAAGGTGTGTTCCTGGATCCTGTCTATACCGGCAAAGCGATGGCGGGCTTGATCGATTACGCACAGACCGGACAGCTAGAAGGCCGTGGCCCGATTGTGTTCCTGCACACGGGTGGCTTGCCTGCCCTGTTTGTGTATCCAGACGTCGCTGAGGATTGACCCCTTCACTGCATCTTGGAAAATGCAGTCGGCTTCAAAATCAGATTAGAGAAATGCGTCAGTATCGGTCCGTCCTCTTCTGACGCCGCGCGCTTTTCAATCCATTCCGGATCAGCCTGGAACGCCGTCCATTTTTCATCACGCTCGGCAAGGGACTCCCATTCAAGCAGATAATATAGGTCGTGATTGTTGTCACCGATCTCGACGGTCCAAAAACCGATCTGGCGAATGCCATAGCGTTCCCAGATACCCAGCGTGACCTCGGCAAAGCGCTTTTGGATTGCGGGCATGCGACCGGGTGCACAGTGATAGATACGTAATTCGTGGATCATTTTTTCCTCCTATTGATTGTCAATCAAGGTTGGGTGTTGTGAGAGGTCCCCCCTCACCTGTCCTCTCCCCCATTCTATGAGGGAGAGGGACCCTGTAATAGCGTATCGCGTTCTGATCCCTCTCCCCTTTTAGGGGGAGAGGTTAGGTGAGGGGCTAAGTATCCAGCCCCATCAGTGCCCGAGAAAAATCACGCGCATCGAACGGGCGGAAGTCATCGATGCCTTCGCCGACGCCGATGGCATGAACGGGTAGGCCAAACTTTTCAGCCAGACCCACAACGACACCGCCGCGCGCGGATCCATCCAATTTGGTCATCACCAAGCCGCTGATATCGACCATATTCTTGAACGTCTCAACCTGACTGTGCGCATTCTGGCCGACGGTGCTGTCCATCACCAACAACGTGGTGTGGGGGGCTGTATCATCCAGTTTCTTGATCACGCGCACGATTTTTTTCAATTCTTCCATCAAATCCTGGCGGTTTTGTAATCGCCCGGCGGTGTCGATCAGCACAACATCTGTGCCCGCTACTTTGGCCTTTTCAATGGCGCCAAATGCCAGGCCCGCTGCATCGGCACCATGGTTGCCGGCGATCACTTCGCAGCCCGAACGTTCGCCCCAGATTTGCAGCTGTTCGACGGCGGCGGCCCGGAACGTATCGCCTGCCACCAGCATCACAGACTTGCCTTGGGATTTGAACTGATTGGCCAGCTTGCCGATGGTCGTTGTCTTGCCCGATCCATTAACGCCCGCGACCAATATAATGTGCGGCGTGTGGGTGGGATCTATTGTAAGTGGATTCGCGACCGGTTCCAATATTTTGGTAATTTCATCGGCCAGGGCATTGCGGATTTCTTCGTCAGTGACTTCTTTATCGAACCGGGTTTTGGAAATGTTGGTGACCAACTTGGCCGAGGTTGTGACACCCATGTCGGCGGTGATCAGTACTTCTTCGAGTTCATCAATCGCCGCCTGATCAAGCTTGCGTGATGTGAATAGTCCGGTGATCGAACCGGTAATTTTCTCGGTCGATTTGCCCAGGCCCGCACGAAGCCGCCCAAGCCAGCCTGTTTTCTGCTCGTCACTCATGCCGCGCGCTGCACTGTTATTTTGGGGCCATCGACGGCGATCACATGCCCTTCGATGATGTCACCGGCTTCGGCACCCCCTTCGATGCTGGCCGCGACATAATGATCGGTCAGGCCGTGATCACCCTTTTCGATCAGGACGCGGACCTTTTGGCCGTTCATCGCATTCTTGTATGTGGTCAATGCAACTTCGCCCGCAGCGCGGAGACGTTTCGCACGGTCTTTGCGCACGGCATGTGCGACCGTTGGCATTTTTGCCGCCGGTGTGCCCTCACGTTCGGAATAGGGGAACACATGCAAATGCGTCAGGCCCAAATCCTGGACCGACGACAATGTATTTTCGAACATTTCTTCGGTTTCCGTCGGGAAGCCGGTGATGAAGTCCGCACCAAACACCACGTCGGGTCGCACAGCTCGAAGACGCTCAACCACACGAAACGCATCTTCGCGAAGATGGCGACGCTTCATCCGTTTTAAGACCATGTCGTCCATGGCTTGAAGGCTGAGATGCACATGCGGCATCAAGCGGTCTTCATCGCGAAAGGCATCGAACAACGCATCGTCCATGGCAGCAGGGTCGAGCGAGCTGAGGCGGAGACGTTCGAGAGTTGGCACCTGGATCAACAACCGCCGCACGATGTCACCCAATCGCGGTTGACCGGGCAGGTCGCTGCCATAAGAACATATATCGACGCCCGTCAGCACGACTTCGCGGTAGCCTTCGTCGACCAACGTACGGACTTGTTCCACCAGTGCGCCCAGCGGTACAGACCGGTTGTTGCCGCGTGCGAACGGGATAATGCAGAACGTACAGCGATGATCGCAGCCCTGTTGAACCTGAACAAATGCCCGCGTGCGACCATCGAAGCCACGAACCAGATGCGCTGCCGTGTCGCGGACCATCATGATATCGGCGACTTGGACCTGCGCGTCACCATGAAGCGCTGCAAAAGTCTCGGCCTTCATTTTTTCATCGTTGCCGATGACATCGTCGACTTCGGGCATCGCAGAGAATTTGGCTGGGTCCAACTGCGCCGCGCAACCTGTAACGATAATCCGTTTTTCCGGATTGCGTTTGCGCATTTGACGAATGGTCTGGCGCGCTTGGCGCTCGGCCTCGGCGGTGACCGCGCAGGTGTTTAAAATAATCGCATCGTTCAGACCGGCCTGCGTCGCGTGATCACGAATGACTTCGCTTTCAAACGTGTTGAGGCGGCAGCCCATGGTGATAATTTCTGGTGATGGTGCAGACATGATTACGCGGCCCCTCGCAGCAATGCATCATCAAGCACACCTTCAAAACTGGTGGCAAAGGCACCGGTCTGGACCACGCGGTTATCGGCGGTGTGCTCCACCCACAACGTGCCGCCATCCAGAATGACCTCAACCTTGGGGCCGGTGCGTCCGCGACGGTGTGCGTTGACCGCGGTGGCGCAGGCGCTGGACCCGCTGGCCTGTGTGATGCCGACACCGCGTTCCCAGACGCGGACACGAATGCGCTCTTCGGAGAGCACCTGAATGATTTGAACATTGGTGCGTTCCGGAAACAGTGGGTGTTGTTCGACGATCGGGCCGACGGTTTCGATCACCGTGTGTTCGGCATCATCGACAAAGAAATTACAATGCGGATTGCCGACGTTAACGGCGGCGGGTGTTTTTAATGCGCCGACGGTCAGGTCCATCCGCAGGGTGTCCATTTCCCGCGCCAAGGGGATCGACTGCCAATCGGTATGGACAGGCCCCATATCGACGCTGACCAGTCCACCGTCGGCGCGCCACGTGTTCAGGTGGCCGGCCAAGGTCTCGATCACGGCTTTATCGGACGACATCTCATTCATCAGTTGATCGGCGATGCAGCGGGTTGCATTGCCGCAGGCCCCGACCTCGCCGCCATCTTGGTTGCGGATACGCATAAACACATCCGCACCCTCGGACTGCGGGGGTTCGAGCACGATGAACTGATCACAGCCGACGCCGGTGCGGCGGTCCGCAATGCGCTTTGCGGCGGCATCATCAAAGGCGATGTCGTGCTCACGCGCATCGATCACGACAAAATCATTGCCGAGCCCGTGCATCTTTTTGAATGGCAGTCCCGTATTCATAGTGTTCATGGGGCTCTACATAGTTCCGAACACCCCTCCAAGTCCATAGTTAACGTAAGTTTCCCCCTCACCTGTCCTCTCCCCCATTTCATGAGGGAGAGGGACCCTGTCGATACGATTGCCAAACTCATTCCTCTCCCCTTGTCGCCAATTTATTGGCGCGGGCCAATGTAGGGGGAGAGGTTAGGTGAGGGGGTAATCAATGACCGTTTCAGGGACTGAACCATGCATAGTATCGCCACTATGTGTGTCTAAGTTCGGTGAATGGCTGAAACACATTATTAATGTGTGAAATAGAGAGGCGTTTTTGCAAAACAAAGCCGATTTCAAAAAACCGCTTATAAAACAATAAGATAGGCAAAACCGGCATTGGTTAGGCTCTCAGGAAATGCCGCATATGAAATTCAGCCTGATCGGGAGAATAAATACAGTCCTGTCCGATGGGGCAGGCGCGGCGTGCAAGACAGCCGTTGCCGAGACAATCGCCACCTGCGGCAGATCCGATATGTGCGCGACAGCCCAGCACGTCATAGCCATCCCGAGTGAACGCGCCCACGGGGCAGGTGGTCAGACAGGGCTTATCATCGCAGTTGTCGCAAGGCGACATAGCACCAGACCGGGCGGGTAAGCCCAGTGCGACTTCGAACAACAGCGCCCCCCGGTAGGCATGCCACATGCCGTACGTCGGGTGGATCAGCGGCCCAATGGGCGTTTCAAACACCGTGTCGGCCTTCGTCGCCCATTTTTGAAACGGATGATAGGGTGGCCCTTCGAAGGAATAGGCGGGTGTCGCACCGAATTTGGTGGCGATGTCATCAATCACGGATTTCGACCACGTATCCATGGGGTTGGGATCATTTGGTATCTGATCCGCAAATGCGCGCCACATGTCCGGCCCCGCGTTGCCGATCAATATCAGGGTTTGGATGCCGTCCGGTACTTGGTCATCCGGCCCCGGATGAAAGCCACTCCGGACCATCAGGCCGTGCGCCGAGAGGGCGTTATTGAGGTTGTGATAAATCATCACTAAAACTGCGATGCGCACGGTTCATGGTCAAGGCGCTGAAACACTTGACTTATATGGCTGAAATCCATAGTTTGCGCACGCTTTCAGGGTATTGATCAACCCACGCCTCGAGGGGCGCCGCCATTCCGCGAGTTTCGCGCAACGGCGCGATTTCCTATTGGCTTGGCGAATTGGTTACTGAATAAGGGATAGAAGCACATGTTTGAAGGCCTGCAGGGCAAACTCGGTGATATCTTTGACGGCCTCAAAAAACGGGGCGCGTTGAAAGAAGCGGACGTCGATGCGGCGTTGCGTGAGATACGTGTTGCGTTGCTCGAAGCCGATGTGGCGCTGCCCGTTGTCAAAGAGTTCATCGAAGGCGTGCGCGAAAAGGCCGTTGGTCAAGAAGTGCTGCGTTCCGTTCAGCCGGGCCAACAGGTTGTAAAAGTCGTTAACGACTACTTGGTCGAAATGTTGGGTGGTGACGAGCCTGAGCCCCTTCGGATCGATGCGACACCGCCCGCAGCGATCTTGATGGTCGGTCTGCAGGGTTCTGGTAAAACCACGACGTCGGCTAAAATTGGCTTGCGCCTGACGACCCGGGAAAAGAAAAAAGTGCTGATGGCGTCCTTGGACGTGCACCGCCCCGCCGCGCAACAACAGTTGCTGCAACTGGGTAAACAGACCGAAGTCAATGTGTTGCCGCCGTTGATGGGTGAAAAACCCGCCGCCATTGCAAAACGTGCGATGGCTGTTTCGCGGACCGAAGGCTATGACTTCGTTATCTTGGATACAGCAGGTCGCCTGCACATCGATCTAGAATTGATGCAAGAAGTCCAGCAGGTCCGCGACATTGCGAACCCGGCCGAAACCTTGTTGGTCGTCGATGCGATGACCGGTCAGGACGCGGTCAATTTGGCCCGCGAGTTTGATGAAAAAGTCGGGATCACCGGTATCGTGCTGACCCGTGTTGATGGTGATGCCCGCGGCGGTGCGGCGCTTTCCATGCGTTCGGTCACCGGCAAGCCAATTAAGTTGCTGGGTACCGGCGAGAAAATGGATGCGCTCGATGCATTCGATGCATCCCGGATCGCAGGATCGATCTTGGGCATGGGCGACATTGTCGGTCTGGTCGAAAAAGCTCAAGAGCTGGTCGACGAAGAAGAGGCCGAAAAACTCGCCAAGAAAATGATGAAGGGTCAGTTCACCCTTGAGGACATGGCGGATCAGTTCGGCCAAATCCGCAAAATGGGCAGCCTGGACGGCCTCTTGGGGATGTTGCCGGGCGCCAAGAACATCAAACAACAGATGGCCGGTGCGAATGTCGATGAAAAAACCATCGCCCACCAAGAAGCTATCATTCGATCCATGACTCCCAAAGAACGCCGCAATCCAAAGTTACTGAATGGATCGCGTCGTCGTCGTATTGCCGAAGGGTCTGGCACCACGGTTCAAGAAGTGAACCGCGTGCTCAAGCAGTACAAACAGATGGCACAGTTTATGAAAAAAGCCGGAAAGATGGGCAAAAAGGGCATGATGCGCGGCCTGCCTGGCGGTGGACTTCCCCCGATGGGCGGTATGCCCCCGGGAATGAGATAACGGCGCCCATATAATTATTTGCAGTTTTTTGGCGTTGTTGAGCGTTTAACCGAATACTTGAGATTCACTGAAGAGGACTTGAATAAGAAATGTCACTAAAGATCAGACTATCACGTGGTGGTGCCAAAAAGCGCCCTTACTATCGTATCGTTGTCGCGGATTCTCGCCGTGCACGTGACGGCCGTTTCATCGAACGCGTCGGTTCCTACAACCCAATGGTTGCCAAGGATCACCCCGATCGCATCAATATGGATGCCGACCGTATCAAATATTGGATGGGCGTTGGCGCCAAGCCATCTGACCGCGTTGCAAAATTCCTGGCTGCTGCTGACATGGGCGAAGCGCCTGTGATCCACGAGCAAACCAAGAAGCATTTGCCGAAAGCCAAAGCGCAAGAGCGTATGGCCGAGCAAGAAGAGAAGCGCAAAGCTTCTGAAGAAGCCGCTGCCGAAGCTGCTGCTGCCCCTGCTGAAGAAGCACCAGCCGAAGAAGCTGCCGCTGAAGAAGCACCAGCCGAAGAAGCTGCTGCTGAAGAAGCACCAGCTGAAGAAGCTGCTGCTGAAGAAGCTGCTGCAGAAGAAGCACCAGCTGAAGAAGCTGCGGAAGAAGAGAAGAAGGAGGACTGATCAGCCTGAGACCGGTTATGCCATCGCACACCTTTACCGATCCGGTTCGCCTCGGCGTTATTGTTGGGGTCAGGGGTATCAAAGGCGAGGTTCGCATCAAGAGCTTCACCGACGAGCCCAAGGACATCGCGGCCTATGGACCGCTGTTTGACCAGAACGGAAAAACCCATTTCGACCTTCGGGTCACAGGGACACATAAGGGCGTGGTGTTGGCACGGATCAAAGGAATCGATGATCGCAACGCTGCCGAGGCGCTGAAACGAACTGAACTGTTTGTGGATCGCGCGCAGTTGCCGCCCCCCGAAGAGGACGAGTTTTACGACTCGGACTTGGTCGGACTTCAGGCGGAAACGACAACAGGCAAAAGCCTGGGCAGGGTTAAAGGATTGTTCGATTTCGGCGCCGGCCCGGTGATGGAAATGGATGGGAACGTGATGGTGCCTTTTACCAAGGCCGTGGTCCCCGAAATCGATGTCGCCAATGGCAAGGTTGTGATTGATCCGCCAGATGGATTGTTTGATCCACCAGAACCGGAAGCTCAAGACGATCAGGACGACAGGTAAGAAACGACGTAATGGATAGCGGAATGACATCGAACTGGCGCGCACGTGTGCTGACGATCTTCCCGGACATGTTTCCGGGACCGCTTGGCGTGTCCCTATTGGGGCAGGCCATGGATCGTGGCCTATGGTCGCTTGATGCCATCGATATCCGTGCGTTCGCCGAAGACAAACACGCCAGTGTCGATGATCTGCCGTTTGGTGGTGGCCCAGGCATGGTGATGCGCCCAGACGTTGTCGGGCGCGCCATCGAAAGTGCCCAAGCTGCCGACCCGGATTTGCAGGTTGTTTATGTGACACCACGCGGCACCCCGTTGCAGCAAAGCAAAGTCAAAGAGCTGGCTGCGGGGCCTGGGATCATTACCGTATGCGGTCGCTTCGAAGGGATCGACCAACGGGTGATGGATGCGTTCCCGGGCGAAGAGGTATCCTTGGGTGACTATGTGTTGTCGGGCGGTGAACTGGCGGCGATGACACTTATCGATGCCTGCGTTCGGTTGCTTCCTGGTGTGCTCGGTGCCGAGGCGTCTTTGGACGAAGAAAGCTTTGAGACCGGTCTTCTCGAATATCCACAATATACACGACCGCGCACGTGGCGCGGGATGGAGGTGCCAGAAGTTCTGCTTTCTGGTCACCATGAAAACGTAAAGGTCTGGCGTCATGCCCAGGCCGAAGACATTACGCGCCAACGGCGTCCCGATTTGTGGGACCGTCATCAGCGCGGCAATATTTAAGGCAAGAAGGAAATCAAGCCATGAACATTATTGAACAACTCGACAAAGAAGAGATGGAGCGTTTGACCGCTGATGGAGCTACGCCGTCGTTCGCCGCCGGCGATACGGTTCGTGTGAACGTGAAGGTTGTCGAAGGCACGCGCGAGCGTGTACAGGCATTCGAAGGCGTGTGCATCGCGAAAAACGGCAGCGGCCTGAACGAAGCGTTCACGGTTCGCAAATTGTCCTATGGTGAAGGTGTGGAGCGTGTGTTCCCATTGTACTCGCCAAATATCGACAGCATCGACGTGGTTCGCCGCGGTGATGTGCGCCGTGCAAAGCTCTACTACTTGCGCGGACGCCAAGGTAAGTCAGCACGTATCGCCGAGAAAACGGATGGTTTCTCTGCGAAACTGACCGCCGAGGAAAAGCGTATCGCACAAGAAGAGAAGCGCGCACGTGACGCGAAAACGCGCGAAGCGAAAAACGCAAAAGCCGAAGCAGCCGCTGCACCAGCACCTGCTGCAGAAGCTGGCGAAGAATAAGCCGACGACCGGGCCTGTTTCACCTTGGTGAGCAGGCCTGATTTGTCGGACGGCGGACTTCTCTGATGGCGATGGCGAGGGGAGCTTGTTTGCCGAATGGTCAAGGGTGCCTTAGTGCACCAACATTCGTCGGTGAATGCGATCTACTGTATGAATTGCGGCTGATCGGCGAATACCTACATACATAACGATCATAAGCGGCAGACTTAACTGCTGCGAGACATGCAAATCTGGAGGAAACGATGGCAAAGACGCTGTTTGATAAAATTTGGGATAGTCACTTGGTGAACGTTCAAGACGACGGGACATGCCTGATTTACATCGATCGGCATCTTGTTCACGAAGTCACCAGCCCGCAGGCGTTCGAAGGTCTGCGCATGGCAGGCCGCAAAGTTCGCAAACCTGAACTGACGTTGGCCGTTCCGGATCACAACGTATCGACCACAGATCGTAGTGCTGTGATCGAAGACGACGAAAGCCGCATTCAGATCGAAACGCTGCAAGCCAATTGCAAAGAATTTGGCGTGCCGTTGTTTGACGTCCTAGACGTTCGCCAGGGGATCGTGCACATCATCGGCCCAGAGCAGGGCTTTACCTTGCCCGGCACGACGGTGGTTTGCGGCGACAGCCACACGGCGACCCACGGTGCCTTTGGGGCGTTGGCGTTTGGTATCGGGACGTCAGAAGTTGAACACGTGCTGGCCACGCAAACGTTGCTGCAAAGCCCGCTCAAAAATATGCGGATCACCGTCAACGGCGCTTTGCCAGAAGGTTGCACGGCCAAGGATTTGGTTCTGGCGATCATCGGCAAAATCGGCACTGCGGGTGGCACCGGTTACGTCATCGAATATGCCGGTCAGGCCATTCGTGATCTATCCATGGAAGGCCGCATGACGGTCTGCAACATGACCATCGAAGGTGGTGCGCGCGCTGGCTTGATCGCGCCCGACGAAACCACGTTCGAATACATGAAGGGTCGCCCGATGGCACCAAAGGGTGCTGCCTGGGAAGCTGCCGTCAATTACTGGAAGACACTGCCATCTGACGCGGATGCCGTGTACGACAAAGAAGTCGAGCTCGACGTTTCTGAAATCGTCCCGCAAGTCACTTGGGGCACCAGCCCAGAAGACGTGGTATCGGTCACCGACACGGTCCCAACACCAGAAGATTTCGACAATCCTGCGAAACAAGAATCCGCCAAGCTGGCATTGGAATACATGGGTCTGACGCCCGGTATGAAGATGACAGACATCAAGATCGACAAGGTCTTTGTTGGCTCTTGCACCAATGGCCGGATCGAAGATATCCGCGCCGCTGCTGCAATATCTAAGGGTCGCAAGGTCGCCGATCACGTTCAGGCGTTGATGGTCCCTGGTTCGGGATTGGTCAAAGAACAAGCCGAGCAAGAAGGGTTGGACAAAATCCTGATCGAAGCCGGTTGGGAATGGCGCGAGCCAGGGTGTTCCATGTGTTTGGCGATGAACGCCGACAAGCTGGAGCCGGGTGAGCGTTCTGCATCCACATCGAACCGGAACTTCAAAGGTCGCCAAGGCCCCAAAGGTCGCACGCACTTGGTTAGCCCTGCGATGGCAGCGGCCGCTGCTGTGACCGGTCACATCGCGGACGTTCGCGATCTCGATTAATGGATCAGGCGTCTTCCAAAGTCACTGACCCGAACGCGCTGGCGGATTGGCGTCGGCGCGTATCGGAGACCTATGCGGGGATTCGCAGTGTGCCGAACCATGCCGCGCAGGCGTGGGACGGCTGGCGGAAAATCCGTGACGACCTGATGAAGACGCACGCCATGTCGCCGTTGAACGCGAACGAGAAAGCGACGTTCAAGGAACAGCCGTACTTTGATTTCGACACTGACTACCGGTTTCT
Source organism: Rhodospirillales bacterium (assembly GCA_965659695.1). Lineage (GTDB taxonomy): Bacteria > Pseudomonadota > Alphaproteobacteria > Rhodospirillales > Casp-alpha2 > UBA4479. The sequence goes on from CBFHXC010000020.1 coordinate 25,106, forward strand.
GGTCGAGACCAAAACACCCGATGACCGCACGATTGAGACCATCGACCTGATGGATGATGGCGGATTGGTGATCGAACCCGTTTTGGAAACGGTCGGTCTGGCCGATAAGCTAGGCGGTGAGCTGACGATTTATTGGCTGGGTGGTTATGGCGGTGGATTATTTCTGCCATTCGGCGATGCCACCAACGGCACCACGACGTATGGCGGCGGCCGGTATCTGCTCGACAGCATCAAAGGTGCCGACCTGGGCCAAGTCGAAGACGGCCGCATGATTTTAGATTTCAACTTTGCGTACAATCCATCGTGCGCGTATTCGCCCCGGTGGTCATGCCCATTGGCCCCGGCGCGCAACAAATTGCCGGGTGCCGTCATTGCTGGCGAACAGCACCCATCAGCAAACGATTAACGGAGGAAATGCGAAATGGATAAATTCGACACAATGACGAGCGTGGCGGCGCCGATGAATATGATTAACGTCGATACCGACATGGTCATCCCCAAGCAGTACTTGAAAACCATTGCGCGGACCGGCCTGGGTAAGCACCTGTTTGCAGAAATGCGCTATGACGATCAGGGCAATGAAAATCCGGATTTTGTCCTCAACCAACCTGCCTATCGCAATGCAGAAATATTGGTCGCTGATGAAAACTTTGGTTGTGGCTCGTCCCGAGAGCACGCCCCATGGGCCCTGTTGGATTTCGGCATCAAGTGCGTGATCGCCCCCAGCTTCGCCGATATTTTCTATAACAACTGCTTTAAAAACGGCATTCTGCCGATTGCCTTGCCCAAGGAAGATTGGGAAAAGGTCATGGACGATGCCGAACGTGGGGCCAACGCCAAACTGACGATCGACCTGGAAGCGCAAACGATCACTGGCCCCGATGGCGGCACAGTTTCGTTTGAAATCGACCCGTTCAAAAAGAAGTGCCTGCTTGAAGGCTTGGACGATGTCGGCCTGACAATGTTGAACGATGACAAGATCGGTGACTTCGAAGGCGAGCGCGAACAGTCCATGCCGTGGATGGCGCAAACGACGTCTGCTTAATTTTCCCTCCCCCTTGAGGGGGGAGGGCTAGGGAGGGGGTGTGCTCTCCTGACAGTTTCGGGGATGTGACCATACCCCCCACCCCACCCCTCCCCCGCAAGGGGGGAGGGAGATTTGATAAAGAGGAAACGAAAACATGGCTGCCAATAAGAAACTTTTAATGCTTCCCGGTGACGGGATCGGTCCCGAGGTCATGTCAGAGGTCAACCGCGTGATCGGTTGGATGGATAAGCGGCGTCATGTGTCATTCGACGTGCAAGAAGACTTGGTTGGCGGTGCGGCATACGAAGCACATAAAACATCGTTGGCAGATGAAACCCTTGAAAAAGCCATGAACGTGGATGCGGTCATGTTGGGTGCGGTCGGTGGCCCGCAGTGGGATAACGTCGCGCGCGACGCCCGCCCCGAAGCGGGTTTGCTGAAGCTTCGCAAAGAAATGGATTTGTTCGCGAACCTGCGTCCGGCCACATGTATGCCGGCATTGGCCGAGGCATCGTCGTTGAAAGAAGACGTCGTTTCCGGTCTTGATATCATGATCGTTCGCGAATTGACGGCGGGTACGTACTTTGGCCAGCCCAAAGGCAACGATACGTTCCAAGGGCAAGAGCGTGTGATCGATACGACCGCCTATACCCGTGACGAGATCGAGCGCGTTGTCCGTGCCGCGTTCGAGCTGGCGCAAAAGCGAAACAAGAAATTACATTCGGTTGAAAAAGCCAACGTCATGGAAGTCGGCGTGTTCTGGCGTCAGATCGCAACCGAAGTTGCGGGCGATTATCCGGATGTCACGATCGAGCACATGTACGCCGATAACTGCGCCATGCAGTTGGTGCGCTGGCCCAAGCAGTTCGATGTGATCGTCACCGACAACCTGTTCGGCGATATCCTCTCCGACTGCGCCGCCATGTGCACAGGCTCGCTTGGCATGTTGCCATCCGCATCCTTGGGCGCCGCCGACGAAAGTGGCCGCCGCCGCGCGATGTACGAACCGGTCCACGGCTCCGCCCCTGATATCGCGGGCGAAAGCAAAGCCAATCCGTTGGCAACAATCCTGTCGTACGCCATGTGCCTGCGCTATTCGTTCGATATGGGCGAGGACGCCGATCTGATCGAACAGGCATGTGCCAACGTGCTGGATCAGGGTTTCCGCACCGGCGACATCATGACCGAGGGTGCGACGATGGTCTCCACCGCCGAAATGGGTGAGAAAGTCTGCGCCGAGTTGGATAAGCTGGCGGCGTAAGCCTTCCCGCTTGAGGCTATACCATTCTGAAGGCAGAATGGGGCCATGCGTGGGATTTTCAGTTTCATATTATCGGCTGTTGTGCTGACAGGGTGCACTGCACCTGAGCTGAAAACAGGCTCAGGGCCTTTGACGCTGAGCGAGAAAACATCGCGCATCTATGAGCAAATATACCAAGGGCTGGATGATCCCGGTTACTTCATTATTTCTGCGGACGGCAGCTTTTCCGAGATCACCTATTGTGATGATGGTCCTGATAAATGCGAAGTCGATCTGATCGTCGAACGCGCAATTGGTTCGTGTGAAAAACGAGCGGGGACTGAGTGCTATTTGCTCGCCAGAGGGGAAGAGCAGATTTGGGATGTTCGGTAAAGGTTCGTGTTCCTGAATATGTCCCCCCACCGCCGCCGCCACAGCAATCGCCATCGTCATCTGCTGCGACCGACGCGAGTGACGGCATCATCCCCGAGGCGAGCCCTCTCGAAGCGGTGACATCTATAGCCTCTGCCGAGGGCTCTTTTAGCGGCCTGTCAGATTTAGCGCTTTGTATGATCACGCTATCGGACGATGCCAACTGGACAACCAGGCCCGGCACGCCCCGGTTGATTTCTGAGGCACAAAATCGCGAGATGTCGCCGGTCATCTGCGAAAACAAAATCATCAATAATGCTGTCGAATATGTAGAGGCGATACCTGTGCCGAGACGTCATATTGATTTTTACGTTTGCCGGATGGCCGCTTATGAACTGAAACATGCCACAGAGGGGCAGGATAATTCGTCTGATACCCCATTCATTAATGCTGTGGGTGATCTAGACATCAGCGATTGCACCCAGATCGTACGGGAGATTGAAAATGCTCCTGATGCCGGTCACGCCTACATTTCGAAGTTACCAGATGAGGCGATATGCGAGCTGGCCATCGTCGGCAAAAACCCTTTGTTCATGATTGAGCTCACACTTTACATGAGCGTTGCGGCGATGCGTAATCTGACCCCGGTCACGTGTCAGTGATTCATCGGCATGTGCAAGTTATTGGTGTTGATCGTCGTTGCGATCCCCTTAAAATTGAGACTATGAAAAAATTTCTATGCATCGCCGTATTGGCGGTTTTGGTCTCTGCGTGTCAAACGACGAACCAACAAAATAGTAGAAAGGCTGCTGAGCCATTCATTGGCGAGGGTGCCGTTACGCTGTCGGTGGCCGCGACGCGGGCTTTTAAAGATGAATACCTAAGGAACACGGGTCCTGAGTACTTTTTGCTTTCGAAAGACGGCAAGTTCTCCAGCTACCTTGGTTGCTTTGCTGGAACGGGTAACTGCAATGCGGAGCGGAGCTTGGAAAAGGGTATGAAGGAATGTGGGTTCTGGACGGGCATACCCTGCCCGGTTTTTGCGATCGGTAAGGAAATTGTTTAGAAAGGTGATGTTTCGTTTTGGGGCAAAACGGGTCAGCGTCCTGCCAACCCATCCACGAATAGCCCTGCCTTGTTGATGCCAGATGTATCCAAGGATGTAGAGTTTGGTAATTCTGGCGGTTTTGATGATTTGTCAGATTTGGCGCTGTGTACTTTGGCGGTTCAAGGCGGGGAATGGAAAAAAGACGAAGCTTCTATGGCCTATGTCGAAGAGGCGAAGTCACGGCGCTTAACCAGAGAAGAGTGCACGCCTAAATAGTGTAGTTGTTATCATGAGATTGAACCCATGAAAAAATTTATATGCCTTGCTGTGCTGGCAATCTTGATTTCGGGGTGTCAGACCACTGATGATTTTATTGGGACGGGGCCGATTACATTGTCGGACGCGGTCGCCAACCACTATCAGAATTCATATCTGAAGGGGGTGGGCCCTCAATATTATGTCATCACAGAAGATGGGCGCGATGCGAGCTACGTTTATTGCGCTGCTGGGACTGGGGAATGCCAGTTTGATGTTATGGTGCTCGATCTCATATCCCGATGCGAGAAGCGCACAGGACAGAAGTGTTTCATATTTGATGAAGCGTCGTACGTGGTTTGGAAAGGGCCTGTTTCATATGGTGGTCAAAGCGCTTCAAAGACGAAAGGGGTCAATGCTCAAAGTCTCGATGACGCTAGGCTCTGTAAAATTGCTCTCGAGGAATGGGATTGGAATAGACCCGATAAATACAAGGAATATGTCAAAGAAGCACAGAGTAGGAATTTGACCCTAGGCGTTTGCCGTAGGTTAGCCCATTCGGAATAGATTGCTTATGAAGTGATAACTGCACCTATACACAAGCATCTATGTCTTGCTTGAGACAGACACTAAAACACCAACCCAAAAATAATCGGCAACAGGATCGCCGTCGCCAATCCGTTGAGGCCCATGGCGATGCCTGCGAACGCACCGGCGGTGGCGTTCACCTGAAGGGCGCGTGCCGTGGCGATGCCGTGTCCGGCGACCCCCATGGCCAATCCCCGGGCGCGCCAATCTTTAACCCTGAAAATGTTCAACACGAACGGGCCGAGGACAGCCCCCGTGATCCCGGTCAAAATCACAAACACCGCAGTCAATGACGGCAAACCGCCCAGCTGTTCGGCGATGCCCATGGCGATGGGTGCGGTGACGGATTTGGGTGCGATGGACAGCAGTGTTTGTTCGCTGGCGCCGGCGATCCAGCCGAGCCCGACAGCGGCACCCGATGCAAACACCGCTCCTGCGATGATCCCCACGACCAATGCGGGACCGGATCGTTTCAGCTGATCCAATTGTTGATAGAGCGGGATCGCGAGCGCAACGGTCGCAGGCCCCAACAGGAAGTGAACGAATTGCGCGCCTTCGAAATAATCTTGATAGGGCATGCCCGTGATGATCAAGAACCCGACGATCACAATGATGGCGATGGGGACCGGGTTCAAAAGTGGATAGTGTCCCGATTTTTCATACAGCCAATCACCGATGGCGTAGGCCACCAATGTCAGTGTCAGGCCGGTGAGCGGACGCTGCGACAAATACACCCAGATTTCAGAAAGATCAGGCGGGCTCATACGCGATCCTCCTCGGCGATGGTTTTACGTCCCAGCCATTGCATGACCAACGCGGTGATGGCGATGGCGATCAATGTGCCGGGCACGATGGCGAGAAGCACCGGCCACCATTCATCGGCGAGCCTGGGCACGTGCAGCATGACGCCGACGCCTGCGGGCACGAACAACAGCGCCAAGTGCCGCAGCAGTCCGCCGCCCGCGTGTTCCAATCCCGCAGGCAAGCCGCGCTTGATCAACAGCCCAATGAACAAGATGGCCATGCCGATCACAGGTCCGGGCACCGGAATATCCGCGGCGACGCTGATGGTTTCGCCGACGAGCTGGCAGGCCAATATAAGTGCCAAGTAACGGATCAGCATGTTGTCCCCTTATGTTCCCAATTATCCCTGTGGGTTTTTTTAATGCCCGCAGACAGAAATACTTGCGATATTTGGTCGATGTGGCTATGTTCCGCTCGAAATTCGTCGGGATCAACCGATGACTTTAAAAGGTATCAAAATGTTTTTTGCGCCAACCACAACGAAAAAGACAAAGACCCTGCACTAGCGGGCGGCTTTTTCGTGACTTGATGAAACGGCCCGCTGGAACTTCCGCGGGCCTTAATTATTTGTGGTCAGCGTTACAGGTTTCCGGGGTTTGGGCCAAATTTGAATGGGCTTCTGGCCTGCGATGAGGAGAAGAATAATGGGTTACAAAGTTGCCGTTGTCGGCGCCACTGGAAATGTGGGCCGGGAACTTTTAGACATCATGGCCGAGCGGAATTTTCCGGTCAGCGAAGTTGTCGCGCTGGCGTCCAGCAGATCGGTCGGACGCCAAGTTGCCTTTGGCGATGACGATATCACAGTCCAAGATCTGGCGACCTTTGATTTTAAGGGCACTGACATCGTGTTGTCGTCACCGGGTGCATCTGTATCCGCAGAGTACAGCCCGAAAGCCGCCAAGGCGGGTGCCGTTGTTATCGACAACACATCGCATTGGCGGATGGACCCGGATGTGCCGTTGATCGTCCCCGAAGTGAACCCGGACGCGATTGCGGGCTACAGCGAAAAAGGCATCATCGCGAACCCGAACTGTTCGACCATTCAGATGGTTGTCGCCATGAAACCATTGCACGATCTGGCAACGATTGAGCGTTGCGTGGTGTCCACGTATCAGTCCGTGTCCGGTGCGGGCAAAGAGGGTATGGACGAATTGTACAACCAAACCAAGGGTGTCTATTCGAACCAGTCGCCAGAAGAGCATGTTCGAAAGTTCACCAAGCAGATCGCGTTCAACTGCATTCCGCATATCGACAAGTTCATGGACGACGGCTCCACCAAAGAAGAGTGGAAAATGGTCGTCGAAACCAAGAAGATTCTCGATCCGAAAATCAAAGTGCACGCGACCTGCGTCCGTGTCCCGGTATTTGTCGGTCATGCCGAAGCGGTGAACTTGGAATTCGCACAAGAAATCAGCGAAGAAGAGGCCCGCGATGCCCTGCGTGCGGTACCGGGGATTACCGTTCTCGATGATCGTGGTGATGGTGGCTATGTGACACCAAAAGAAAGTGCGGGCGAAGACGATGTGTACGTCAGCCGTATCCGCCAAGACCCAACTGTCGATAACGGGATCAGCCTGTGGGTTGTATCTGATAACCTGCGCAAAGGTGCGGCACTGAATACCGTGCAAATCGCCGAAACGCTAATCGGTCAGTATATGGTGAAAGCTGCCGAATAGATCGGTCTTTCCTCATCCAAATATTAGCGCCGTTTTGGGATTTCTGTTTTGGAATTTCTGGGCGGCGCTTTTTTTATGTTTTCTGTTCGACGGGCAGCGGCGCTATGCCAGCATGAATGTCACGAAGCAGAGCGATCATATTGAGTTCCGACAGCTTGTTTTCCGATGCGTGAATGCATGCGCGCTGTACAATGGCGGAGGCGCTGGCCAGGCTTTGATCCGGCGCATGTCCGGCCGAATGATAACCACAAAATGCCGCACTCAATAAATCACCGGTGCCTTTTGATTTGAGCGGAATGCGTTTTGTTTCGCAGACGAAGGCTTTGCCCGCGTCCACATAAACGTTGGCCAATATGGTATCGGATGCCGGGATGGATGACGCCATGACACTTTTGCAACCCGTTGCTATGAGCATCAGTCCAGCCTGAATGGCGTCGTCGACCGATGCGATGCCTTGACCACTCAACGTCGCCAACTCGTATCGGTTGGGCATCACGACATCTGCATGTTGTATGGCCTGTTGGCTATAAAATTCAATGATCGAGGGATCGACATACGCGCCACCAGGATCGTCGCCAAATGCCGGATCGAGATAAAAAGGACTGTTGTGTTCAGCGTCTCGCTGACGCATCAACATGTCGATCAATGTCTGGCCCTGTTCCGCGTTTCCCAGATATCCCATTAAAAAGCCCAAGCTTGGTCCAGCCTTTTCAATCGAATCCGTCAGGAGTTCCTGAACCTCGTCCGGTTCTGCCAACCGGCGCCATGGCACACCATGACCGGGATGAAAGCTGAGTCGCACCGTATCAACAGGCCATGCGTTGGTGCCGAGCGCCTGCAAAACAGGCACGGCAACGGCATTTCCCACATATCCCCACGTCACGCGTGACTGAACGCTTACAATATCCATGATGCGACCTTGCCACACCTTTGCGTCAAATAGTAGTTTGTTGCGCTGCACAATTTTGAGCGGGAGAGACCAGTGACTGCAAACGAAAAAGCCGATGTATCGGCACGCCCACGCCGATCTGTACTTTATATGCCGGGATCAAATGCCCGCGCCCTGGAAAAGGGCCGCACGTTGCCCGCAGACGCGCTGATATTGGACCTAGAGGACTCGGTCGCACCGGATGTCAAAGATGTCGGGCGCGCGCAGATTGCAGACGCATTGAACGCGGGCGGGTTTGGTCACAAGGAAATTACGGTGCGGATCAATCCGCTCGACACCAACTGGGGTATCGATGATGTAGAGGCGATGTCAAAGGTGCCCTGCGATGCGCTGGTTTTGCCCAAGGTCGATAGCGCCCAGATGGTGTTGGATTTATCGGCCAAGATGGATGCCGCAGGTGCGGCTGCCGACATGGGCATCTGGTGCATGATCGAGACGCCGCAGGGTGTGTTGGATGCCCATGAAATCGCCGCCGCGCATCCGCGTGTGGGGTGTCTGGTCATGGGTCTGAACGACTTGGCCAAAGACCTTCGGTGTCGTCATACCGTCGACCGATTGCCGTTTGTTTTCTCGCTATCGAAATGTGTTTTGGCGGCGCGCGCTGCGGGCGCATCAGTGTTGGATGGCGCTTATATGGATTTGAACGATGATGATGGGTTCCGTGCATCGTGCGAGCAGGGGCGTGATCTCGGCATGGATGGTAAAACGCTGATCCATCCGAAAACGATTGAGATGGCGAACGACGTATTCGCGCCGTCTGCCGATGATATTGCGTGGGCAGAGCGGATTATCGCCGCCCACGCCGAGGCGTTAGAAGCGGGTAAAGGTGTCGTCGTCGTTGATGGTAAGCTGATTGAAAACCTGCACGTGGCCGAAGCCGAGCGCTTGATCGGCCTCTCCAATGCCATCAACAACGCGGCGGCCTAAATCATGACGACTAAGACAATGGCCGCGAAAACAGTGGCAGGAAACTTCTTTGAAGATTTCACCCCCGGCCAGACCCTGCATCACGCCACGCCACGCACCATTACGGCGGGCGATGTTGCACTTTATACCGGATTGTACGGCGGTCGGTTCGCGGTCACGTCATCCGCTGAATTTGCCAAATCGATTGGGTTGGAAGATCAACCGGTTGATGATTTTCTGGCGTTCCATATCGCCTTTGGGAAAACGGTTCCGGATATCTCGCTGAACGCAGTCGCCAACTTGGGCTATGCGCAGGGTATCTTTGGCGTGCCGGTTTTTGTCGGTGATACCATTCGTACGTCTTCGGATGTGATCGGCGTGAAGGAAAATTCCAACGGCAAGACCGGTGTTGTCTACGTGCGGTCCATTGCCAAAAACCAGCGGGACGACATTGTCATCGATTACGTGCGCTGGGTCATGGTCAACAAACGCGATCACGCCAGCGCAGCGCCAGAACCTATTGTGCCCGAACTCAGCAACGTGGTCGCCGCGGATGATTTTGTGATCCCGGGTGGTCTGACGATGTCGGCCTATGACAATACCTTGGCGGGCACCCCGCATCGATTTGGCGATTATGAAATCGGTGAAAAAATCGATCATGTGGATGGCATGACCGTCGAAGACGCCGAACACATGCTGGCGACGCGCCTTTATCAGAATACGGCCAAGGTCCATTTCAATCAGTATGAACAAGCCAAAGGGCGATTCGGTAAACGCCTTGTATATGGTGGGCACGTCATTTCTCTGGCCCGCGGACTTTCATTCAATGGTCTGGCCAATGCGTTTAAGGTGCTGGCGATTAACGCTGGTGCCCATTCGAACCCGATCTTTGCCGGGGACACGGTGTTCGCGTGGTCAGAGGTGTTGGACAAAGCCGATATAGATGGCCGCGATGATCTGGGTGCGCTCCGGCTTCGGACCGTGGGAACCAAGGATCATCCACCCGCTGATTTTCCGCTCAAGGGCGGGGACGGCAAGTACCTTCCGCATGTGGTCTTGGATCTCGATTACTGGGTGTTGATGCCGAAATAGTACCGGAAGTAATAAAAGAGGCGTCAGGGGAAGCAATCCTGGGAAACTGCTACCGCGTACCGCTGGATCGGCACACCTAACGCCTCTTGGAGCCGGCCAGGCTCCGTTCGCGCGATAGACGCCGTGTACACGCTCCGGTCGATGGCGCACCCTGGGCAGAGATCGGCCAACTTCCGTTGCGCCTCATAGCGAACATACTCTCGAATGTTCACCAAAAGGGACACTCCATCATCTTCGAACACCGCATCCAATTCCCTGGGCAGAGAGTGGACACTGGCCGACGTTTCCGAAGACACGTCCACCACGTTCGAATGATGTCTCAGGTTAAGTAAAGGTCCAGAGTTCCCAAACTACCCCCTCGACCAGGATAAAGTTGCCAAAGCCCCAAAATCCCAGATGGCATCTTTCGCACGTCAAAATTTTGCGCTGATTCCGGCTTGTTCGCTATCGAGAATATTGGGGGTAAGTCGTATTTTCTGTGCAAAACTCGGCAGGTTATCCCCAATTTATCCACATCCTATGCACATCAAGCTGTGATCAAAATGAAGGCCTGACCGGATTTATCATGCTTTCCCAATGGATCGGGCCGAGTTATTCGAATAACGCCTTAGTTTGCTGTTCTAACGTAGCCTTTTGCCCATGTTGGTATGCGATTACAGAATTTGTTGCGCTGCACCCAGCGGCGTTGACTTGAAGGGGGACGGCGAGTACGACTGAGCATCGGATTGCGCTTATCATGGCGCAACAAGGTGCTTCAGTTTTATAAGGCTAACGAAGATGACGGCAAACAATCGTCCCATTTCCCCCCATTTACAGGTTTATAAACCGCAACTGACTTCGGTGCTTTCGATTATGCATCGGATTACCGGTGTTGTGTTGTGCGCAGGTGCATTCCTGCTGACGTTCCTGTTGATGTCCGCCACCTATGGACCAGAGATGTACGCGACAGCGCAAAGCCTCCTTGGTGGGTTCATCGGTCGCGTGATCCTTCTCGGCGTAGTGTTCTCGCTTTGGTATCACTTGGCGAACGGCATTCGACATTTGGCCTGGGATGCAGGATGGGGGTTTGAGCTTCAACAAGTTCGTGCCTCTGGAATCGCTGTTGTTGTCATAGCGTCGCTACTGACCATTGCGACATTCATTGTTGCCTATACGGTGAGAGGCTGATCATGGAAATGCGTACGCAACTCGGCCGTGTTCGCGGCTTAGGCTCCAACAAAGATGGGGCACATCATTTTTGGGTTCAGCGCTTGTCGGGGATTGCCCTGGTGCCGCTGGTCCTGTGGTTCGTAATTTCTGGAACAAGCATGGTCGGTGCAGACTTGGCCACGTTCACGGCTTGGGTCGGGTCCCATTATAACCCATTGCTGTTGATCCTGTTGATCTTGACGATGTTCCATCATGCGCAGTTGGGGCTACAGGTCATCATCGAAGACTATATCCACGGTGAGACCGCGAAATTTACCTCACTGATCCTTATGAAGTTCGCCGTCGTACTTATGGGCGGTTGCGCTATTTTTGCCGTTATCCGGCTGACGTTCGGGAGCTAACGAATACATGCCACAGTCATACGAAATTGTTGATCACAAGTACGACGTTATCGTCGTAGGTGCCGGCGGTGCGGGTCTCCGCGCGACGCTGGGCATGGCGGCCGCAGGCCTGAAAACTGCATGCATCACCAAAGTTTTCCCAACACGTTCGCACACGGTTGCGGCCCAGGGCGGCATCGGTGCGTCGCTGGGAAATATGGAAGAAGACAACTGGATCTGGCACATGTACGACACCGTTAAGGGTGCCGACTGGCTGGGTGACCAAGACGCCATCGAATACATGTGCCGCGAGGCTGTGCCTGCCATCTATGAGCTAGAGCACTTCGGTGTGCCGTTCTCTCGGACTGAAGAAGGCAAGATTTACCAGCGTCCGTTCGGTGGTCACATGTCGAACTTCGGCGAAAAGCCTGTGCAGCGTGCCTGCGCTGCGGCTGACCGAACAGGTCATGCGATCCTTCATACGCTTTATCAACAGTCGCTCAAAAACGATGCGGAATTCTTTGTCGAATACTTCGCAACCGATTTGATCATGGACGACGAAGGTGTCTGCCAAGGCGTCCTCGCATGGAACCTGGATGACGGCACATTGCACCGTTTCCAGGCCCACATGACGGTGTTCGCATCTGGCGGATATGGCCGTGCCTATTTCTCGGCGACATCCGCGCACACATGTACAGGTGACGGCCACGGTATGGTCGCCCGCGCAGGGTTACCGCTGCAGGATCAGGAATTTGTGCAGTTCCACCCTACTGGAATTTATGGTTCCGGGTGTTTGATCACCGAGGGTGCACGTGGTGAAGGTGGTTACCTAACCAACTCGGAAGGCGAGCGGTTTATGGAGCGTTATGCCCCAACGGCCAAAGACTTGGCGTCTCGTGATGTTGTGTCCCGCTCGATGACCGTTGAAATTCGCGAAGGTCGCGGCATCGGCGCTGACGGCGATCACATTCACTTGCACCTGGAACATTTGGGCGGCGATGTTTTGAACAAGCGCCTGCCAGGTATCACCGAAACGGCGAAGATTTTCGCGGGTGTTGACGCGACCAAGGAACCTATTCCTGTGTTGCCGACGGTGCATTACAACATGGGCGGTATTCCAACCAATCACCGCACCGAGATTCTAAACCCCACGGCGGATGACCCAGATCGGGTTAGCCCAGGCCTGATGGCCATCGGCGAATGCGCATCGGCATCTGTGCACGGGGCGAACCGTTTGGGTACGAACTCGTTGTTGGATATCGTTGTCTTTGGTCGTGCCGCCGCGATCCGCGCAGCAGAGATTGTTAAGCCAGGTGGCACGCTGCCGCCACTTAACAAAGCATCGGCTGAAAAAGCATTGCAGCGATTTGATGATATTCGCCATGCGGACGGTGCCATACCGACGGCAAAAATCCGCGGTGACATTCAGCGGGTCATGCAGAACAACGCGGCGGTTTTCCGGACATCCGAGGTTCTCAGCGAGGGTGTTGAGAAATTGGATGAAGCGAACTCGCAGTTGTCCGACGTCAAAGTCCATGATCGCTCGTTGATCTGGAACTCTGATCTGGTTGAAACGCTTGAACTGACGAACTTGGTGCCGAATGCAGTGTCGACATTGTATTCCGCTGAAGCCCGTCACGAGAGCCGCGGCGCGCATGCCCATGAGGACCATCCGGATCGTGATGATGAAAACTGGATGAAGCACACACTTGCGTGGACCGATGAAAAGGGTGGATGCAAACTCACCTACCGCCCTGTTCATGATTACACGCTGACGGACGAGGTCGAGTACATCGAACCTCGTGCCCGGGTCTACTAAGGAAAGTTTGAAAGATGGTTGAACTTACACTTCCAGCGAACTCAACAGTCAAAGATGGCAAGACCTTCAAGGCCGAGGGCGCGAAAAACACACGGAACTTCAAGATTTATCGGTATGATCCGGATACGGGTGACAACCCGCGTTTGGATACGTTCGAAGTCGATCTCGATACCTGTGGACCAATGGTTCTGGATGCGCTGATCAAAATCAAAAATGAAATTGATCCGACACTGACATTTCGTCGTTCATGCCGTGAGGGTGTCTGCGGCTCATGCGCCTTTAACATCGATGGGACCAACACACTGGCTTGCACAAAATCCATTGAAGAAATTAACGGCGACGTAAAGATTTATCCATTGCCGCATATGCCGGTGATTAAGGATCTGGTGCCTGACCTGAACGTGCCTTATGCGCAGTATCGCTCGGTTGAACCTTGGTTGCAGGCCGATACGCAACCGCCAACCACGGAACGCCTGCAAAGCCCGGAAGAGCGTGAAAAGCTTGATGGTCTTTGGGAATGCATCTTGTGCTTCTGCTGTCAGACATCGTGCCCTAGTTATTGGTGGAACGGTGATCGGTATTTGGGGCCAGCAGTTCTGTTGCAGGCCTATCGCTGGATCGCTGACAGCCGCGACGAAGCAACCGGCAAACGCCTAGATGATTTGGACGATCCGTTCCGTCTGTTCCGTTGTCACACAATCATGAACTGCACGAACACGTGCCCGAAAGGTTTGAACCCGGGCAAAGCCATCGCCGAAATCAAAAAGGCATTGGTTCAGCGGCAGTAAGTTGTATCTGAATTTTACGAAAAAGCCCTCGACTTAGGTCGGGAGCTTTTTTGTTCTGGGCTCCCCCCTCACCTGTCCTCTCCCCCGCGATTGCAGGGGGAGAGGTTAGGTGAGAGGGATGCTTAACTCGTCACTTCAAATCAATCGTTCCCGTGATATCGGTCGAGAGACCGAGGCCATCGATGGTCAATGTGACTTTGGCACTTACGCTTTCATCGCTGGATAATTTGCCGCTGGCGAGGGCCTCGCGTACAGTTGTTTCAATTTCACGCTGTGACGTCACACCGACGTTTTTCAGGAATTTCCGTACCTGCATGTTGAATACATCTTCATCCATGATTTCTCTCCCACTTTGATGTGATGGTACCAGCTGCCAGCACAAAAGCGGCTCTGGTCCGATTGTTGGTTATGTAATATCGAATGTTTCTAACCCAGATATGGGGGAGAGGCTACCAATCAACAATATGGAGACGACATCGTCATGTATATGCCGAAGCACTTCGCGAGCGAGGACCTCGCCATCGCCAACGAGGTAATAGACCAAAACGCATTTGCGATTTTCTTGACCCGTGGTGACGATATGGGAATCTCGCATATCCCGATTATCAGAATGGACGATGGCTCCCAATTCGGGAAGCTGATCGGACACGTCGCAAAGCCTAATCCCCAGGGGAGTCACTTTGATGGAAACTTGGCCGCGACTGCGATCTTTTCCGGCCCACACGCGTACGTCTCACCCAGTTGGTACACCACGCCCGAAATGGTGCCGACGTGGAACTATGCCGCCATTCATGCCCATGGTAAACCGAGCACCGTGGAAGATATGTCAGCCGTCCGCGCCATCATGGATGAACTGGTGTCCCGGTTTGAAAGCGACGAGACGGGAAATTGGTCAACAGCCCAATTATCAGAAAAACGAATGATCGGGCAGATGAAGGGAGTTGTGACCTTTGAAATGCCTATAGAGCGATTGGAAATCAAATTGAAGATGAGCCAGAACAGATCTGCCGCCGATGCCGATGGTGTGATCACGGCCTTGTCTGCAAGCACTCGTGAAACGGACCGGGCAACAGCACAAATGATGGGCCGGATAGATCGCAGCGCGTCCTAGTTATCTATGTTAATTTTGGCGAAACGGCATCATCAACAAACCGATGATGCCACGATGTTTTTCCTCGCGAAATTCTTTTAATCCAATGGTCATTCCGTCATGCCCATCGCGTGGTTGTGGACGATAGGTATCAAATATGCGATCCCAAATCGTGAGGCTAAATCCATAGTTGCTATCCGTTTCGTCGCGGTACCACGAATGATGCACACGGTGGAAATCGGGCGTCACGATGAGGAGACGCAAAATCCGATCCACACCCAGCGGCAATCGCATGTTGGCATGATTAAACATGGCGGACGCATTCAAAATCACCTCAAAAATAATAACCGCGACGGCGGGTATACCAAACGCGAGCACGATGGCGATCTTGATCAGCAAAGACAGGACGATTTCGATGGGATGGAAGCGAATGCCCGTGGTGGCGTCGATCTCGGTATCCGCATGGTGCATGCGATGAAGTCGCCAGAAAATTGGGATTTTGTGAAACATCACGTGCTGAACATAGATCGCTAAATCCAAAAAAATCACACAACCCGCGACGATCAGCGGCATCGGCAGATCAATGCCATGCAGGACACCGACACCGTTTTCCGCCGCCCACAGTGCAGCAGCCACCGGCGGAATGGGGATCAACAGACGCGCGACGACGGTATCGATCAAGACAATGCCTAGGTTCGAGGTCCAGCGAACGCCCCGGCCAAGCTCTCGTTTGCGGCGAGGCAGCAGTGTTTCTAACAGCATCATTGCCACGAGCACGCCGACGAAAACGCTCAATCTGATCAAACCTTCGTTCGAGAGGATACTTTCCACAATCCGTCCTTTTGCTCATTTATCAATATGTGACGCCTTTGCTAGGGAGTTTCAAGCGGTTGAACGGGGTGGTAAAGTCACCTCCGCGTGAGGGAGAGGGGGAAGAAATGAATCTCAGTCATTTGATACAAGAACGGGCGGCACAAAACCGTCCGCTTCGGGTGGGTCTTATTGGTGCCGGGAAATTCGGGACCATGTTTTTATCGCAAGTGCGCCTGACTAAGGGGATGCATTTGCTGGCAGTTGCCGATTTGAATGTCGATAAGGCCAAGGCATCATTACTGGAAACAGGTTGGTCCGAAGAACAAGTATCCGCAGCATCTGCGGCCAAAGCCCTGGCCAACGGCAGCACATGGTTGACCGATGATGGCGAGGCGCTGATTAACGCTGGTGGTTTGGATGTGGTCATTGAGGCCACAGGTGTCCCAGAAGTTGGTATTCGGCACGTCTTGGCCGCGTTTGAGCGCGGGCGTCATGTGGTGATGGTCAATGTCGAAGCAGATGTGTTGGTGGGGCCATTGCTCAAGAAAAAGGCCGACGAAGCCGGTGTGGTGTATTCGCTGGCCTATGGTGACCAGCCATCATTGATTGCCGAGCAGGTAGACTGGGCGCGTGCTGCGGGTTTTGAGGTGACAGCAGCGGGTAAGGGCACGCTTTATATGCCGGAATTCCATGCCTCCACCCCCGATACCGTGTGGGACCATTATGGTCTGACGGCAGAGCGGGCTGAGGCAAGTGGCATGAACGCCAAGATGTTTAACTCGTTCCTAGACGGCACCAAATCGGCCATTGAAATGGCTGCTGTGGCGAACGCCTGTGATTTGATCGCACCGCAAGGTGGCCTCGCGTTCCCGCCGTGTGGCACATCGGACCTGGCATCAAAGTTAATCCCTAAATCCGCGGGCGGCGTGTTGGACGAAAAGGGCATGGTTGAGGTTGTATCCAGTCGCACGCGGGATGGCATCGATATCCCAAGCAATCTGCGCTGGGGCGTTTACGTTACCTTTGAAGCACCGACCGAATACGTGAAGCGTTGTTTTTCTGATTATGGTTTGCTGACCAGCGACAACGGCGAATATTCGGCATTGTGGCGCCCGTATCACCTGATTGGATTGGAATTGGGGATCAGCGTGGCTTGGGCAGGTTTGCTTGGATTGCCGACAGGGGCACCTCGCGCGTGGAACGGTGATGTGGTTGCCGTCGCCAAACGAGATTTAGAAGCGGGTGAGGAATTAGATGGCGAAGGTGGGTTTACAGTCTGGGGCCGATTGATGCGCGCGGCCGATTCGTTAGAAGCCGATGCCGTACCTATTGGACTGGCCCATGGAATCACCTTGAAACACCCGCTGCCCAAGGACGCGGTCATTTGCTGGTCTGATGTATCTTCGCCGGCCGAGAGCGTTGCGTATAAAGTGCGCCGTGAAATGGAAGCGGACTTCGCGCATGCGGCTTTTGCCTCGGCGCGCGGTGCGGCATAGCGTCATCGGACAAGATCCATGACTTCGCCACGCATTAAA
>CBFHXC010000021.1:0-41866 GCA_965659695.1 Rhodospirillales bacterium
CAGGTGGCGAGGGCTATATCGTCTGCGACCCAGAACAAGATAAAAGAACAGATTACCGCACAGTGATTGATGTCAGCGGTGATGAAGATCTCTTGGACACATTGATCGGTCGGCTTGCCCATTCAGGCGAAGTCGTCCTTGCAGGGTTTTATAAGGGCAGACCATCCTTTGCTTTTCCCCCCGCATTTATGCGCGAAGCCCGTTTTAGAATCTCTGCAGAATTTCACCCAGGCGACTTAATGGCATCACGTCGCCTGATTGATAGCGGTGCGTTGAATCTTGAAGGCCTGATCTCGCATCGCGAATCAGCAGGCAACGCACAAGCCGCATATGAAACAGCATTTACTGACCAAAACTGCCTGAAAATGGTTATGGATTGGAGCGATATAGCATGACGAATTCCACAGCGGCCGACCAAATGACTCAGGCGCTTCGTGAAGAAGCGGCGCAAGAGCCAGAAGCCCCGGCCACAGGGCCTGTCACCAAAGAAACACAGGTGATTGCGATCTATGGCAAAGGCGGCATTGGCAAAAGCTTCACGCTTTCAAACCTGAGCTACATGATGGCACAGCAGGGTAAAAAAGTTCTATTGATCGGCTGCGATCCCAAGAGTGACACGACGTCCCTGCTCTTTGGCGGCAAAAGCGTTCCGACCATCATCGAGACATCGAGCAAGAAAAAAGAAGCCGGCGACGCCCTTGAAATTGGTGATGTCTGTTTTGTGCGCGACGGTGTCTATGCGATGGAACTGGGCGGCCCCGAAGTCGGTCGTGGTTGCGGTGGTCGCGGTATCATTCATGGTTTCGAGCAACTCGAATCACTTGGGTTCCATGACTGGAACTTTGACTACATCCTGCTCGACTTCCTAGGCGACGTGGTCTGCGGTGGCTTTGGCCTGCCGATTGCCCGCGATATGTGCCAGAAGGTTATCGTCGTTGGATCAAACGATCTTCAGTCTCTCTACGTGGCGAACAATGTTTGTTCTGCGGTTGAATACTTCCGCAACTTGGGCGGCAATGTTGGCGTGGCTGGCATGGTCATCAACAAAGATGATGGCACAGGTGAAGCACAAGCGTTCGCAGATAAGGTGGGCATTCCAGTACTATCCGCTATTCCTGCTGACGAGGACATCCGTAGAAAAAGTGCGAACTACGAGATCATTGGCCTCCCCGGCGGGGAATGGGCACCGATCTTCGAAGAGTTGGCAATCAATGTCGCCGAAGCACCACCGCAGCAACCTGAAACGCTGACCAACGATGGATTGCTGGACTTGTTCTCAAGCAAGGACACGGGGCGCGATGTCGTTCTGACGCCTGCAAAAATCGAAGACATGTGCAGCGCTTCGGCACTGGCCAAGAAATCTCTCGAAGTCATTTACGACAACGCATAGGGACACGATCACGCATGAGCGATAAAGCCGCCCTAAAAGAACCAGCCGAAGCTGATATCAACCATGAGGCTCTGAAGTCCGATGGCGTGGGGTGTCACGCTGGTGCAGACCAGATGAAGGCAGCTGCCGAAAAGGCGGGCAAAACTGAAATCCTCGAAAAATATGCCAAGGATTATCCTGCGGGCCCACACGACAAACCACAAAGCATGTGTCCGGCATTCGGATCATTGCGCGTCGGCTTACGCATGCGCCGCACCGCGTCTGTTCTCTGCGGCTCTGCATGCTGTGTTTACGGCCTAACATTTACCTCTCATTTTTATGGTGCACGCCGTTCGGTCGGCTACGTCCCGTTTAATTCGGAAACGTTAGTTACCGGGAAGCTCTACGAAGATATTCGCGACGCGGTCCATGAACTCGCCGATCCAGAAAAATATGACGTTGTCGTCGTCACCAACCTTTGTGTGCCGACAGCGTCCGGTGTGCCGTTGCAGATGCTACCAGATGAAATCAATGGCGTGCGCATCATTGGTATTGATGTCCCCGGTTTCGGCGTCCCGACCCATGCCGAAGCCAAGGATGTGCTGGCTGGTGCCATGCTGAAATACGCACGCACAGAGGCAGAACTCGGTCCAGTCATGGCCCCCAGCCAAGGCATAAGCGAGAAACCGACAGTTTCATTGATCGGCGAAATGTTCCCGGTTGATCCAGTAACCATTGGCCAGTTGCTTGATCCATTGGGGTTGAGTGCAGGTCCCGTTGTCCCAACACGAGAATGGCGCGAGTTATATTCCGCCCTTGATTGCGCCGCAGCAGCTGCGATCCATCCATTTTACACCAGTGTCACGCGTGAATTCACCGAGGCTGGACGTCGCATTGTCGGCTCCGCCCCTGTGGGTGTCGAAGGCACTGCGACGTGGCTCGAAGAAATTGGCAAAGCCTGCAATGTGTCGAAAGCAAAAATCGACGCCGCACAGAACCAAGCGCTTCCTCCCATCGCCGCGGGCCTCGCCCGAAGTAAGATCAAGGGTCGCATTACACTTACCGGCTATGAAGGTTCCGAGTTGTTGGTCGCGCGACTGTTGGTCGAATCGGGCGCAGACGTAAAGTATGTCGGAACTGCATGTCCCAAAACTCCATGGTCTAAACAGGATCGCGATTGGCTCGAAGCGCGTGGCATTCACGTGAACTTCCGCGCCTCCCTTGAAGAAGATTTGGCAGCCATTGCCGAATACAAACCTGACATAGCCGTCGGCACGACGCCTGTTGTACAAAAAGCCAAAGAATTGACGATTCCATCGCTCTATTACACCAACTTGATATCAGCGAGGCCACTGTTCGGCGCCGCAGGTGCTGGCATGT
The DNA here is from genome assembly GCA_965659695.1 of Rhodospirillales bacterium. Taxonomy (GTDB): domain Bacteria; phylum Pseudomonadota; class Alphaproteobacteria; order Rhodospirillales; family Casp-alpha2; genus UBA4479. The sequence goes on from CBFHXC010000021.1 coordinate 2,750, forward strand.
TGGGACAACTCTTTAACAACGCCATCGCCAACAAGTCGCGCTTTGACAAGATGAACGCTTTCTTCGAAGGCGTGGGCAAAGGCGACAATGCAGGCGTTTGGGAAAACGTTCCAGAAAATCATTCCGCATTCCGCAAAAAGAATGCAGCCAAACGCGAAGCCGCGAAACGCCCCGTCGATAAAAAAGCCAAGGTCGAAGGAGCGATAGGATGCTAGTCCAAGATCACGACCGCGCTGGCGGATATTGGGGATCGGTTTACGTCTTTACCGCCATCAAAGGTCTGCAAGTCATCATCGATGGTCCGGTGGGCTGCGAAAATTTACCTGTCACATCTGTGTTGCATTACACCGATGCCCTGCCCCCGCATGAGCTACCGATTGTCGTGACCGGGTTGGGCGAAGAAGAATTAGGTCAAACAGGGACCGAAGACGCCATGCGCCGTGCGCACGAAGCACTCGACCCTGATTTACCTGCCGTGGTCGTCACAGGTTCAATTGCAGAAATGATTGGTGGCGGCGTCACCCCCGAGGGGACAGGAATCAAACGCTTCTTGCCCCGCACCATCGACGAAGATCAATGGCAAAGCGCAGACCGTGCGATCAATTGGCTATGGACAGAATACGGCGCACCTAAAGGCAAAATGCCACGTGAGAAAAAACGCGAAGAAGGTGCCAAGCCCCGCGTCAATATCATCGGACCGTCTTATGGCACATTTAATATGCCGTCTGACTTGGCCGAGATCCGTCGCTTGGTCGAAGGCATGGGCGCCGAGATCAATATGGTGTTCCCACTTGGAAGCCATCTGACCAACGTTTCCCGGCTGGTCGATGCGGATGTGAACATCTGTATGTACCGCGAGTTCGGGCGTATTCTGTGTGAGAATTTAGAAAAGCCATATCTACAAGCTCCGATCGGTATCGAGAGCACGACGCAGTTCCTACGTACCCTGGGCGAGCTTCTAGAAATCGATCCAGAGCCGTTTATCGAGCGTGAGAAGCACACCACGATCAAACCGGTTTGGGACTTATGGCGTTCTGTCACCCAGGATTTCTTTGGGACTGCGACATTTGGTATCTGCGCCACTTCCACATACACACGTGGCATCCGTAAATTCCTAGAAGACGACATGGGCCTGCCTTGTAATTTCGCGTTTAGCCGCGAGCCGGGCAAAAAACCCGATAACGAAAAAGTTCGCAAAGCAATCCATACCAACACCCCATTGGTGCTGTATGGCAGCTATAACGAACGCATGTATTTGGCCGAAATTGGCGGTCGCGCCGTATTTATCCCGGCATCCTTCCCCGGCAGTATCATCCGCCGTCACACGGGAACGCCATTTATGGGTTACGCCGGTGCCACCTATCTGATCCAAGAAGTATGTAACGCTCTATTTGATGCGTTGTTCCATATCTTACCTCTTGGCTCTGACCTGGATCGCACCGATGCAACACCAGCAGCACGCCACAAAGAGCTCCCATGGGACGAAGATGCGCAAGCTGCGCTCAATCGCATCCTAGAGACCTATCCTGTTTTGACCCGTATCTCAGCCGCCAAACGGCTTCGAGACGCGGCAGAAAAGAATGCCCGTGTGGCTGGCTTAGAAATTGTGACTCTGCCCTGTTTGGACAGTGCGCGATTATCACTGGTCGAAGGTAGCGCAGCCTAGGCAGCGCATTAACAAGACGGCGTCGCCCATGCGAGGCCGATAAAGAATTCACCCAGCAGGTGTTGGGTGTCTGTTCCACCTGGGGGGCTACTCCGGGAGGCCCTGGCCGCACAGGGATTTGATGCGGTAACGGCCGAAAGGCCAGTGAGTAAGGAGGTAGTAATGTCTGACAGAGAATCTATGTCAGGGCTTACACCCGATGAAGCTAGAGAGTTCCACGATTTCTACATGAAAGGCCTCGTGCTTTTCACCGCTGTAGCCATCGTCGCCCATTTCCTTGTTTGGGTATGGCGTCCGTGGCTCAGTTCCGGAGATATGGCCTCTGCTTCTGACTTGCTGCAGAACTCGGCCACCACTCTCATGACATTAGTCGGTTAGAAGGGAATATATTATGTGGCGTATTTGGCTCGTATTTGACCCTCGTAGAGTGATGGTCGTGCAGGGCGTTTTCTTGTTCAGCATTGCAGCGATGATTCATTTCGTCCTGCTGAGCACGGAGCGTTTCAACTGGCTCTTACCACCAGGCTAACGGTGTAAGGACTAGGCGAGGTTTATTGGTCAGGGTAAGTGAATTTCCACGACCCCTGAGCAGAACCTCAACATCGGGTAAGTGGGAGGACCAACGCTTATATAGCACGGCCCTCCCACAACCCCCGTCGTTTTTCACCCGCGACTTTGTGGGGATGAGGGAGCAGGAAACTAAAAGATGGCGATGCTTGATTTTGAAAAAAAATATCGCGTCAGGGGCGGCACGCTTCTTGGCGGCGACTTATTTGATTTTTGGGTCGGTCCATTTTACGTCGGCCTTTTTGGCGTTCTGACGGCGTTCTTCGCGATATTAGGAACAGCGCTGCTAGTATACGGCGCCGCGATTGGACCCACTTGGAACTTGTGGCGCATCAACGTGGCACCCCCGGATCTATCGTACGGTTTGGCGTTGGCCCCGATGGCCGAAGGTGGCTTGTGGCAGGTGATTACCGTTTGTGCCACGGGTGCTTTCGTGACCTGGGCGCTGCGCGAAGTAGAGATTTCTCGCAAGCTTGGTATGGGGCTTCATGTTCCATTCGCCTTTAGCTTCGCGATCTTGGCCTTTGTGACGCTAAATATCGTTCGTCCTGTATTGCTCGGCGCATGGGGACACGGGTTCCCTTATGGCATCCTGAGCCATTTGGATTGGGTCTCTAACGTCGGCTACCAATACCTGCATTTCCATTATAATCCTGCCCACATGCTCGCGATTACATTCTTCTTTACGACAACTCTCGCATTGGCTCTGCACGGCGGCTTGGTGCTGTCGGCAACGAACCCAGCCAAAGGTGAACCCGTAAAAACAGCAGAACACGAAAACAGCGTTTTCCGCGATACCATCGGCTACTCCGTTGGCCCTCTCGGTATTCACCGTGTCGGCTTATTCTTGCCGCTGGCAGCTGTTTTCTTCAGTGCCGTCTGCATCGTGATCAGTGGACCATTCTGGACCCGCGGTTGGCCCGAATGGTGGACCTGGTGGCTTGACCTGCCGATTTGGTCTTAAGGGGGGAAATACCAATGTTTAAACCTGAATATCAGAATATTTTCACCCAAGTCCAAGTGCACGGCCCTGCTGACCTCGGTGTTGAAACCGAAACCGGCGTATGGGAACGCGGCAATCAAACATGGACATCCTATTGGATGGGTAAAATCGGTGACGCTCAAATTGGTCCGCTCTACCTCGGATCACTTGGCGTGGCCTCGATCATGTGTGGTGTGACCTGGTTTGTGATGGTCGGCCTCAACATGTTGGCCCAAGTCGGCTGGGATCCGATTGAGTTTATTCGCCAGTTGTTCTGGCTATCGCTTGATCCACCCGCACCGAAATACGGCCTATCATTCCCCCCAATGGCTGAGGGTGGCTGGTACCTGCTTTCGAGTTCGTTCCTGGTCGTCGCAGTTATGCTTTGGTGGGCTCGTGTTTACACTCGCGCCAGGGCACACGGCATGGGGACACATGTGGCTTGGGCATTTGCGTCCGCCATTTGGTTGTTCTTGGTTCTCGGCCTGATCCGCCCCGTCTTGATGGGCAGCTGGTCCGAGGCTGTGCCTTACGGCATTTTCTCACACTTGGATTGGACCGCCGCATTCTCGATCAGATACGGCAACCTATTCTACAATCCTTTCCACATGCTCTCGATTGCGTTCTTGTACGGCTCAGCACTGCTGTTCGCGATGCACGCCGGGACGATCTTGGCCGTCAGCCGTTATGGCGGTGAACGCGAGATTGAACAGATCGTCGATCGCGGCACAGCATCCGAACGTGCTGCCCTGTTCTGGCGCTGGACCATGGGCTTCAACGCCACCATGGAATCCATTCACCGTTGGGCATGGTGGTTCGCCGTCTTCACAACCCTAACCGGGGGTATCGGTATCCTGTTGAGCGGCACCGTTGTCGACAACTGGTACCTGTGGGGTGTCAAACACGGCATCGCACCACCTTACCCTGATGTGTTCGGCGGCACCGTCGACCCAATGAGCCAAGGAGCAGCACAATGAAGTACATACTACTGGTTGCTATTCCTTATGTGTTCGTTCTTGGACTGGCTGCATTCTCCGACGTTGAGGTGCCACCCACCGACAGTGAACAAGTCGGCTACCGAGGTACAGGCATGGTCGAGGTTTCAAACCCCCGCATCGAGGCCAAGTTGGCGGAAGCCAACCAGCCCCCAGATGAGCTGGGCTCCGTTGAGCCTGGCGGAGACTTGGCCAAGGACGTGTACGAAAACGTTCAAGTTCTCGGCGATCTGACGGATGACGAGTTCAATCACTTCATGCTCGGCGTGACTACTTGGGTTGCCCCCGAAGAAGGGTGCGGCTATTGCCATAACGAAGAGAACTTCGCATCGGACGAGAAATACACCAAGATCGTCTCTCGTCGCATGATGCAGATGACCCAAACCATCAACAAAGAGTATACGGATCATGTCGGTGCAGTTGGGGTTAACTGCTACACCTGCCATCGTGGCAAGCACGTGCCGGAATACGTATGGACGGACGAAGACTACCATCCACAAGCAGATAAAGGGTTCGCTGCTTCTCGCAACGATCAAAATCTCGCGGTGGATGTTAACGGTCACACATCGCTGCCCTATAATGCGATGACACAACTGCTGACCAGCCCTGATCCACAAATCCGGGTCGCGGCTGATCGTGCTTTGCCAACGCGTGCCGGCGGCCAAACGATCCAACTGACAGAATCAACCTACTCGTTGATGATCAACATGTCAGAGGGTCTCGGTGTCAGCTGCAACTTCTGTCATAACAGTCGCGCCTTTAGTGATTGGTCGCAGAGCAGCGATAAACGGGTAAAAGCATTCCACGGGATCAACATGGTCCAGCACTTGAATGCGGCTTATCTCGATCCGCTTGCCAGCGCTCTTCCAGAAAACCGTCTCGGCCCAAATGGTGATGCACCGAAAGCCATGTGCAAAACGTGCCACCAGGGGGTCAATCAGCCGATGTATGGCTGGGAAGCGCTTAACGATCATCCCAAGGCACTTGTTGCCCAATAATACGGAGGGTCTCCCCTCAATCACATCCCTCTAAATAAAGCTCACCACAAAACTAACAAAGGCCGATCCCCCGGCCTTTTTCTTTGTCTGGGTTTTGGGTATCCCTCTAATTATCAATTAAAACCTTCTCAGCTGCAGCGAAGCGAAACACCAGGATCTTGTATCAACTTGATCAATCTAGGAATGTTGAGTTACGAAACTTGCCCCAAGATCGAGCATGTGCCTGCGAACGCAGGTGTCTAGGGTGAGGTCAAATTCATTGGCATCCCCGCGTAGGCGGTGATCTCTTGCACTTCGAATTCACGTCGAGATTCCCGCCTACGCGGGAATGACGGTACTCTTATCTTGTTGTATTGAATAACATCCTCTGCGTCAGAGACCTACTCTGGCGACGATTTTTACCAAGCACCAATGAGCGTGATTAACGATAAACCCTGAAATGAACTCAGGGTGACGATATCTTGCTCAACCCTCATGATCCAAGACAAGAAAAAAGGCGCTGGAAAATCCAGCGCCCAAAGCATTGAGAGGAAAGTCTAAGGTGCGTTTCAGGCAGCAACCCGTTTCACACCGAGCTGAGACCAGATCTCTGACAAGGAGTTCACCAGATGCGTCACATCGGCCTCGGCGTGTGATGGGTTTGGCGTGAAGCGCAAACGCTCTGTGCCGCGTGGTACCGTTGGATAGTTAATCGGCTGCACGTAGATGCCATATTCATCCATCAACCGATCGCTGATTGCACGACACATGTTCGCTTCGCCGACCATCACAGGAACGATATGGCTTTCGTTTTGCAAATGAGGTATGCCAGCCGCGTCCAATGCTTCGCGTAATTGAGACACACGCAGGCGCTGCATTTCTCGCTCTGTATTGCTTTGCTTCAGATGCTTGATGCTCTCCGTCGCGCCGGCAGCGACCGCAGGCGGCAATGCCGTCGTGAAGATAAAGCCCGATGCGTGGCTACGCACAAAGTCACACAGCGCTGTCGTGGAGGTGATATAGCCCCCGACAACACCAAACGCTTTAGCCAACGTACCTTCGATCACCGTAACACGGTCCATGATGCCTTCGCGTTCGGCAATACCGGCACCGCGTGGCCCGTACATGCCAACAGCGTGCACTTCGTCCAAATACGTGATGGCGTTATGTGCATCAGCGACGTCACAAATTTCATCAATTGGCGCGATATCCCCGTCCATGGAATAGACGGACTCGAAAACAACCATCTTTGGTCGATCCGGATCTTGGTCTGACAGTATCTTATTCAGATCCTCAGGGTCATTGTGCTTGAACAGTTTTTTCTCGGCACGGCTATGACGAATACCCTCAATCATCGACGCGTGGTTCCAAGAGTCGGACAGGATCAAGCAGTTGGGCAGTTTCGAACCCAGCGTGCTCAACGCGGCCCAGTTCGAAACGTAACCGGACGTGAACAATAAGGCCGATTCTTTGCCATGAAGATCAGCGAGCTCTTTTTCAAGCTTCACATGGTAATGGTTGGTGCCGGAAATATTCCGTGTCCCCCCGGAACCTGCACCACATTTATCAAGCGCATCGTGCATCGCCGAGATTACTTTTGGATTCTGACCCATCCCCAGATAATCGTTAGAGCACCAGACGGTGACATCGTGCGTGCCTTCGTTATCCCGACGGTGGTGTGTTGCTTTTGGGAAGGCACCGTTATGCCTCTCTAAGTCAGCGAAATAACGATATTCACCTTCTTGGTGAAGCTCATCCAGGCTTCCTGTAAAATACTTTTCGTAGTCCATCACATTATTCCTCTCGCTAATAGATAACGCCTTCGGTTTCTCCGATGGTCTCATGCTCATTCAATTACGGTTCCTGATACCTCGCGATCTCAGGATTTGCTTTCTCTTCAGGCGTTGCCTTCATCGCCCAAGTCCAAAGCGCACTATCGGGTATTCTAACTATCAACAACCAGTGCTCCAACATCCCCAGAAGCACAAATGTCCCAATCAGCATATAGGAAACGATCGCAAATTCTGTAACCGCAGTTAAGAATGCGGCATGGAAAATATATGCCCCCAACAAGGTTGAAACCGTGACTGAAATTGGAAAAAGCCAGTTCATGGATCGACGCGCGAAGTAGCTTTTCAAAAATTCCAGATGGCTTGGCAAGAATTCTTCGTTGATATGCGGCACCCCTAGAAAAATGTTCAATTTCGCGCTCAATCTCATCCCAAACAAAACTAAGAACGTCCAAAATCCTACTTGGTTTACTTCGTCTTTTGAAATGATCCAAATCAATATAAGGGTCATCAGAATGGCTAATTCGTGATACGCCAATGCCTGCACAGCATACAGAAAACGTTTGCTGGTATTTGCCCCTTCTGGACACGGCATCGGCCGCGGTCCTGTGACGATCCCTAACAAAAATGCCAGTTCGTGCCAGCCCCAGATCAAGATCGCAGCGACAAATGCTTGGTACGCCGCCATCGTGGTGGTTTCCGACGTTGATTTGATCAAGACATAGAACGACGCCAGTGCCAGCACGGTCGCGATCATCTGACTGATGTGATGCGTTTTGCGTGGCATACGGTCGAGCATCAGCACAACGCCGGTGCTAAACCACCAAACAAACAACGCAATCACGACGGGTAGGACATACTCGGACATAGGTTTATCGGCTTACCAACTTGGCTCCAAACGGCTTTCAGCTGGCAACTCCTTGCTATTCACAGGCAGTAAATACATCCGCGCAAATGTTGCTGCAATAGTAACCATCATCCCACCGGCTTTAACCTTATCCAACAACTTACCTGAGCTCTTGTAGGCATACATCTTGTCAGAACTCTTGCGAATACGTTCCATCCCGGCGCGGAACCGCGGATCATCCGTATTCAATGTCACAGGGAACACCTGTTTGGAGATTTCCGTGCAGACGTCGAACACTTTGTAATCATATTCGGTCGGATCGACACCCAGTGCCTTGTGGAACGCAGGGCGGCCGTGGTCACGCACGTACATGGTCGCGTAAACAGCCAGTGTAAAGAATCGAATCCACAACTTGTTGTGGCCACGTAGCAGGTGCGGATTGGCGCGCATCAACAGAGCGAAAGCCTCGCCGTGACGGAACTCGTCGTTGCACCATTCTTCGAACCACTTAAAGATTGGGTGGAACCGCAATTCAGGGTGGCGTTCCAACTGACGGAAAATGGTAATATAGCGCGCGTAACCGATTTTTTCGGAAAGGTAAGTGGCATAGAAAATATATTTCGGTTTGAAGTAAGTGTACTTTTTGGTTTTGGTCAAAAAGCTCAAATCTACACCGATGCCGAATTCCTTCAATGCATCGTTGATAAACCCTGCATGACGGGACTCATCACGGCTCATCAAACGGAACAACTCGCAAATATCTGGGTTTGTGCCCCGCTTGCGCATTTCGGCATACAGGATACACCCGGAAAACTCTGACGTTAATGAGCTAACCAAGAAATCGACGAATTCCTTGCGCAGATCTTCTGGAAGATCATCAAGGCTGATCTTGTCCCAATTCTCGTTGCGCTTGAAGTGATAGCGGTTCGGGTCGGACTGCATTTCAGCGATCAAGCGATCCCACTCAGCACGAACAGGCTCAACATCAATCTCGTCCAATGCATCAAAGTCGGTGGTATAGAACCGTGGGCTGAGCACAGTATCTTCGTGCGCGATACGGTTCGTATCCTCTTTGGTGAATGTCATTGTATCTATGGTCATAGCTTCCTCCCGTCCGAAAAGCTTACTTCGAATAACTCAAAGCACTCAAACTCACTCTTAAACCGCGCCCATGCGCGTGCGATTGGATTTGCCAACGTGACGGTCGCGCCACGCCGCAGCACCATTTTCTCGCCATAAGGAACGTTCACTGACGATCCATGGACCAGAACCGTATCCCCCGGTTGTAGGTCCGGGTCGTCATCGAGAATAACGTGCGCCCGAAGGCTCTCGAACGTGTTTTCGATGTCGACCGTACATTCTGTCTCGTAAGTCTTGCCAAATAATGGCCTGTTCGATGTCATGACCGTTTCTCCCCTGCAGTCAAATACGCGGCGAATACGCCCACGTTATCGGCGCCAAAGGCGACCAACTCTATGGTCCGCCCCGTCAACGGATCGGATAGCGTCACTCGCCCATCTTCGTGACTCCGAAGATCGAACGGACTTTGTGACTCAATGCCCCGGGCCCGGCGATCCCGCACCAACCCACGAAGCACACTTCTTGCAAAACCGTTGGTCCCAGGCTCAAAAACTTCAAGCACCTGGCCGGTTTTTGCATTCACAACTTCTACACCGCCAATTTCGCGGTCGCGGAAACCAAGCGACACATACAACTCGGCATTCGCAGACTTCTGGCCCGGTGCCACCACACCACCGTGATCACCTGTTGCGGCGACAAAAATGGTCAACGCGAGTAACAAACCGGCACCCAAAAGTGCAACGCGCGGAATTGGTATCTCGTGGTGATGGCCCATAATTGTCTCCTTACTCTGCCGCGATCATGCCAGGTGCGCCTGGATGATCGGTCGCATGTTGTGAATTCATCTCGTCAGAATTAGTCGTCGCACCTTTTTCAGCTTTGTAGGCATCTTTCAGCAACACCGCGACCTGTGCCGCCTCTGGCAACGAACGCATCATCGGTTCCGGCATTTTAAAGCACCAAGGGCGCGCGAACGGCCACATGTTCAAGTAGGCGATTTTGTCAGGGCCGGTCATTTGCAACGCGATATCACCCGTGCCATCGCCACATTCGCGAAGCGACGCACCTTTGACCTGCTTGAACGGAAAGCCAACGCACAATGACAAAGCGATCCCAAAGCGCATCACCACCCGTTTGTTGGTGATCGTATAAATCGTTGTCTTTTGATAAAGCGTGGTCAGGATCGCCAGCAGACCAATGCCAATAACGGGGAAAGGCAACATTTGCGTAATGGCGTACATCGCTTGGTAGGCAGTGCCGCCGTCATAGACCGCTGTCACCCCGACCCACGTCAACAAGATCATAAAGTAGATGCTAACTTTGCGGAGGTGAAACACCCGAAGGGCAAGGCCACTCCAAGACGGCGCACCCTGCCAAAGGATTTCTTCTCCCTCTGGCGGACGTTCCGGCAACCCGGGAATGGGCTCAAAGTTAAAATCATCATGGCTCATACGAGTGGCTCCGTTCTACCTGGCATCCCGTAAAGTGTGCCTGCACCGAAGTACCCAAAGATTTTCTCTTCTTCGAGACGGGTAACCTGATGCGGGTTTTTCAATTGTGGGATGTCTGCGAATTGGTGAGATTGCAGGACCCGAACTGTCACTTCGCCATCGCGTCGGCTAATACGGACGAGGTTAATAGGGAAGAGCACCGTATTGCCTTCGGCAACCTGCACTTCGAGGAACCGGATCAGATGCTCTGGCGGATCGACCCAAAGGTCGGTCACAACACCACCTGATTTTCCGTCCGCCCCAATAACAGGCATACCACGTGGATCTGGATCGTTTTCGTCCACATGGAAACCCTCAGCGATGCGCATCGGGATAATTTTTGGTGTACCGTGAATGGTCAAATCTGGGACATCATCACGTTCCGCATAAGACCCTGGTCCAACACCGGCTAATAGCGGGTTGCCCTCGGGCTCGACAGGGAAACCGTCTGTGCCAGACAGTGCCTGCGCCTTTAGGACGCGGGTATCGGCACGCGACGCATCAGGTGCCGTATAGATCGTACCGTCTTCCATCTCAAAGATTTTTGGTGATGGGACAGACGTGACACCGGCGATTTTACGGCGCCCGGCAGGATCCAATGAATCCGAATCAAGCGGGTAACCCTCGCGCTTATTTTCCTGAACCAGATAATAAATAATGTAAAAGAAAAATGCCCAAAAGACATACAACACCACCTGCGCGGCATCGATGTATTCTGTAATTGCTCCGATTTCCATAATATACCTCGATCCCCAATATCAGCTTGGAATCTCATTCAATCCGAATTCATGTGGAGTGCGATCAACCGGATTGTTTGCCAACCGCACCAAAGGCCCTATCGCCACCAACGCAACGAAGAGCAGTAAAATTTCTATGTGATAAACGACCATGTATCCGGTCGCCGGGCTGATGAGTGCCTCGCCTAATGCACCGGACTCAGCAAATCCGGCAACAATGTCACGGATGTAACCACCGGCTGCAATCGCAACTCCCGTGGCCGTCGCATGAACAGCCCCCCAAGCCCCCATGGCGATGCCACTGTTGCCGTCACGTGCCAGGGCCATGGCCGCAGTCATCGTACCAACAACAAACAAACCACCGCCCAGACCGATAAACATGGTCCCGATCCGAAACAGCGTGGGTGAATCTACTGGGGCCGAATACACGATAGCACCAAATGCAAACATACCGACAACGGCGCCATAACCGGCGATGCGATAGCTGTCGCCACCTTTTGATAAACTACGTGAAGCCAGCGCCAAACCGATCAAAGTCCCACCAGCCAATAAAGCGGTGAGCATGGTTGTGGCACCCACGGATAAACCCAGCACCTCGCCACCGTAAGGCTCTAGCAGGATATCTTGCATGCTGAAGGCCGCAGCGCCAATACCAACAGCGACCAACAGGCGAACCGAACGCCCTGCTTCGCTAAAGCTCCGCCAAACTTCGGAGAACGTCGGTTGTACTTTGTCGTGAGATGTTAATTCAGGGTTCCGCGCTTCTTGTTTCCAAAGTGCTACAAAATTCAAAATGATGGTAACGACAGCAGCACCCTGCAAGACGCGGATCAGCTTCACTTCGTTGAAATCTTGCAACAATGCGCCAAGCACCAATGCGCTGACGGTCATTCCGACCAACAACATGACATAAAGTAACGCAACCACGCGCGGGCGTTTTTCAGGGGTCGCCAAATCACCGGCAAGCGCCAGTCCTGCCGTCTGCGTTAAGTGCATGCCCGCACCGACCATAAAGAACGCAAGGGCGGCTCCCACTTTGCCCCACTCTGCCGAGCCACCACGGACATCGCCAGATAGAACCAGCAATGCGAATGGCATGATGGCCAAGCCACCGAATTGCAATAGCGAGCCGTACCAAATGTAAGGGACACGCCGGACGCCCAAATATGAGCGCCGCGTATCAGATTTATAGCCAATCAATGCCCGGAAAGGCGCGATCAACAATGGTAGCGAAACCACTGTCGCGACGATCCATGCTGGAACATAAAGCTCAACAATCATCACCCGATTCAGGGTTCCGGTGAGCAAAACAATCGCCATACCAACGCTGACCTGGAACAGCGATAGGCGCAGGATGCGACTTAACGGCAGCTCCTTTGACGCCGCATCAGCAAACGGCAAGAAGCTGGGGCCGAGCCGCCCCCAAAACTTTGATATGGCCTGGTACTTGTCCATTAAACCTTTGCCAACTCCTGCGCGCATGACAGATAAAAACCGCTGTTGATCTGCTTGCTGCGTCCGATATTCCAACCTTCGAATTGAGGGTGCTCAGTCACTGTTCTATGCACCGTTTTCGATGCGACCGGCACAATGGATGGCGAGCGGTTGCCACGAGGGAATACCTGCCCAACCGTATGCATGGCCATCAACAATGGTGTCCGCGGCGCGTGTGTGAAAATAATCGATGTCGATGTGCGTTCCGACAAACGGCCCAGCATGCCGATCAAATCGGGTGTGCGATAGTGGATCATACTGTCCATCGCGACCACGTGATCAAACGCACCCAGATTCTCGTCCAACATATCGCCAGACGCCCAATCGATACGGCCCGAACCAAGATCGCTTGGCACACGCTCTTGTGCCAATTCAACAAGCTTCGGTGAAAGATCAATGGCCAACACTTCGGCACCGCGGCGGGCAGCTTCAATCGAGAAAGCCCCCGTGCCACAACCGGCATCCAGGATACGACGACCAGATAGATCATCAGGTAGATAGCTGAGTAAGGTATCGCGCATACGATCACGCCCAGCACGCACCGTCGCTCGAATTTTGCTAACGGGCGCATCCGATGTCAGCTTGCGCCAAGCATCAACAGCCGTCTTGTCAAAATAAGTCGCGACTTCAGAGCGGCGCTGATTGTAAGCCGAAGTATTCATCAATCGAACCCTAGGAAGTCAAAGATTTCGCGGTCTTTCATAGGCACAGCCGGAAGCGGCTCCACACCATCCCAAAGGATTTGAGCCAAATTCAGATACTCGTTCTGAACCGCTTCGAGAGCTGGAGTCGGATCCATTTCAAATAACGTCCGCTTACGAAGACGGCTTCTACGGATTTCATCCAAATCCTTAAAATGCGCCAAACATTTAAGGCCAATAGCATCGTTGAAGCGATCAATCTCGTCTGTTGCGGCACTTCGGTTGGCAATCACACCACCGACCCGCACCTGATAGTTTTTCGCCTTGGCCTGGATCGCCGCAACGATACGGTTCATCGCAAAGATTGAGTCAAAATCATTTGCCGTCACGATCAGTGCACGCTCTGCATGTTGCAGTGGCGATGCGAACCCGCCACATACCACATCGCCCAGCACGTCAAAAATCACGACGTCTGTGTCTTCTAGCAAATGATGCTCTTTCAACAACTTCACGGTCTGCCCTACGACATAGCCGCCGCAGCCCGTACCCGCTGGGGGACCGCCCGCTTCGACACACATCACGCCGTTGTAGCCTTCGAATACGAAATCATCGACACGAAGCTCTTCGGAATGAAAATCCACTTGCTCCAGCGCGTCAATCACGGTTGGAACCAAACTTTTGGTTAGGGTGAATGTCGAGTCATGCTTGGGATCGCACCCGATTTGCAGCACGCGCTTACCAAGCTTGGAGAACGCAACAGAAAGGTTAGACGACGTCGTGCTTTTGCCGATGCCCCCCTTTCCGTATACCGAAAAGACTTTGGCGCCGCCAATATCCATATCGGGGTCCAGTTGAACTTGGACGCTTCCTGCGCCATCGCCCTTCGATTGTCCGGCAGGCCCGTGATTCTTTGGGCGTGTTAGTTCGTTCATGCTGCTATCTCCCCTTCGACACCTTCAAGACGATCTTCAAGTTCCTCGCTCACCGTTCTGAGGGCCTCGAGTGTTTCTTCGTCAGGTGTCCAGTAATTACGTTCATGTGCTTCAAGAAGTCGGTTCGCGACCGCGACCGACGCCTTGGAGTTTAGTTCCGCCAAACGTTCACGCATCTCAGGATCAAGCATGAAAGTTTCTGTTAATTCGCGATAAACCCACGGATCGACCTGCCCTGTTGTTGCGGACCAGCCAACCGTATTTGTGATGTGGGCTTCGATTTGTCGCACGCCTTCGTAGCCGTGCTTCAACATGCCTTCGAACCACGCAGGGTTCAGGGCGCGTGTTCGTGTTTCCAGAGCAACTTGTTCACCCAAGGAACGAACAGTGCCTTCGCTTCGGGTTTGATCCCCGATATAGACCGGTACGTTGGTTCCATTTTCTTTGGACGCTGCACGGGCGATGCCGCCCAACGAGTCAAAGTATTGATCCAAGGTGGTGACACCAGTTTCGACGCCATCCAAGTTCTGATAGGCCGCATCGACAGAGCCGAGCATGCCTTGGAATAATTTCTGATTTTGATGAATTTCGCCGGTGCGCGTGTAACCGAACGATTTCCGCTGTGTAAACAAATCGCCAAGTTCTTCTTCGTCGTCCCAGGCACTGTTCTCAACCATGTGATTGAGGTTCGCCCCATAAGCACCATCACCATTACTAAACACGCGAAGTGCCGCGGTTTCGATATCGCACCCTTCGCGCTCTTGGCATTTCAGCGCATTGCGGCGCACATAATTTTGTAATTCGGGCTCATCCGCTGTCGCCGCCAGATACGCCGCATCCGCGAGCATCCGCATTTGCAACGGCAACAGATCGCGGAAGATACCGGACATGGTCATCACGACATCAATACGAGGCCGACCAAGTTCTTTGAGAGGGATCAGTTCCGCGCCAGCAATCCGATTAAAGCTATCCAGTCGAGGACGCGCGCCCATCAGGGCCAGCGCTTGTGCAATCGGTCCACCTTCGGATTTCAAGTTGTCTGTGCCCCACAGCACCATGGCCACCGTTTCGGGCAACTTGCCATGATCTTCAAGGTGTCGGTCAATCAGACGTGCTGCCTGTTCTGCGCCATCACGAATGGCAAAGCGGCTTGGAATTTTAAACGGATCAAAGCCATGGATATTCCGACCCGTCGGCAAGATTTCGGGGGAGCGGATTAGATCCCCGCCGGTCACTGGTGGAATGAACTGCCCATCCAGTGCTTTTAGAATCGCAGCCGACTCGCTGCAATTGGTCAAATTCGCATCGTGGCGCACCAAGTCTTCATAGGCGCGATATGATGGATCTTTCGCTTTTACCCCATCATGCTTTGCCGCTTGAACGGCACCTTTTCCAGCCGATATGGCATTAATCGCTTTTTCGGAAATCTCTAGATCCGACGTGCCAGCAGCGATTGCTGCCAAGTAACCGTTGCGGGTCTCGGCATCCAGCGCTTTGCCAACGATATGCAAACCTTCGGGGATCAGAGTCTCTTCAAGCTCAAACAATTTTTCAGCAACGTATGGCACCCAGACATCGCCGTGATCATCCCAAGCTGGCGTTTCTTCAACAAGTTCAAGCGCTGCGGCTTGGCTGTGAATTAATCTCGCCAGTTTGCTGCGCTCCGACGTGTTCTGCGGATCACAAGCACGCCAACGATCAACAGAGGCCTTGAGGTCTGTAAGCTCATTATAAAGTCCAGCATTGCGAAGCGGCGGAGTCAGATAGCTGATCAGTGTCGCAGCACTACGACGTTTCGCGACCATGCCTTCGGAAGGGTTGTTCGACGCATACAAATAGAAGTTCGGCAGATCGCCGACCAAACGCTCTGGCCAGCAAGAGGACGACAACCCTGTTTGTTTCCCAGGCATAAATTCCAGCGCGCCGTGCGTGCCGAAATGCAATGCGGCGTCGGCGCCAAAGTCATCACGAATGTAACGATAAAACGCGGCGAACGCGTGTGTCGGCGCAAAACCTTTTTCAAATAGCAACCGCATTGGGTCGCCTTCGTATCCGAACGCGGGCTGAACCCCGACAAATACGTTGCCGAAATGCGCACCGAACACAAACAAGCTACGCCCATCTGTCTGGTGTGTGCCGGGGGCGCTGCCCCATGCGGCTTCGATTTCGTCCAGCCAAGGTTCACGCCGCACATGATCATCAATACTGACGTGAGCAGCCACGTTGGCATCCGAACCATATGTTGATGCGTTCCCCGCGATAATAGCTTGGCGCAATGCCTCAACATCTTTGGGGATTTCGACGTCGTAACCATCGGCCTTGAGCGTCTTCATCGTATTGAATAAGGACCCAAACACATCAAGATGTGCTGCCGTGCCCGTCGCCCCCGCATTGGGTGGGAAGTTGAATAGAACAATTGCCACTTTTCTGTTCTGGGCTTTTTTGCGTCGTAGCGAGACCAATTTTTCGATCCGGCCCGCGAGCAACGCGGCCCGCTCGGGATGGGCAACCATCGAGGTACCGGCAGCCCCCCGGCCTCCAAATACCATCGATCCTGTTGCACCATCCAGCTCAGGGAGAGCCACCATCATTGTTGCCTCGATGGGCAACAATCCGTTGCCCGACTCTTGCCATTGATCCAGTGTCTGGAATTCAAGGGCTTGCGCCGAAATATAGGGAACGTCCAAGTCGCCCAACATACCCGCTGCGGCTTCTGGATTGCAGTAGGCTGGGCCACCGACCAAAGAGAAACCTGTCAGGGAAATAATGGCATCCACAATGGGCTTACCATCTTTGATAAGGAAATCATCTACGGCGGGACGAATATCTAAACCACATGCGAAGATCGGCAGCACATTAATGCCGCGCGCTTCGAGGGAGGCGATCACGCCATCGTAATGCCCCGTATCACCGGCCAACACATATGCCCGAATCAATACCAACCCGACGGTGCCGTTGGCTTTTTTGTTCACCGGAATGTCGGCTGCGTTTTCGGTCATGCGCGATTTCAGTGACGGATGGTACAGGCCTGTGTCTGGGTAATCTTCAGGCGGATTAGCGGGCACTTTGCCCTTCAACGATTTGCGTGGTCCTGTCGCATATCGGTCAACCAACATGCGGACCAGAGAAATCAAATTGGTGTCACTGCATGACAGCCAGTATTGCATCGTCAGGAAATAAGCACGCAGGTCCTGGGCAGAGCCCGGAATGAATTTCAATAATTTCGGCAGTTGTCGCAGCATGCGCATTTGGCTGGCACCATCGCTGCTGCCGTCTTTTTTCTTACCGCGCAGGTTTTTCATGAACTTAAGCGGGGCGGACTCTTTACCACCCATTTTGAAGCGGCCCACCTTCGTCAAACCGACAACTTCGGTTGCAGACATGATGGCAACCATGGCATCGCATGCTTCACGGCGGTCTTTGAGTGCAGGTAGAATCGGGTTGATATGGTCTTCAACAAACAACATCGACACAAAGATGATGTCACCCTCGGCGATATCCTGAAGGCACTTTTCCAAGGCGAGTGGATTGTTCGCCCAATCTGTTGCGGCGTGCGCGCAAAGCTGCAAGCCAGGCAAATCCTTTTGCAGCTGTTTCTGCGCAAACATCACGGTCGACGACATATGATTGTCGAGCATGATCATCACGACCTTGATGGGCGTGTTATCGACCGAAGTGTGCTTTGGCATCGTACAATGTCTCAATGGTTATCTGCATCACACCACGTTCAGCAGCAAAATTTTCAGTGTTCCGGCGGGCTTTGCCGCGAACAAAGAATGGGATTTTTTTCAACTCAGACTGTGCTTCCGTCGTCCACGTCACATTTTCATTGGCAGGTTCAAGCGTCGGATCATTCGCAGGCTGCGTAGCCGCGACATCAGGAGCAGTGATGGTGGCAGCACCCTCACCGCCCAAATGCGATGGCCCTTGATCCGCGCTGAATTCAAAGTCTTCGCGGAACATACCAATCAAGTGCTCTTCCAGCCCCATCATCAGCGGGTGCACCCAGCTATCAAAAATGACATTGGCACCTTCAAAGCCCATTTGCGGCGAATAGCGCGCGGGGAAATCCTGAACATGGACGGGGGCTGAAATCACGGCACACCCGATGCCAAATCGTTTTGCAATATGGCGTTCCATTTGGGTGCCAAGAACCAGCTCCGGGCGAAGCTCTTCGATGGCGTCTTCCACTTCAAGGTAATCGTCGGTGATCAGCGCCTCTAAGCCGAGTTCCTTGGCGGCGTCGCGTACATCGCGCGCCTGTTCACGGCTGTATGTGCCCATGCCGACAATTTCGAAGCCAAATTCTTCGGTTGCGATTCTTGCAGCGGCGACAACGTGTGTGGCATCGCCGAAAATGAATGTGCGCTTACCGGTCAGGTAGGACGAGTCGACCGAGCGGGAATACCATGGAAGTCGCGACGGCGCGCCTTCAAGAACGTGACTGGCATCAATTCCAGTCAGTTCGGCAATTTCTTTGATGAAATCACACGTGGCCCCTACGCCAATAGGAACGGTGTTAATGAAAGGTTGCTTGAATGACCGCTGAAGCCATTTTGCAGTGGTATCTGACAATTCTGGATACAGTGAAATATTGAAATCAGCGTCCTGCAGCTTCAACAAATCGGCAACCGAAGCATCCAGCGGGGCAACCACGTTCACATCGATACCGATGCTGCCGAGCAATCGCGTGATCTCGGTGACATCATCGCGATGACGAAAGCCCAGCGCCATTGGCCCCAGAAGATTACATGTGGGTGTTTTGCTCATTTTGCGTGACTCGGACGTATCGAATTCTTGCGCCTGTCCGTGGCAAATGTGTCGGATCAGGTGATAGAATGTCTCCGACGCACCCCAATTTTCTTTGCGCTGATAGGCAGGCAATTCAAGCGGTACGATCGGCACGGGTAATCCCAGTGTTTTCGAAAGCCCGCCCGGGTCATCTTGGATCAGTTCCGCCGTGCATGAAGACCCAACAATCATCGCTGCTGGCTGAAAACGCTCAAACGCATCACGCGCGGCGCGCATAAATAATTCGGCCGTATCACTGCCCAAATCACGGGCTTGGAATGTGGTGTAGGTCACGGGTGGACGCCGATCACGTCGTTCTATCATCGTGAACAATAGATCTGCGTAGGTATCACCTTGAGGTGCATGAAGGACATAGTGCAGATCCCGCATCCCGGTTGCGACGCGCATCGCTCCGATATGTGGGGGCCCTTCGTATGTCCAGAGGGTCAAATGCATAGCGCTACACCTTCAACCGCTCGCGACGCCCAAGCGGCCGCTGGAAAAGTTCTGCCAAATCACCGGCTTGCTCAAATCCCTGAATGGGTGTGAACACCAATTCGATGGACCATTTGGTGCTCAAACCTTCTGCTTCGAGGGGGTTTGCAAGGCCCAACCCACAGACGGAAAGATCAGGGGACGCATCTCGGCAACGATCAAGCTGCTTGTCCACATCCTGGCCTTCACTGAGCTGCACATCCTTTGGAAGCAACTCCAATTCTTTTGCCAAGTGTTCCTGGTGCAAGAACGGCGAGCCGACTTCTACGAGGCTCATGCCCATTTCACGGTTCAGGAACCGCGCCAGCGGCGGCTCTAATTGCGAATCCGGGAAAAAGAAGATGCTGCGACCGGACAATGCGGGCAGATATCTCTGCAAGGCATGGGTCGCGCGCTCTTTGGGCTGCGCGATGGCACTTGCACACGCGTCGGCGGAAATACCCATCGCCTCGGCAGCGGCTTCAAACCACAGGGTCGTACCCTCGACACCGAGAGGGAAAGTTGCTGGGACATACTGGGCCCCGCGCTCATTTAACACACGAGCGGTTTCGGCCAAGTAGGGCTGCACCAGAATATACTTTGTATTCGCACCCACCCTTGGCAGTGCCGTGCTTTTGCGCGGTGGGAAAAAGGACACGTTGTCGATGCCCATGGCAGCGAACAACCGCATAAACTGGTCTTCGACCACGTCTGCCAGCGTGCCAACAACCATCAACTGAGTATCATCACTTTTCGGCAGTTCAGGTACCATCGATGCCAAACAGGCATCCTCACCCTGAGTAAATGTTGTTTCGATCCCACTACCGGAATAGTTCAACACCCGCACGTCCGGCATAAATTGCTTACACAGGCGCTCGGCGGCGCGAGACAGATCAAGTTTAATGACTTCGGACGGGCAGGAGCCGACCAGGAACAGGGTTTTGATGTCTGGACGACGCTCCAACAAACGGGTGACGACCCGATCAAGTTCATCGTTTGCGTCACTGAGACCGGCAAGATCACGCTCGTCAATGATGGCGGTTGCAAAGCGAGGCTCTGCAAAGATCATCACACCCGCTGCGGATTGTATCAAATGCGCGCAGGTGCGCGAACCGACAACAAGAAAAAACGCATCCTGAATCTTACGATGCAACCAGACAATGCCTGTTAACCCGCAGAAAACCTCGCGTTGGCCGCTTTCCTTTAGGACCGGCTTGCTTGAACATCCAGCTTGTTCGCTGACTGCGTTAATCGCTCCGGGTGACATCAGGCGCTCCCCACCACAAGACGCGACCGATAGTTAAATCCATCCCAATCACAAGACGGATTTAAGTGTGATAAGTCCTTCAACTTTTTTAACGCTTTTTTGTTGTTTGAAAGATTCCATCCCACGCGGTCGCTGTCCCCAAAATTTACGTAATCACATCAGAACCGTCAGTTCCGAAAGACACGTTTGATATTGGAAAGTCTAGGATGTGATGCCCAAATCTGTCAACTAAAATTGACAGATTTGGAAAGTCAGAACAAAGGTGGAACTTTTTTAAGCGACTTCGCGCAAAGATTTTGGCAGGAAGCGTCGTGCCTCTTCGTGCATTTGCGCACAAAGTGCATCACGGCCCGGACATGCCGGCAGGGAGTCGATCGCTTCGCTGATCAAATCACGAAGATGACGAACGGCCGGTGCGACGCCCTGTTCGCGAGCAATATTGGGACGACTGTTTAACTCATCCTGGCCAATCGGTTTGCCGATTTCTTCTTCGGTCGAACATACGTCACGAATGTCATCGGCAATCTGATAGGACTCCCCGATGGCCATTCCCAAATTCTTCCAAGGCGCAGGATCAAAACCCGAAGACGCTGCGCCAGCCATGGTCGCTGCTGCAAACAAGGCGCCAGTCTTTTCCTGGTGATAGTTCGCAAGGTTAACTTTACGCTCACATTCCCAGGCTTGGCCTGCCACAATTCCTCGTGGCGCACCGACTGAAGATGCAATAATTTGGACCAAAGGCCCTAAAAACTGCGGCTTTCGGGCTGCTGAACCGGCCAACGAATCGAAGGCCATAACGATCAAAGCATCCCCTGCCAGCAACGCGACCTGCTCGCCAAAAGCCACATGAACCGAAGGTTTGCCGCGACGAATTGCCGCATTATCGAACGAAGGCAGATCATCATGAACCAGCGAGGCACAGTGCAGCAATTCAATAGATGCTGCCGCAGCCAGACTGAGTTCCGGGTTCGAGAATCCACACGCTTTGGCCACAGCCAAGCTCAACTTTGGGCGGATTCGATGTCCGGAAGGAAAAACTGAATAAAACAGCGCGGTTCTGAGTGTCGGCGGACACCCAGGGTCGTCAGACTTTCTCAGTGCATTGGTAAGTGTCTTCTCAAACGTAACCATCGCGTCCATCAACCCACCCCTTTTAAAAATGATCTGCAAAATAAATTCGATCAAAAAGCCGCTCTTTATTGACACCCTCACGCAAATAATAAATTGCAAAGTGTCAAGTTTTATAGACACATTGTAGACACAAGGTTGTTTTTGGATCAACTAGAATAATTATGCAGACCGAAACCACAGGCGATTCTGTCAATAAAACCCAACAATTATTGGGCCCAGACTTCTCTGTTTCCGTTCCTAAACACGGATATCACTGGTGGTATGTGGACGCATTTAGTCATGATCACGAATACGGTCTGACGATTATTGCCTTCATCGGAAGCGTGTTTTCCCCCTACTACGCATGGTCCCGCGCGATTGGGGCGGGGGATCCATATCGCCACTGTGCAATCAATGTGTCGCTGTATGGCAAAGGCGGTAAACGCTGGGCGATGACGGAGCGCACCAGCGATGGGTTATCGCAGTCCGCCAATAAATTTCAAGTCGGTCCCAGCGCGCTGACCTGGGAAAATGGCAAGCTGGTCGTAGATATTGATGAAGTGACCGTGCCGTTCCCATCGCGTTTAACGGGCAAAGTCACCATGACCCCTCGCAGCGTAACCGATGCCAAAGTGAATTTGGATTCTAATGGTCAACATCATTGGTGGCCCATCGCCCCGCTGTGCGACGTCGAAGTCGCATTTTCCGCCCCCAACCGTTCATGGACCGGCACCGGATATTTCGATTCCAATTGGGGAGAAGAACCGTTGGAAAGTGGCTTCAAGTATTGGGATTGGTCACGGGCCGACTTGTCAGACGATCGTTCCGTCGTACTTTACGACTTGACGCGGCGTGACGGTACACCATTTTCGCTGGCACGTCTTTTTGACGCCCATGGGAATGTCACTGACATCGATGCACCAGAAACGATGCCGCTGCCAAAAAATCTATGGCGAGTCTCGCGGGCCACGCAGTCGGAATCACACGCACCGCCAAAAGTCATCTCTACCCTAGAAGATGCGCCGTTTTATGCACGCAGTATGGTCGAAAGTACGCTTCTGGGCGAACGTGTGACAGCAATGCACGAAAGCCTTGATCTGGATCGGTTTTCTTCGAAATGGGTTCAGGTCTTGTTGCCGTTTAAGATGCCACGGCGCAGACGCTAGTCTTTTTTGTTTTTCCAGTGCGCACGATCTTGTTCGTCTGACTTTTCGCCGGTCTTGTATTTTTTCAGATCGCGGAATTGCCACCAAGCGAACACCAACACCCCACCAAACACCAATAAAACTTCAATCAGTGCGTACTGCCCGCCAGACATTTCAGGGCTTAACCGCCGTGCACCTATCGGTGAATTCAAATATTCGCGCTGCAACGTCCACAGGGGCCTCTTCGTGCAGCAAATGCCCCACGTTTTTCATATTAATGAGCTCCGCATTGGGCACCAACTTGGCGACCTGTGGCCCATCGCTAGCAGGGATCATCGTATCCACCTCGCCTGTCAACACGAGCATCGGTGTGGTCAAATTAGAGAGCGCCTTGTTCAACCCACGTAAATTCCAATGCGCCATCATGCCGAGCGCGGCTGACACGTGCCGCCGATTGCGCGCCAAGACGGCGTATTGATCATATGTCTCTACGGTAAGCTTCGACCCGGTGCGATCCATCAACTCTTTAACAACCGCCGGATTACGAGACCGCCACGCAAAAATCCGAGCGGAGAACGGATTACCTGCCATCAATTTCGCCGCCAAGGAAAAGAGACCATTATTCGACCCGCCGATAGGCATAAACGCACCGGCAATACTAACCAGGCCTTTGGGCGCGATCATGTGCCCCAAGGTCATGTGCGCTGCAATCGCGGCCCCGGCCGAATGCCCCACAACAAAGTCTGGCGTAATTTTTAAGGTCTCACACAATCGCTCAAGCAGTCGCGACATGCCCTCTAGCGACAGTTGCGCCGTGGATGGGCGTTCGCTAAAGCCGTGCCCTGGCAAATCCACGGCGACCACATGAAACCGCTTGTTCAGTTCTGGGATAATCGGCCCCCAAGAGTGAGTGGAAGCACCCGTCCCATGAAGCAGCAACATCATCGGTGCATGCTCATCAGCATGATCGAAACGCTGTACATGCCATAGCAAGTTCCCCGCGAAAATGAAGCTGCTGGCATCCACATTCGGCCAATCGTCGGCAATTGCATCGAATTCAGTCTTCGTCGTCATATCTAAACGCGTTCCGCAACGGCTACATTTACCGTGTCGGCGACGCGCTTCGCATCAGCGCGCGGCAATGGAATGTATAATGCGTCCATTTCATTTGCGACATCTTTGGATTGCAGGTGCGGGCGCTTCGCGGTGTCGATCAGAATGGACGATATGCCTGTTGCACGTATCATTCGGGCTGCACTTGCCGCATCCGATGCCGCCTGCGCACGCCCCCCCTGCCCGTCCCGCCCGACATTTGCGCCGCCATCCGTCATCACAACAATCACCGGTGTCCGGCCTTTGCTTTTAACCCCTTCAGCCAAAGCCAGCGCCGCATCTAATCCCGATGCCAATGGTGTCCCGCCCCCACCAGGTAGTCCAGCGAGCTCTTTTTTGGCCCGCAACAAAGAGCGCGTGGGCGGCAAGATCATTTCGGCAGATGTTCCACGAAATGCGATCAATGAGACTTCATCACGGCGCACATAACAGTCTGCCAACAGCAATTCGACGGCGCCCTTAATTTCAGCCAGCCGGTTGAGTGCAGATGATCCCGACGCATCAACGACAAATATTGTGGTCGTCTCTGTTTTATTTTTATATCGGTTGAAGCGAAAATCTTCGGCCAACACTTTAAGGTTACCTGCCGCCGGGTCACCACCGCGCAAACGCTGCCAGGGTGCCGATGCGCGTAATGTCTCCAAGATATTCATGCGTTGGCCATGGATTCTGGCACCGCGGCGCGTCCCCGCAGGTCGTCCACGGGTTTTCGATACTTGGGTTGCCCCGGCGCGCCCGTCTCGACCGCCACGCATCGCGCCCGCGTTCGAACTGCGTAGTTGTGCCAACACATCATCCGGCATCGCAGCGACGATGGCTTCTAAGACAACATCCTCTAACGGTTTATCGATTTCACTCAGATCTTTCGATGGATCATCCGGTTGATCATTTTCCTGATCGCTCTGCTCTGGTTCCGGCGGCGGGGCGTCTTCTGTTTCCTGATCCTGAGGGGCGCTAGGCCACATGGTTGCTTTGGGGGAGAGAACCAATCTGGCGGCCACAATGATATCATCCGGCACCACAACATCACGCGCTTCTAATGCTGCATGGGCACGCGCGATCACACTTGCATGGATGACGGGGCGCAGTGAATGGATGCCCATACTTAACGCGATAGATGACACAGCTTCTAGCTCTTCATCGTTGATCGTAACGTTACCCAACCGTTTGATGGCATCCACAATATCGCCAGGATCACCCAAGCCCGACACCATGTCATGAATCGAAATCCCCTCTAGATCAATGGTCAGCGCCAAACGATCCAATAACATCGCAGGCGGGCATTCATCGGGCTCGGCGGCTTCGTCAATAGCGATGACGGCAAGCCTGGATGCGGCTTTCTGAGATACGCCATCGCGTTCGATGACAATTTGCTGGGTGTCCAGGGCGCGGGCCAAATTGGAAACAGTTTCTTCGTTCATTCGTTCAGCCATGGGGGCGACCAACACGCCACCATCGGCACGGGCGAGCACGCCCTGCTCAAAAACGGGGCGGCCTTGGCTAAGGGTCGCCGCCAAATCAATGCCACCCAAAAGACGGTCTGCCGTAATCCCCAGGGGCAGACGATAGAATGTTATTTTTTCGGGAACCAAATCCCGAACCAGATCTAACCAAGCATTGCGAACCGGCCCCGGTCGGGCGCGCACATGAATGCCGCCGATGTCATGAGAGGCAACGGCGAACAATGACGCCGAGAGCATGGCATCATCCCAGCGCCCCGCGCCAAGACCTGCCCCCAATCCATCATTCGCAACATCGCCCGCGCCGTCCATGTTGTTAACCCAATATCTCTTGGGCTGCCCGTTCGACACGAATGGCAGATCCCGCATCATCCAATGGATCGCGACGCAATCGATGCCGCAAAGCGACGGGGGCCGCGGTATATAAGTGTTTCTTGGTCACGTCAGATGCACCGGCCAACGCCGCAATGGCGCGCGCAGTCCTGATCATCGTCAATTCGCCGCGCAGCCCATCCGTGCCCAATGCGATGCATAGCGCGGAAATCATCTCCAACATTTCATCGGACAGTTCGACCGTGCCAAGCGTATTTTGCGCCTTAGTAATCTTGCCGCGAAGTGCGCCATCTTTGCGCTTCCATGCCTGCACAAATGCGCTTGGGTCGCGATCAAATTCGTCTCGCCGACGCATGATCTCGATACGTTGTTTGGGTTCTTTTGGCGTCGATACATCAACTGACAAACCGAACCGATCCAACAGTTGGGGCCGCAGTTCCCCCTCTTCGGGGTTACCACTCCCGACCAAAACAAAGCGAGCATTGTGGCGAATGGACAAGCCTTCACGTTCGACGATGTTTTCACCGGATGCCGCAACATCAAGCAACAAGTCAACCAGGTGATCTTCAAGCAAGTTCACTTCGTCGATATACAAAAATCCACGGTTTGCTTGTGCGAGCAATCCAGGCTCGAACACTTTTTCACCATGTGCCAAGGCGCGCTCGATATCCAATGCCCCAACAACGCGGTCTTCGGTCGCGCCCAGTGGCAAATCGACCACCGGAACTGGAACCTTTTTCGCTTTGCTTCGCTCGCGATCCGGCGCGTTACAATCTGGGCACGTCGGCGATACATTTTCTGGATCGCAGTTGTAACGGCAATTTCCAATGACATCCATTGTCGGCAAAAGCGACGCCAGTGCCCGCACTGCCGTTGATTTACCGGTGCCACGATCGCCAAAAACCAGCACCCCGCCGATCCCAGGATCACAGGCCGCAATCATCAGTGCCAATTTCATCTCGTCTTGCCCGACGATTGCCGAGAATGGATAGCTTACTCGCATGTAGATTTCGTCTCCGATGTAACCATTGGCAGACAGTTGATCTGTCCGCGATTCGTTACTTGGGACGATACCGCGCTTAATTCGCTTTAGAAAGTGGTGGTGTGTTCATTCGCAATACAACGAAGTTTAAATACGCCGCAAAGCTCGCCCAAACCAAATAAGGCAGCATGATATAGGCCGCGGTCGGATTGATGGGATGGAACGTGACGATGATCCCGACCAACGTTGCCCACAAGAAAACGATCTCGAAAAGTGCCCAATCCATACGCTTCAAACCGAAAAAAAGCGCCGACCAAAGGAAATTGAATACCAAGTGCGCGCCATAAATCGCCAATGGCAAGGTCGCTATGCCTGGCTCTGCATCGCGCCAAATCATCCAACCGGACACAGCCATGATAATGTATAATGGCGTCCAGACGACCGGAAACAACCAGCTCGGCGGTTGCCAGCTTGGTTTACTCAGGTTTTCGTACCATTCGTCTGGCTTGAAAAATGCACCAGAACATGCAGCCGCGAAATTGGCCCCCGCAAAAATAGCGATGGGTAAGAGATCAGATATATCCATATCTTCGTATATACATCATAAACATGGTAAAAAACGATTTAGTTTGTATTTTAAGGATGATTAGCGATGTGGGCAAAATACTGGAAACGGCTGGCAATTGGCCTCGTCTTGGTTGCTGTGGCCACGGGGTGCGCCGTGATTGGCTTCACATCGACACTTGAAGAGCCCAAGTACACCGTAATTGATCGGTTGCCGGGGGGCGTTGAAATCCGCCAATACGACGCCCGGACCTTTGCCAGTAGCCGGGTCGAGGGCACCGGGATGGAAGCCCGCCGCCAAGGATTCCGCCTACTATTCAATTATATCGCAGGTGAAAACGCAGGCGAAGAAGAAATCAGCATGACCATCCCCGTCGCGACCGAGATCGAAGACAAAGAGCACGTGATGCAGTTTTTCCTGCCATCGAAATATGATGAAGCATCGGCCCCCGCGCCGAAAAACCCAGACGTCAGTATCGGCACCATCGCACCACGCGTAGAGGCCGCAATGGAATACACTGGATCACAGTCTGTTCAACGCGCTGAACAGCACGCCATCTTGATGAAGGCGGATTTGGCTGACTCAAACTGGCAGATGAAGGGCGACATCAGGTCGATGTTCTATAACCCACCGTTTTCTGTGCCATTTCTGCGCCGCAACGAGGTCATCGTCGAAGTTGCGCCGAAGTAGCCTAGCCAAATTGATCGAGGACATCCGACAGCGACGCCACCGTGCGATCCACGTTGTGCAGCTTATCCAAACCGAACAAGCCGATTCGGAAGCTTTTGAAATCATCGGGCTCGTCGCACATCAACGGCACGCCAGCCGCGATCTGCATACCCTGCGCTGCGAATTTTTTACCCGTTTGCATGTCGGGATCGTCGGTATAGCTGACGACAACGCTGGGTGCCTGGAACCCTTCGGCGGCGACACTGCGGAACCCTTTTGAGACTAGCAATGCCCTGACCTTGGTGCCCAAATCCCATTGCTCGGCACAGACCTTATCAAATCCGTATTCTTCGGTTTCCTTCATGGTCGCATGGAATGCCCGCAACGCGTCCGTTGGCATGGTCGCATGATAGGCATGTGCGCCGCCTTCATAGGCTTCCATAATTTGCAGCCATTTTTTCAAATCACACGCAAAGCTGGAACTTGACGTGCCGTCGATCCGTTCGCGCGCCTCGGCGCTCATCATCACCAGACCGCCACACGGCGATGAACTCCACCCCTTCTGCGGCGCACTGATCAGAATGTCGACGCCGTTCTGTTGCATATCCACCCATACGGTGCCCGAGGCGATACAATCTAAAACGAACAGTCCACCCACGGCATGGGTCGCTGCGGCCATCGCGCGAATATAGTCGTCAGGCAAAATAATCCCGGCCGAGGTTTCAACATGCGCCGCAAACACCATGTCAGGCTTGCCACTTTCGATGGCGGCCACGACTTCTTCGATGGGCGGTGGGGTAAACGCCGCTTGATTTCCCTGCTCGACCAATCGGGCTTTCAGGACTGTTTCTTCTGACGGAATGCCACCAGCTTCGAATATCTGCGTCCAGCGGTAGCTAAACCAACCATTGCGCACCACCAGACATTTTTTACCGGTCGAGAACTGCCGAGCCACAGCCTCCATCCCATACGTACCACCACCAGGAATAATGGCCGTGGAATGGGCGTTGTAGACTTTCTTCAACGTCGACGAGATATCCCGCATGACATCTTGAAATGACGCCGACATGTGATTGAGCGAGCGGTCAGTGAAGACAACGGAGTATTCAAGAAGCCCGTCTGGATCGACGCTGGAAATCGGATTGGCCATTTTTGTTCCTCCCAAAACAGACCCTATAAACACCAGAGAATACCGTCGGCGTAAACACCAGTTTTGGCGTTTTGATCGGGATTTCTGCAATTTATCAGAAAGCGAATGCACTCGGCTTAATATATACTGAGAGCGCTGTATCGACATAAGATGAAAACCGCAAACTAATACCACAGACTAATAACGAACCAATAGAACGAGATTTTGAACATGCGTACATTGAAGCTATCTCAGGTTGGACAAGTCCCCGTGCTGGGCCTCGGCACCTGGTACATGGGCGAACGGGATTCAGAATTTGATCACGAAGTCGCCGCCATCCGATATGCGATGGAGCGCGGCATTCGCCTGATCGACACCGCAGAAATGTATGGCAGCGGCGGCGCCGAAGAGGTCGTGGGCGAAGCCATCAACAGTGCCGATGCACCGCCTCGCGACGACCTGTTTATCGTATCAAAGGTTTTACCCAGTAATGCCCACTATGATGGCGTGATCCGTGCGTGTGACGACAGCCTGCGGCGTATGCGCACGGATTATATCGATCTCTATCTGCTACATTGGCGTGGGTCCGCACCGTTTTCAGAGACCATCGAGGCGTTTCAAACGCTTCAGCAATCTGGAAAGATCAAATTTTTCGGGGTATCAAATTTTGATTCTCCTGATCTAAATGAATGGTGCGACACAGAAGGCGGCGACGCCCTGGTCTGCAATCAAATCTTGTATAATCTCAGTCGCCGCGGGCCTGAATGGGATGTGATCCCGAATTGCACCCGGCGGGACGTGCCCGTGATGGCTTATTCGCCGTTGGAACAGGGACGGTTAATGGGAGACCCAGCCCTAACCCAATTGGCCGAGAAGCACGGCGTCAATGACCTGCAAATCGCGCTGGCCTGGGTATTGGCGCAGGACACTGTCATCGCCATCCCGAAATCCGTTCAGCCCAAGCATATTGATCAAAATATCGCGGCACTTGATATCAAACTGGATGCTGAAGACATGGCGATATTGGATGCAGCATTCCCGCCACCAAACGGGCTATCATATCTTGAGATGATTTAAACCCGCGTACTAAGCCTGTTTTTTGGTCGCGATCACTTCGGCCAACAAACACAGCATTTCATACATCAATGTTGCGCCGACTAGCGACGTGTTGCCGCTGGGGTCATAGGGCGGTGCCACTTCGACCACGTCCGCCCCGATCAAGTTGAGCGCACGTAACCCTCGTAAAAACTTCTGCGCTTCGATGGTTGTGATCCCGCCAATTTCGGGCGTGCCCGTACCCGGCGCGTAAACGGGATCGAGGCCATCCACATCGAACGTCAGATAGGTCGGCTCATCGCCCACCACACGGCGCGCTTCTGCGATGACAGCATCGACACCCATTTCGGTGAATTCTTCCATGAAGATCACGCGCATCCCCTGATCGAGGGAGTAATCCCACCCTTCGGATGTATTCTGCGCGCCGCGAATACCGATTTGTATGGTGCGCTCAGCATCAATCAGCCCATCTTCGTGGGCGCGACGAAACGGCGTCCCGTGCATAAACTTGGAGCCTTGAAACTCGTCCCAGGTATCCGTGTGTGCATCGATGTGGATCAGCCCCACGGGTGCGTCCTTGGCGATGGCTTTGAGAATGGGATACGTCACAGAATGATCGCCGCCGGCACTGAGGGGGACGACACCAGCCTGATGGACCTTGGTGTAAAACGCTTCGATATCGCGGACGACGGCCTCGTGCTCGAACAAGGCCTCGAACGTCACATCACCAATATCGGCGATGTTACACAACGCGTACGGATCGATTTTTGAAACGTGGTGGGTGGCGCGCATCAAACTCGATTGATCGCGAATTTCGCGTGGGCCATGGCGGGCGCCTGCTCGGTTTGTGACGGCGCCATCGTACGGCACCCCAATCAATGCAATATCGAGCCCCTCTGGCTCTGGCTGATAAGGGACACGCATAAAGGTCGGAACCCCCATGTAACGCGGGGCCATCATCTGATCTTTATCTGTCGGCATGAATTCTCGAACCTTTCGACATTGCCCTGCGTCGTGGGGGCCTGCGCTTAAATGGATTGAATTGGTTTGGTTGATTGTAACGGGTGAAAGACAATCCAAATAGGGCAAATATTTGGCGCGGCCTGATCAATAAATTGATCACATCCCATCAGGTCACGCCGAAAAGTATTTAGAGGAAAAAATGGTGCCCAGGGGCAGACTTGAACTGCCGACACCCGCATTTTCAGTGCGATGCTCTACCAGCTGAGCTACCTGGGCACACTATCGCGAGAACCGCGAACGAATGGGTGTATAGAGGATAAGATAGGGGCTGTCCAGCGCCCGAACAGACGATTTTTCAGAAGTTTACCCGTGACGTTCGTCGTCATCCAGCGCGGCATAATCCTCATCACCTGGAGCCTCGTCCGTGGGGACCCGATAATCCCCATCCAGCCACTTTGCGAGGTCAAGATCAGAGCACCTTTTTGAGCAGAATGGCCGCATATCCATGGTCGCCGTTTTGCCGCAAATCGGGCATTTGTTGCCCTTGAGAGGGATGACTTTGGCCATTTTATTATCAGACATGTCGCAGTTCCTTGGTCGATACGCGGCGATTTTCAGGTCACGGTATACTTTACATTGCCAGAGTCTGGCGATGTTTCAAGTTGGATGACAAAGCCCAATTCAGACTCTAGAGCCACTTTGGCATCTTTGAGCGGACCTTTTAGGGCCGCGATCACATCATGAGATCCTGTTATGGTTGCTGAAGTGCCGCGCCGTTTTCTGATGTCGTTCAGTGCCTCCAGCGCCAGTGTGCTCGGCGAAGGAACTGACTGTGTTTGCAAAAACATCTCGGAGATCGATGCCGATATCTGACGGCGCGCAATCTCGACAATGCCAAAGCCGCTCATCTTTGATGTTTCGGCCTGAACCGGGTCGTCGGCCAATGCTTCGCGCAGGGCCGATATGGTTATTTCGTTGTCAGCCTTTGAACTCATTTTCAAGAAATCGACAGCGATCAAACCGCCAATATTTCGGAGCCTGAGCGCCCGGGCGATGGCGTGCACTGCTTCCATATTTGTTTGCAGTGCGGCGCGTTCTAGGTTGCCCTCCATCCCCTGCCTGACATTCACATCAATTGTCGTCATCGCGCTGGTGCGTTCAAGAATGATCATCCCACCATTGGGCAGGAGTACGTTTGGTGACAATTGCGCTTCGAAAACGTCTGCAATCCCCATCTCGTCAAAGGATTGCCCGTTATGTAGCACAACGATTTCTGGAACGTCATCCAGGATATGAGCGCGCACATCAGCCGCGACCCGTGCTTCATCGACAATCACCCGCTCTGTATCGGGTCCGGACCAACCGCGGATCACGCGCACGACCAAATTCGGCGGCTCAAACAATATCGACGGGCATTTGAGATTATCCGGAATTTCGAGCGGATCGACCTTAGTGGTCAATCTGGCACCCTTGTCCAATTCGGCATCCCGATCTACGCGGACCAAGATCGCAGCCCCTTCGACAATTACGGTGCCAAGACTGTCCTGATGACGATCATCCGTTTTTTTGATCCGGTGCAAGTTCAAGAAAGCATCGCGCCCCACACCAATATCAACAAAAGCGGCGCCAATTTCATCGCGAACGGCAAGAACCCTGCCGACGTAAATACCACCGACCAAACTGCGATCATGGGTCCGCTCAACCTGGAATTCTATGACTTCACCATTGACGTCGATGGCGGCAGCCCGGATTTCGCCCGGTCGATATTCGATGGCAATGGTTTTGACAGAAGCCATCATCTATACGCGATATCCGGCACCCGTCAGCATGTTCAAAGCATCGCTAAGGGAAAGCCCCACCACATTGCTATACGAACCACTGATCCACGGCACGAATGCACCCGCACGCCCCTGGATGGCATAGCCACCGGCCTTGCCCTGCCATTCGCCGCTGGCAATGTAGTCATCGATATCTTGCGGCGTCAGGCGTTTGAATTTCACTTTGGTGACGATTGCTTGCCGCAGGGTATTTCCATCAGGCGCAATGACACAGATCCCACCGATAACACTATGGCGACGGCCGGATAATTTCGTCAGAAACGATCTGGCCTCGGCTTCATCAACGGGTTTTTCCAAAACTCGACGGCCTAGTGCCACAACAGTATCGGCGGCCAGCACGAACGCATCTAAATGTATTTTAGCGATCGCGGCAGCCTTGATGTGTGACAAGCGCGTGGCCAAGTCCCGGGGGCGTTCGTCACGAAGCGGTGTTTCGTCAACGTCAGCCGGAACGATCAAGTCAGGCGTGATCCCCACTTGTGCCAACAGGTCTTTACGGCGCGGCGAAGCGGACGCAAGCACCAGTCGTGTGCCTGCGGGTGTGGGTTCAACCATCGACGAACGCGTCCGCGTCCGACTATTTAAAGCGGAATGTGATACGACCCTTCGTCAGATCGTAAGGAGTCATCTCGACGTTGACCCGATCCCCCGCCAATACGCGAATGCGGTGCTTGCGCATTTTACCCGCAGTGTGGGCGAGAATCTCATGATCATTATCAAGCTTCACACGGAACATTGCGTTCGGAAGCAATTCCAAAACGGTGCCGCTAAACTCTAGTAGGTCTTCTTTAGCCATTATAATCCAAATCTATTGACCGATTTCGGCCAGACCATGCCCATATCGGTGCGATTGGTCAAGATTTCAATGACATACGCATGATAATACTGGCGAAAACAGTCCCAAAAATCAGGTATCTGCGACACTTTGAAGCGGAAAGCGCGCTTTAATGCGCGTCATCAACTGATCGCGGACTGCTCGATACGCTTCCAGCTTGGTTTCCCTATCTTCAGATTCGACCAACGAAGGATCCATCGTATTCCAAAATTCGATCTCGCATGCCATCACCCGCGTCAATTCAACGGCACGGTGTTGTGCCTCTGGGGATAGCGTGATGACCAAATCAAAATAGTCATCTTCCAAGTCATCGAAGGTCTTGGCTTTATGCCGCGAGATATCGATCCCGATCTCGTCCATCACCGCGATCACAAATCCATCGACTTCCGTCGATCGTACACCAGCCGAATCAACGTAAACTTGATGACCGTGGAGGAACTTCATGATTGACTCCGCCATCGGTGACCGCACTGAATTCATGGTGCAAGAAAACAGCACTGCGGAGGGCAAATCACTCATTTACGGGTCAGGCCCGAATATGCAGCACACAGACCAGCGTAAACAATCGCCGCGCCGTGTTGGTATCAAGCACCACTTTTTCTGATAGCTGCTCTTTTAGCAGATCACCACCCTCGTTATGCAGGCCCCGACGCCCCATATCGATGGCTTCGATCTGTGACGGCGACGCTGTTTTGATCGCCTCGTAATAACTGTCACAAATCATAAAGTAATCTTTGACGATCCGACGAAAGGCACCGACGGGCAAACCAAACTGCGTCAGTTTTTTATCCGCGATAGAGCGGACATCAAAATTCAAGCGATTGTCAGTAATCGACAGCAACACACTGTAAGGCCCCGGCTCTGTCCCTGCAGGGTCGAAACAATTTTCTTCCAACAGATCAAAGATCGCGACTTTGCGTTCGTGATCGACCTGCGGGCTGTGGCGGACAACGGACTGTTCGTCCAATTGGATATGGGCGATGTGTTGTGTGTCGTCCATGACGGATTATCACGTTGGTAAATTCAAACGAATGGAGACAGACAACGCGTGCGCCCCCAAACCTTCCGCATCGGCCAAGGTCTTCGCCGCCGGTCCGATCTTCCGCAAACCGTCGGCATCGCAACGGATCATCGACGTGCGCTTCATGAAATCAAGAACACCTAAACCGCTTGAGAACCGGGCCGAACGTGCTGTTGGTAGAACATGGTTGGGGCCTGCGACATAATCACCGATGGCTTCGGGTGCATAACGCCCCATGAAGATCGCACCCGCATTATTGATCCGAAGCGCCAAGTCCTCGGCGTTGTCAGTCGCAATCTCCAAATGTTCTGGCGCAATACGATCAACGATCTCAATGCAGTCGTTGATGTCAGATACCAAGATCACTGCACCGAATGCATCCCAGCTTTGGCGTGCAATATCTGTACGGGGCAAGGTCTGCAAATGGGTCTCCACGGCCTCAACCACCGCGTCTGCAAAAGCTGCATCATCGGCGACCAGAATGGCTTGTGCAGCGGTATCGTGTTCTGCCTGACTGAGGAGATCAGCCGCAATCCATGATGGGTCGTTTTGATTATCAGCGATCACCAGAATTTCCGATGGCCCCGCGATCATATCAATGCCGACGGTCCCAAAGACTTCGCGTTTTGCCGCCGCGACGTAGGCATTTCCAGGCCCGACGATTTTATCGACGGGGCAGATCGTGTTTGTCCCGTAGGCCAGTGCGCCAACTGCCTGAGCACCGCCAACGCGATACACCTCGTCCACACCTGCCAATTCAGCAGCGGCCATGACCAACGGATTGATCACACCATCGGGTGTCGGCACAACCATGACCAAACGCTGAACACCGGCGACCTTGGCCGGGATCGCATTCATCAATACGGACGATGGATAGGCCGCAGTGCCACCCGGGACGTACAAACCAGCGGCACTCACGGCGGACCAACGATATCCCAGGCTGACGCCTGCATCATCGACATAACTCAAATCGTCGGGCCGCTGACGTTCGTGAAAATCGCGAATGCGATCATGTGCAACCTGCAACGCTGCCAAGGTTTCTTCATCACATTGCGCCCGGTACGTGGCGATTTCATCGGGCATGATCCGCAGCGTTTCAGGCGTCAGATCAAAACGATCAAATTTTGATGTATATTCAACCAGTGCCACGTCACCGCGTGCACGCACATCTGCCAGAATGGCTTTCACCGCATCGACAACATCGGCCTCTGTCTCGCGTTTTTCACCCAAGAACGCTGTGAAGGCCTGTTCAAAATCTGATTGATTGGCGTCAAGCCGCAACGGCATCGGTCGCCTCCCGGAATTTCTCGACCCAGTCGCCAATCTCATCGGCGCGGGTTTTCCATGCGGCGCGATTGACGCACAGCCGCGATGTGATTTCGCAAATTGTTTCCATCTCAACCAAGCCATTCGCTTTAAGCGTGCTGCCCGTTGAAACCAAATCGACAATCCGCCGACACAAGCCCAGCACAGGTGCCAGTTCCATCGCGCCATTCAGCTTGATGCATTCTGCCTGCACACCCCGGGCCGCAAAGTACGCTTTTGTGATGGCGGGGTACTTTGTCGCCACACGAACAGATGACCACGTGCGCGGATCATCCTCTTCTGCCAGATCAACCGGCTGGGCCACGGACAAGCGGCAGTGCCCGACGTCGAGATCAAGAGGCGCATACAATTCCGGATAATCGAATTCCATCAGCACATCATTCCCGACGACGCCTAAATGCGCCGCCCCAAATGCGACAAAAGTTGCAACGTCAAACGAGCGCACTCGAATGATGTCGACTTCTGGTCGATTTGTGGTGAAGCGGAGCTGCCGCGCATCAGGGTCATCAAAGGCCGCCTCCGGCTCAATCCCAGCGCTGCGCACCAATGGCATCACTTCTTTTAAAATTCGTCCCTTTGGCAGGGCTAGTACTATTTTTTCGTTTGCCGACACAATTAACGTCCTCTCGGTGCGCATAACTTCACCGTTTCCAAACATATTTGCGCCCTTATTAGAGCGTTTCTGCCCGTAAAACCAGATATGTTCTGGTATTTACAGGGATCAAATGTCGTCCGGAGTGATTAGGGGCAAGGCCGGTTTTATTCGCTGTCACGGATGATTTTAGCACCACACGCCGCCAGCTTGGCTTCAATCCGCTCGTACCCACGGTCCAAGTGATACACCCGATTTACGATCGTATCCCCTTCTGCCGCGAGGCCAGCCAGAATGAGTGACACAGATGCCCGCAGGTCCGTTGCCATGACAGGCGCCCCGGAAAGCGACCTCACACCCCGGACAATCGCAGATGATCCGTGGACGTTGATGTCCGCACCCATCCGCAAAAGCTCAGGCACATGCATGAAACGGTTTTCGAAAATGGATTCTGTGATCATCGACGCGCCATCGGCCAAGCACATCAGTGTCATAAATTGGGCCTGCATGTCGGTTGGATACCCAGGAAACGGTTCGGTCATTAGATCAACGCCCTTAAATCCGCCATTCATGCGCGAAACGCGAATGCCTGAATCTAGTTCGACAACATCGACGCCGGCCCGCACAAGGGTGCTGAACACAGCCTCGTTCGTCGACATTTCTGCGCCAGTCAGCAGCACATCACCACCTGTGATAGCACCCGCGACGGCATAGGTCCCGGTCTCGATACGATCAGGCACAATCCGATGCGCGGCCCCGCTCAAGGATTCCACCCCGACAATCCGCAGCGTATCCGTCCCAATCCCAGAAATTTCGGCACCCATGGCCTGAAGGCAATGCGCCAAATCAGACACTTCGGGCTCGCGTGCCGCGTTGGCGATCACCGTTTCACCATCTGCGAGTGCGGCCGCCATCAGGATGTTTTCTGTGCCGCCGACGGTCACTGTCGGGAAAATAATATGTGTGCCTTTTAGGCGTCCATCGACGCGCGCATCGATGTAGCCGCCGGTCAGTTCGATCACCGCGCCCATTTGCTCCAACGCGGTCAAATGCAGATCAACCGGACGTGTGCCAATGGCACAGCCACCAGGCAGACTGACACGAGCATGCCCAAAACGCGCCAGCAAAGGCCCCAAAACCAGGACAGACGCGCGCATTTTACGTACGATGTCATAAGGGGCCGTAGTTTCAGAAACGCTGCCAGCATTGATCACAGCGCTGTTGTTTTCACCGTCCAGGTCCATCCCCGCGCCCAGTTCAGATAGCAGATTCCCCATGGCATGGATGTCCGCCACGTTCGGCAGATTGCTGAGTTCAAGCTTTTGGTCTGTCAGCAACGCAGATGCCATCACCGGCAAAGCCGCATTCTTTGCGCCGCCGATCGCGATTTCACCATGAAGGGGAATGCCGCCGGTAATCGTAATTCGATCCATTATGTCCTCTGGTTTGTCTTCTGGTGTTTGGAGGTGTCCAAGTGGGGTTCATAGAAACACGAACGATGCCGTGCAAGTCGGATCAACTGTTTGCCACCCGGATATGGCATTTTTGGGGCAACTTAGGGACAGTACCAGGGCAAACACCACTATTTTTTGTCAATGGTTTCTTTTCTGTCACGAATTTGCTGCCGGCGCTTCTTTAAATTCTCACGCAGGGCCTTGGCAGAGCGCTCTTCACGTGCCGATTTCTTAGGAGACGACGCAGGTCCATTTGCCGAGGGTGAGCTTTGATCATTTTCGGCCATTTAACCTGTCTCTCTGTACTTGCTTGATGTAAACGCGTGTGGCATGTTCCGGCGCACTTTAAAGGGCTGCCGTGGCTCAGGGGTAGAGCACCCCCTTGGTAAGGGGGAGGTCGAGAGTTCGAATCTCTCCGGCAGCACCATTAATTTCAACGGGTTAGTGGAAATGCTGATCCGTTTTTTATTCGATTACCTAATAGATGTCTAGAATAGCCTTCGGAACTGCAAAATCATAATCCGCGTGTCGGGGGTTCAAGTCCCTCCTCCGCTACCAATAAAATCAATGGCTTAGCCAATTTCGGCTAGGCCATTTTTATTTCTACCGTGCGTTATGCCGTGCGTTTGTCTGAGGCTTGGATTTCGCTCAGAAAGACGGTCACAAACTCGATACCATTCGGCATACTTTAGCTAGTCTTGTGGCCGGGCAGGCGGATGATCTCTGGAGAGGTTTTAAAGTAGCGGAAAGTGCTCTGGTTTTTCATTCAACCAGGGTAGGGAGCGCCTAACCTCCG
>CBFHXC010000022.1:0-40523 GCA_965659695.1 Rhodospirillales bacterium
GTATAAGAACGAGTTATACTGATACAGGGTCCCTCTCCCCTGCGATAGCGGGGGAGAGGACAGGTGAGGGGGTGTGAATTACTCGAACGTAATCTCGACTTTTCCCAAATCACCAAAATCGCCAACCACATGATCGCCGGGGGCGACTTTGACCGCACCCGTCATGGTGCCGGTCGTTATCACGTCGCCCGCCCTGAACGGGATGCCAATGCGCGCAGCTTCTTCGGCCGCCCAACGAAGCGCGTCAACAGGATCACCCATCACATCGGCGCCCGTGCCTTGAGCGACTTTCTCGCCATTCAGGTGCATCGCCGCAGAGGCTTTTGATAAATCGACATCCGACCAATTTTCGATTTTAGGCCCACGCACAAAGCCGACATTAAACGAGAAATCAGAGATACACAGTTGCGCACCGGCTTCGGCAAAGCCTTCTTCGAACCGGCAACCGACAATTTCGATCGCAACCATCGCATGATCGACAGCAGCCATGATGTCGCCCCGCGAAAACGTGTCCCCTGACAAATCTTGGCCCATGACAAACGCGAATTCACATTCGACGGCATCTTGGTGCGCGGTCTTGGCGCCAGCCGTCGCCGGAGAATCCTGAATATGTTCGGCAAAAACCGGTCCGATGGATGGTCCCGGCACACCCAACAATTGCTGTGCCAATTCACTGGTCGCGGCGACTTTCCATCCGGCGCGGGTCAGCCCGGATGCCGCCGCACCCGCAGCCTGTTCGGCGTAAGCCGCTTCACGCGAATTGATGTTCGCCAGGTCTGCGCGGGGCAGCAACGATCCATCCTGGCGCGCCTGCCAAATGCGACTTCCCAAATCACCCATCGTAGCCATCCACGACCATCAAGCGTCCGTCGGAAGATGCCTGACGCAATGCTTTAGGGCCCTCGTATTCGACAGAGCTATGCCATGCCTTGGCGCGCTCCATCGATGGGAACTTGATGACGACGACGCGCGGATATGCCAATTCACCTTCGAGGGCTTCGATCTCGCCGCCGCGCACAATGTATTCGCCATCGTAAAGTGCGAGCGTGGCTGGCACCTGGGCCCTATACAGTTCAAATTCATCCGGATTGGTCACGTCAACTTGCGCGATAATATACGCCGACATTTGTCGTCTCCCCTTAGTTTCTAAATCAGTTGGCTCAGTTGAATATTGGCAGTGACAAGCGTTTAGCAAGGTACGCTTTGGCGGCGGCTTGCCCTTCGCTATCGTCCTTGCACCAGCGTTTGAGGGTGCCCAAGAAAATTCCCGTTAGGGCAATTTCCTCGATCTGACGGCGGCGTCCCCCGGCGCGCCTGCCTGCAGCATCGCGCCACCATTGTACCAAGCGTGAAAGATCAAAAATCATCGGCACCCAATGGTGCGGATGAAACGGCCACATTTTATCGGAGAGCATTTCGGCGGTCACCGAGTGGTGGGACGCCAACGCATCCAGCCAACGATACATCAGAAGTTCCAATCTTTCGCGGTCTTCAGATTGCTCGTCTAACAACTCATCTGGCAAGGGTTGCAGCATAGCTTCAAGCGCGCGCGCAAACCACGCATCCGCAATCGCATTTTTATCAAAGAAATGACTTTGTAATTGGGCCGGAGAGATTTTCAGGTGCGCGGCCAAATCCGTCATGGCCAGCGCGTCCCATCCTGTTTCTGCCGCCATATCCAGCGCAGAATCGATGATGAAATCTGGAGTCACTTTTGTTTGTTTGGCCATGGCGGAATTTTACTCCGTCAGCATTCCAATAAGGTCTTTTGGGTACGTCCCTAACCCAACATCGCCCGAATGTGTGCACCGTCTTCGGCCCAATCTGCCCAGTTTCTGGGGCCAAGACCGTACTTGTTTTTATGCGCCGTATTCGCTCCCGCTTCGATCAATGCGCGGCACACTTCGCGTTGGCCCCGAGCGGCTGCCATCATCAATGCGGTGTTGCCATAGGCATCCTGCGTGTCGGCATTTGCGCCCGCAGCCAGCGCTGCCTTGATCGCGTCTGAATCGCCGCGCGCAGCCGCTGCCAAAAACTCGTCCCCTGATAGTGTCTCTGTCATCATTTTGGCATTCCCAAAAAATTGTCTCGTGTTACTGCATGATGTTGTGGTTATGCACTGATAGGTCAAGTCGGGTTGAAATGCACATTTCCAAAACCCGAAATATCATAGCCATCCATTTGTTCTGCCCGTGCCTTGAATGCGTCGGTTTGCGCGAACGCGATCAGTTGCGCCATCGGACCTTCGAAGAAATCGCGGCGGCGAATAAGAAGATCATATCGCTCTTTCTTCAATGGGATGAAATTCAGGCCCAATTGCTGTGCAACCGCGCGAATGCCCAACCCGGCATCGGCTTTTGATTCTGAAATCGCCATGCCCACGTCGGTTTCAGATCGGGCTTCGTAGCTGACAATATCCACATCCATGATGGTCAGACCGGCTTCGTGGATCAGGTGCTGAAACAGCACGCGACTTCCCGCTTGGGGCTCGCGCACAATAAACCGCATGTTTGCATTCACCGCGTCGTTCAGTGAGTCGATCCCGCTGGTATCGAACTGGGTGATCAATCCCTGTTCGCGCCAGGCCCATTCCAACAACACACATTCCAGGCCCACCGTCGCTTGGCTGGCGACGGAAACGTTATACCCGCCATCTGTCATGTCCAGAATGTGCATGCCACAGGCAACCGCTTGTCCTTCGGAAAACCGTTTCACGCCATCAAGGCTGCCACCCGGCATGATGGCCAGTCCACAGCCCGAACTTCTGACCGCCCATTCTAAAAGCGGATCATGCGACCCGACAATCACGGGGGGCGCCGGTAAGGCATTGCCACGATTAATCAATGGGAACGAGGCCGTCCGCGCCAACCACAAATCAATCAGATGCTTTGGGAACAGATATTTACCCGTCGCTTTGGTGAATGGAATCTCGCCCTCTGCGACCAAGTCATAGACTTTGCGCTCCTTTATTCGGAGGTAGGTCGCAACTTCTTTTGTGGTCATCAGTTCACTCATGGATGGCCCTGTTTATAGCCCAGATACGCCATAAAATGCATGGCGAGAATTCACCCTAAAATTCATATGTCTTTATTTCCGTTCGATAATCGCTATCTATGCCCTAAATCCGCGTGAACGGGTAGCGGCAAATAGCCGTGGAGATGACATCGCCATTGATTGAATTTGTGATCGATCTTTTTGATCTCGGCGGGAGGGATACAGACGAATGAAGCTCAACGGTAAAGACGTCCTGATTTGCTCGTGTGAAGACACGATGACATTGGATCCAGATGCTATTGCGAAAGCGACCGGCGGTGATGGTGCGCTGCGCCCTACCCGGCACTTGTGTCGCGTTGAAATGGATCGGTTTGGAGACGTTGCAGCGAAGTCAGATCATCTTTTGGTGGCGTGCACGCAAGAAGCGCCTCTGTTCCTGGATGCGCTCGAAGACATGGGCGAGAACGCGCCTGCCGCATCGTTCGTTAACATTCGCGAGCGCGCGGGCTGGTCCGAACAGGGCCAGCCGGGCGCCAAGGTGAAAAGCAAAAACATCCCCGCCAAGATGGCTGCCTTGATCGCCGAGGCATCTTTGGACATCGGCGATGCGACCTCTGTGTCGATGATTTCAACGGGGATCGTTCTGGTTTTGGGCAAAGACGAAGTGGCCATCGATGCCGCCCGGAAACTCGGTAATCGTATGGACGTCAGCGTCATCATCAGTGGTGGCGCAGAAATTACACCACCCAATGTTATGGACCTGCCGATCTTTATGGGGAACGTGCAGTCCGCAAGTGGACATTTGGGCGCGTATGAAGTGCGGGTCGAGAATTTCAAACCGACCGTGCCATCGTCGAAGACCAAGCTTGAATTCACCGGTGTGGGTGAAGGCGGCATATCGACTTGCGATCTGATCTTGGACCTGCGCGGCGATGCGCCTTTGTTCCCGGCGCACGACAAGCGCGATGGGTATTTCAAAATTGATCCCGCTAGCCCCGCTGCCGTGGCCGAGGCATTATTTACGCTGACCGATATGACGGGCGAGTTCGAAAAACCCCGCTACATCGATTACGACGCTGGCATTTGCGCACATTCATCTAGTCAGATTACCGGTTGCACCAAGTGCTTGGATGTTTGCCCGACAGGCGCGATTGAGCCCAACGGCGACAAGGTAAAATACGACCCATATGTTTGTGCGGGATGCGGACTTTGCGCGGTGGTTTGCCCCACGGGCGCTGCCAAATACAGCCTGCCTGCTGGCGACTCGTTATCTGATCGATTGCGGTCCTTGATCGGCACTTATACCAAGGCAGGTGGCGCAACACCCGTACTGTTGGTCCACGATGACCCGTTTGGTCGGGACGTGATTGCCATGTCGGCGCGATACGGCCGCGGTCTGCCCGGGCATGTCATCCCGTTCGCGGTTAATCAGGCCACGCAAATCGGACTCGATTCTGTCCTACATGCGCTGGCATTGGGCGCCGCCCAAGTGGCCATCTTATTGCCACCTGCCAAGCGTGAAGATCGCGATACATTGTTGGCAGAATTTACCATCATCGACACCATCACCGATGGGTTGGGGTACGGCACAGGTCGTGTCAAACTGATCGAACCCGATGACCCTGACCAATTAGAAGCCACACTCTACGCAGATGTTCCAGACGCGATGCCGACGGGTGATGTCGTTGGCATGGGCCGCAAGCGTTCCATTCTGCGTTTGGGCCTAGATGCTTTGCATCGCAATTCACCAACAAAACCCGAAGAGATCGCGCTGCCTGCGGGTGCGCCGTTTGGGACCGTCGACATCGATACGGAAGGGTGCACATTGTGCTTGGCCTGTGTTGGTGCGTGTCCGACAGGTGCACTTAAAGATAACGAAAATATGCCGCAGCTCAGCTTTGCCGAAGATTCTTGCGTGCAATGTGGCCTGTGTAAAAACACATGCCCAGAAAAGGTGATTTCGTTGCAGCCGCGTTTAAGCTTCCGCGAAGAAGCGCGCAGCCATCAGGTGGTCAAAGAAGAAGA
The DNA here is from genome assembly GCA_965659695.1 of Rhodospirillales bacterium. Classification (GTDB taxonomy): domain Bacteria; phylum Pseudomonadota; class Alphaproteobacteria; order Rhodospirillales; family Casp-alpha2; genus UBA4479. The sequence goes on from CBFHXC010000022.1 coordinate 5,020, forward strand.
GCCGTTCTTGTGTATTCGTTGTGGCAAGCCATTTGCCACACATGCGTCGCTTAATCATTTGACGGAAAAACTTTCCGGGCATGCTATGTTCCAAGGTGGTGATCGCCTGGACCGGATCAAAATGTGCGATGATTGCCGGGTCGTGCAGATGACCGTCAATGATGACAATCCGCTCGCGCATGGTACGGTACCGATCCCGCGCACCACGGATGACTATCTACGCGAACGCGAAGAACTTCGCGAAAAAGCAAAACAAGATATGAAGGAAAAAGGGATCACCGACGGCGAAGCTTAGTCAGACTTGGTATCGACAATCCCTTTTTTCGTGCATACATGCTATGTTGAAATGATGGGTATTTGCTCAGACTGATCAACGAGCCTGATCGACAAGGATAATTGAAATGGACGGAGCATCCTCAATCGCAAACAATGAACCCATGATCGACCCGTTTGGGCGTCATGTGTCTTATTTGCGCGTCTCTGTGACGGATCGCTGTGATTTCCGTTGTGTCTATTGCATGGCAGAAGACATGACATTCTTGCCGAAAAAAGATGTCCTGACCCTCGAAGAACTTGAGCGTCTGTGCACCGCATTCATCCACAAGGGTGTGCGCAAGTTGCGCCTGACCGGGGGCGAACCGCTGGTGCGTCGCAACATCATGAGCCTTATTCGCAATTTGGGTAAGCACTTGGATACCGGCGCACTGGACGAACTCACCCTGACGACCAACGGCAGTCAGTTGGCGAAATACGCCGATGAACTGGTCGATGCTGGGGTCAAACGCATTAATGTCTCCGTCGATACGCTTGATCCTGAAAAATTCCGCGAAGCCACGCGCTGGGGCCGGTTAGAACAGGTCATGGGCGGCTTGGCCGCAGCCAAAAAGGCGGGCCTAAAGGTTAAGATCAATGCCGTCGCTCTGAAGCATCTGAACGCGACCGAGTTCGATGACATGATCAAATGGTGTGGTGACAACGAATTCAATCTGACACTGATCGAAACCATGCCGTTGGGCGAAATCGGCGAAGACCGTGTCGATCAGTATCTGCCGTTGTCGCAAGTCCGCCAAGATCTGGAACAGCGCTGGACGCTGACGGACATTCCGCACCGCACGGGTGGCCCAGCGCGCTATACCCAAATCGAAGAAACCGGCCAAATGCTTGGCTTTATCACGCCGCTGACGCACAATTTCTGCGAAAGCTGTAACCGCGTGCGCCTGACCTGCACGGGCACCTTGTACATGTGTTTGGGTCAAGATGACGCGGCTGATTTACGGGCGCCGCTACGTGCGAGCGAGAGCGACCAGTTGCTCAACGAGGCGATCGACGAAGCCATCGGCCGCAAGCCCAAAGGCCATGATTTCGAAATCAATCGCCGCGAAGCCAAGCCTGCCGTCAAACGCCACATGTCCGTCACCGGCGGTTAAAAACTCATCGATTAATTCAGACGCCGTCCCCGGATGGACTGCGAGCGTGAACGCTGCTCGGCCAACAGTTGTTGGGTGAGTGATCTTTGACTCTGCTCTAGCTCTCTCGCCAATTGGAATTGTTCTTGGGTCAACTGGCGCTGTTGAGTCTGCAATTCCTGGCGGCGGGTGCGTTGTGCCTGCGCGATAGCGCGGCCCTGGCGCTGCGCCTCGCGGGTCCGTTGTTGGGCCTCGTTCAGTAAATCCCGGACCCGGCGTTCCGTCTCTTGGTTGAGTTGCCGGGTGCGCAAGATTGCCTCGGCCCCATCCAGTGCACGTTGCAACAACTGGACGGTCTGCGAGAGCTGCCTCGTCAATTGGCGGATTTGTTGTTGCGGATTATCATTCGACCGCCGCCCGCCGACGCATTCACGACGTTTGGTTTCTGGATTATACTTTAAGAAAAATCGCACGCAGTCAGCTGGTGTGTCCCCACGGGCTTGAGCCGCAGCAGCGCCCGGCATCACGCCGATCATCAGCAGCAAAAAACCAATGCACATACCCGAAAAAAGCGCGCACACAGATTTTTGAATTGACGATTTGGGCTGCATCGGGTTTTTGAATACCATGAAAAAATTACTGAAATGTCTAATTATACCGTGCGCATTTGCAATCCTGTCTATCACAACGCCTGCCCAAGCAGAAGTGACGATGGCCAAATGCGAAGCGGACTACAACTCCATGCTGGCCGAGGCCGAGCAAAACCGTGTGAAATCTGTCGCACAAATTGAATTCGCGCTAGGTCGTGAAACCAATGACGAAGCCGCTGCCCGTTTGCAGGAAGAATTGGAAAAAACTTTCGAAATGGAAGAGCTATTCCGCAATCTGGCGTCGGTGGGTTATCGCGACTGCGTAAAGCATGTAAAATCCAAGGGATAGCAGCACCAACGCCGATCCCCCAGACTTTTTTCTGAGTGAATTCAGCGGCTTATTTCGCACGTGCGAAGTAGCGCTTTTCCTTGGCCGATCTGTGTGGCAAAACCCTGGAACCGCGGGGGATATGCCCCGCTATTGATCACAAGCCTAAGGATGAGACCATGGATTTCGAGAACATCATCGCCGAGACAAAAGACGACGGCGTCGCCCTGATTACGCTGCACCGTCCGGATGCCCTCAACGCGCTCAACAGTGCACTGATTGACGAATTGGGTGCCGCGATTGATGCCTTCGAAGCCGACGACAGCATCGGCTGCATCGTCGTCACGGGTTCTGAAAAGGCATTCGCGGCGGGTGCAGACATCAAAGAAATGCAAGCCAAATCCTACATGGATGCCTACATGGAAAACTTCATTTCCAAGTGGGAGCGCATCACCACATGCCGCAAGCCCGTGATCGCAGCCGTCAACGGTTTCGCATTGGGCGGCGGGTGTGAACTCGCGATGATGTGCGACTTCATCATCGCTGGCGACAAAGCCAAGTTCGGCCAGCCAGAAATCAAACTGGGCATCCTGCCGGGTGCCGGTGGCTCTCAGCGCCTGACCCGCTATGTCGGCAAATCCAAAGCCATGGAAATGTGCCTGACCGGTCGCATGATGGACGCCGAAGAAGCTGAGCGCGCTGGCCTCGCCAGTCGTGTGGTGCCTGCTGAAGAATTATTGGAAGACGCGCTGAAAACCGCCGCCGCTATCGCTGGCATGGGTTGCCCAGCGACCTACATGGTCAAAGAATCAGTGAACCGTTCCTACGAGACCACCTTGGCCGAAGGTATTCTGTTTGAGCGCCGCACATTCCACGCTGCGTTCGCAACCGAAGACCAAAAAGAAGGCATGGCCGCCTTTGCTGAAAAACGCAAAGCCAACTGGCAGCATAAGTAAATATAGCTCGTCATTCCCGCGCAGGCGGGAATCTGGCTCACCAGAGACCCCCGCCTTCGCGGGGGTGACGGGGTTGATAATAGTCTCAAACGTCGTCCCGGGATCGCGAAAGCGATACCCGGGATCTTTTTTTACCCGGCAAAATTTGGAGTGTGTGAAACAAGATCCCGGATAGCCTCGCGGCTTTCGGGACGACGCTTTCTTGGTATTCTTACTTCGTAATTCCCCCTCACCTAACCTCTCCCCCTAAAGAGGGGAGAGGGATGAGAGCGCGATATGCTGAAACGGGGTCCCTCTCCCTTGCGCAGCGGGGGGGAGGACAGGCCTGCACTCGCGAAAGCGGGAGTGAGGGGGTGCTTACAACTTCCGCACCAACGTCAGGCCATCACCGACGGGCAGCATCGAAAGCTCTATCCTGTCATCGGCCAAAACCATTTTGTTGAATGCCTTGAGTGCCAGCGTGTCCTTGGCGCGGCTTCGGGGATTGGCGACAGAGCCACTCCAAAGCACGTTATCGACGGCGATCAAGCCGCCTTTTCGAAGAAGTTTTAGACACCCTTCGTAATAATCCGCGTAGCCCGTTTTATCCGCATCGATAAAGGCAAAGTCATATTTGCCGCTCTCGCCCTTTTTGATCATTTTCTTGAGCGTCTTGGTCGCGGGGCCGATTTTAAGATCGATCTTTTTGTGCACCCCCGCTTCTTTCCAATACGGCTTGCCGATTTCTGGATATTCCGCGGAAATATCACACGCAACCAGCTTTCCTTTTTTCGGCAAGGCCATGGCGACGGCCAGCGCCGAATACCCCGTGAAGGTGCCGATCTCGATACACTTTTTGGCCCCCATCAGTTTCACCAGCATTTGCATAAACTGCCCCTGCTCGGGTGAAATCTGCATCACGGCATGCGGATGCGCGGCCGTTTCGGCGCGCAGACGTGCCATGACATCCGGCTCACGCAGAGAATGATCCAGAATGTACTGATATAATCGGTCGTCGAGCCCAATACTTCTGTTGCTCATAAGGGTCTCCTGGTGCTGTTCGTCATTGTTAGAAGCGTATCTGTTGAGTACTTTGCCCGCCATGAACGACAAAGTCATCTATCACATGTGCCACGCCGATGAATGGGCAGACGCACAAGAAACTGGATCGTATGGCGGGTCTAGCCAAGATAAGGCAGACGGCTTCATCCATTTTTCAACGCGCACCCAGGTCTGGACGTCGGCGGCCAAGCATCGCCGGGGACAGGATAATATCTTGCTGCTTGAGGTCGATGCGAACGCATTGGGCGACACATTGAAATGGGAAGCATCACGCGGCGGGGCCCTGTTCCCACACCTGTATGGCGAACTGCCGGTGTCGGCGGCGATCAATGTCACGCCGCTGGAATTGGACGACGACGGCGTGCACATTTTCCCAGATGGCTTTCCGCCGCCAGGAACAGAATAAACCGTGGACGCCTATAGCATCCTGAAACCGCTAATCCATATGCTGGATCCCGAACGCGCCCACAATCTGGCCATCTGGGCATTAAAGAACCGATTAGTGTCTGGGGTGCCCTACGCTGACCCAGTGCTGGAAAGCACGATTTGGGGCAAACGGTTTCCGAACCCGGTCGGTCTGGCCGCAGGTTTCGATAAAGACGTCGCCGTGCCCATGCAATCATTGGCGTTGGGATTTGGCTTTGTCGAGATCGGATCCATCACACCGCGCCCGCAACCGGGCAACCCAAAGCCCCGACTGTTCCGGTTGAGCGAAGACGAAGCCGTCATTAATCGCATGGGCTTCAATTCTGCGGGTGCTGATTTCGCCGCCGACAAATTTGCTGCCCTGCCCGCCAAGCCGCATCCCGGTATTGTCGCGGTGAACTTGGGCAAGAACAAAGAAACCGAGGACGCCGCGGCGGACTATTTAATCGGTGTCGAAAAGCTGTCACGGTTCGCCGATTATCTGGTGATCAACGTTTCATCACCGAATACGCCGGGGCTGCGTGTGTTACAGGACAAATCCGAACTGGTGTCGCTGGTCACCCAAGTCCGCACCGCATTGGACGCCGCCGTACCCGAAAATACGCCACCGCTGATTGTCAAAGTCGCCCCCGATTTAACAGATGAGGACATTGCCGATATTGCTGATGTGGCGATGACCGATGATGTCGATGGCTTGATTGCCACCAACACAACAATCGCACGTCCTGAAACATTGCGGCATCCGCTGAAAACCGAAACCGGGGGCTTAAGTGGTCGCCCCCTATTCCAACCATCGACCCAAGTGCTGAGTGATTTGTATCAGGCAACCAAGGGTCAAGTACCGCTGATCGGGGTGGGCGGTATTTCATCGGGGTCCGACGCGTATGAAAAAATCCGCGCGGGCGCATCGCTGGTGCAATTGTATTCGGCAATGGTCTACGAGGGGCCATCCCTGCCCGGCCGCATTTGCCGGTCACTGGCGGGATTACTCAAACGCGATGGGTTTAGCTCTGTGGCCGACGCCGTCGGCGCGAACCACCGATAACTTTAGATCAGGCTTGTTGAAACTGTGCCGATGCGATCGAGCGATTGACATCAACCATGGCACCCGCGAAGGCATGGTTCTTGGTCTCGCAAACGCGTTGGGTCGCGCGGTCGACAAACATCGATAGGCTCAAAAGCTTACCACGCACGTCATCTGGCAACGGGCTGGCTGGATGTGTCACAGACGCTTGAACCAACGTCCACAAACGCAGATTGAATTCGAGGGCGTGACGCATATCCGTATGACTGCCGATAGACGCGTCGTTTAACATTTGCGCCGCCTTGGCAAAGGCGCGGCCTTCTAATGCTCTGAGGCTTCCACCCGTTTTATCGGTGTTGGCATAGGCCTTGTTTGCAGCATAAGCGTTCATCGGTCGTCCTTAGTTAGATAATTTGGGCCAGAAGCTCTGAGCTGTCCTGGGTGATTTGCAAACCATTCAAACCCAGATCATTCCGAAGATCCGCAGCCAGCAGGCGCGCAGCTTCTTCGTTCAGATCAGCTTCAACCAAATTCTGGGCACCGGATTCCAGGGTGTTTGAGAGCTGCGTGTTAAACGAATCACGCGCTTGGAGCGATGCGACATCGCCCCCAAACCCTTGGGCTGTGGTCCGAAGCGAACCACGGACGCTGTCCAGCTGATCAAGTGCAGCCCGAATATCAGAATCACTGCCAAAGTTATTGAACGATCCGGATGCCGTGGCGAGGCCGAGGCTGTCGGCATCAGATGGCGCGCCAGAGATATCCTGCGTAGTGCCCCGCTCATTAACAGGGATGGACAACTGCTCGGACGTTGATGTCAGCAACGATACACCTCCATAAGAAGCATCCGCCGCGAGTGCATTAAACTGTTCTCGCACGCGATCAAACTGTTGAGATGCAGCTTGGCGCTGCGCTTCATTACCGCCCAATGCAGAACGGGCGATACCCTGAAGTTGATCGTTTAGATTTGATAACGCATCCAAGCCATCAAGCGAAGACTCAATCGCGGAAACACCCTGCCCGATGCTGTCTTTGGCGTTTAACAGATCATTGACCCGATCCCGGATCGCGTTGGCTTCATTGAATTTAACGGGATTATCGTTGGTCGATTGAACCTGAAGCCCGGTCGCCAAGCGGCTCGCGGCTTCGTTTCGGACATCTGACGTCCGCTGCAATGACAGCAGAGACGCGCGGTCCGTTGACGTTAGTGATATATCGCTCATACCCATCCTAATCGCATAATCATGAGATGATCTCAGTGACCGTAATCACACAATTTCACTTTTGGTTAAGGATTTCAGCCCTCGGAAAACCACATTATACGATAGTTCTAGATTACCCCCTCACCTGTCCTCTCCCCCTTATGAGGGGGTAGAGGTTAGGTGAGGGGGAGGCATGAACTCCCGCTGATCCAACGCCTTGTGAGAATCGTAAATACATTAAGAAATCATACAACTGCGTTCGAAGGTGACGCCAGAACAGGGACACCACAGTGATGCGACAACTTCTTTATACGAGTACAGAAGCAGAGTGCCTCTCATTTAGTGACATTCACCAGTTGCTATTAGAAGCTCGTCGGTGGAATGCCAAAAACGGCATCACTGGTTTGTTGCTGCATGCGCCCAATGGACGGTTCATTCAGTTGATCGAAGGCGATGCCGATATGATTGACGCGGTGTTCGCGCGGATTTGTTCTGATCAACGCCACAGCGACGTAAACATTCTCCTCGACGAAGACGTGGATGATAGGTTGTTTCCAGGTTGGGAAATGGGTTTCTCTGATTTTCTGTTCGGCGACAAGAACAGCGTTGAAGAACACATGAGTGTGCTATTTAAGGATTTCGAATCCGTGACCCGGCAACGGCTTGCCTCAATCTTTGCTATGGCTGCAGTTTACGACACGAATGCGGATACTTCGTTAACGTCGATTTTAAGCAATCGGCTGAGTTCTGCATCTGCCCCCAGCGCCAAACCGAAGTGATTGCTTAAATTTAATCGTCATGCCGAACTTGTTTCAGCATCAATTTATCAAACCAAACGCAATCAATGTGAGGCTCCAACCCTGAAACGAGTTCAGGATGACAAAAACCTGATATAAATGCTCACCCGTCGTATTTAGGTGGCCCGAATAACAACCTACTGACAATGCCGATGGCCGAGACAATGAACAATATTCGGACGATGTGATGAGTCGATACGAATGCGACATCAAGTTGCATGGCCAGACTGATCAGCGTCATTTCGGCCAAGCCCCCAGGCGCAAATGCGATCCAAAGCGCGTATTTGTCGAGCGACGTTAACGCGTTTAAGCCCGCCGCTGCGGCCATCGCCAATCCCAACGTAATCACCGCGCCAATGACGCCGATCCCCACGGGGTTAATCAACTGTTGACGCTTCACACCGACAAATCGACACCCGACGTTGGTCCCGATGACAATCTGCGCCAGGTTTACAAGTTCGCCCGGGGGTTGGGCTTTGGTAAAGCCCAAAAAGTGGACCACGGCACTGACCAGCATGGGGCCCAGCAACGCAGCTGCGGGCACTTTTAATCTTCGCGCGCCGAAGTAACCCACAAGGGCGCAACACAGCAGAATAAAACCATCATTTATGGCCAGCTCACCCATAGAACCCATCGGGGAGACGTCAGGTGGCACGTAGCCTTCGAAAAATCTGAAATACAACGGAATCAACATTACTGTGAACATGACCCGCGTCGCATGGATCAACGAGATCGAGCGCACATCGGCACCATAGGACTCCGCGATTAGAATCATTTCACCAAACCCGCCTGGGGTCGCGGATAGGATGGCTTCGCGCTTTTCAAGGCCGCCGTATTTCTGGAACCCCCATGCCAGGACAACAGTCACGACGATGACGAACACCAACAACACCACAATGCTGACGATCCAGTTGGCCGCTTGGCCCAACACATCGGGTGTAAAGGCGGAACCCAGCATCACACCCAGCACGGCGATCATGCCGGCACGGCTTTTGCCCGGCCCGGTCAGGCGCACACCGGCGACGGCCAAGCCAGCCGTGAAAAGCATAGAGCCAATCATCCAGGCTAGTGGAATGCCCGCCAACGAGAATAGCCATCCGCCCACGGCACCCCATAACAAGGTGCCGATCATCAGCGGAATGCGTTGTTTTAGAGGTCGGGTTTCCGGTCTATCTGGGCGATCTTCGGCTTCTTCGTATCTACTCAAGAGCTAAACTGCTCCTTCAAAATACGTTCCTGCAGGTTATGTTCAGGATCGAACAGTAACTTGGCGGTCTGTGCACGGTCTTCGGAAATCGCAACCGACTTCACACTTTGAACTTCAAAGAAATCCGCCGTCGCACTGACCAAGCGATCCGATGCATCCAACACTTCAAATCGAATACATGCATGCGATGGCAACAGCGCGCCGCGCCACGTGCGCGGCCGAAATGGGCTAATGGGTGTCAACGCTATCAGGTCATTGCCGAGCGGAATAATCGGTCCGCCCGCAGATAAATTATATGCCGTACTGCCCGCCGATGTTGCGACCAGCGCCCCATCGCAACTCAATTCTTCCATTCTGGGAATGTCATCAACAAAGATTTTAATCTTCGCGGCCTGGCGCGTTTGGCGATAGAGCGACACTTCATTGACGGCGATTTTATGATGAGTTTTGCCATTGATATCCTCGGCCGTCATTTGCAGCGGATGAAGTTCAATGGTCTCCGCCTTGTCCAGACGCGCGTGCAATGAATCTTCGTTATATTCGTTCATCAAGAACCCGACGGAACCACGGTTCATGCCATAGATCGGTGCTCGCAAATCCATATGGTCATGGATCGTGTGCAGCATCATGCCGTCACCGCCAAGCGCCACGATCACATCGGCGTCTTTGGGGGCGACGCCATCGTAAACTTTGGTCAGTTGATCGCAGGCTGCTTGTGCCTCGGACGTTGGTGCAGCGAGAAAGGCAATCTTGTTGAAGCTCATAAAAGCTCATCTCCTACACTCAATCTAACGACAAGCAACATGGTTTCAAAGGTCGGATGTTCACCCATTAGCGATTATTTGGATCAGGCACCAACACACGCTGCTCAATGAACCGAAACACGCTGGTGTCCGTGCCATGGACGACGACCAGTTCGATGTTGGCGACGATCACTTCTGGCAAGGCGGTTTCGATATCAATCAACGCATAACCCTCGACGTTGGCGCGCATGGGCAATGGCAAGTCGCCGTCTTCTAATCGTAACGCCACATAACGCCGCCCCGCAAATTCGGCCAAGCCCGTCACCGTCCCCTGCACACTCAGCGGAATAGGCCCCGCCCCGCTAAACAGATTTCCAAGATCACGCCTGAGCACGGTGAGCTTTGACCCCGTATGCAGCCCCTGCGCGGGCAACATCGAGACCATCCCCAACATCGGTTGCATGGCTTCCAATAACGACACGCGGGCTGTGCGCTCGGCTGCTTCTTGGACATTGCCGCCTGTATCGTCGGGACCGGACCGCAAGGATATGCGCCGGTATGGTGGAATCTTTCCTTGATCAATTAAGTGCGTGCCAATTTCAGAGAACTGCAAGCGATGCTCACGCGCATCCAAATTGGGTAGGTCGAGCTTGAGCAGCTTGAATGCGCCTAGCGGCGAAATGTTTGCAGATATCTGCCCGGCATCGGGCCGCTGGGATTGCTTGGGACCGAATGCCACTTCGGTGGCGGCGCGTTCGATATTCACAATCGGCGCATCGGATGTGCCGTCGATCCAGACCTCGCCAGTAGCGCGCATTTGATACAAGTTGGGTGCTTTTTCTGGCCCCCACACTATCTGCGTCACGAACTGACGTTTGTCCGTCGGCGCATATCGAATAAGCGCATTGATGGGCGGTTGCAGCGCCGTGATCCGGTCTAGATACGGCATGGGCAGTAACTCTTCCGCATCTTGTGCGTTCACAGGTGGTGCCGATATCCCTATTCCGACCCCGCAAACAAATGCGACCGCAAATCGGATTTTCATGGTTTTCGAATATCAGTGCCAGAGGATGATGTGTCGGGCGGGCCGGTGAACGTACGGGCCAGCCCTGTCCCCGACGCAGAACCATTGCCCCGCATTTCCTGAATGCGCGCCCACAACATTTTTAACCCGCGCCAGATTTTGGGCAGGAACCAAACCAGGAATATTCCGAACGCCGCCAACCAGATCAGGAAAATCGCAGGCTTGAACAACGCCAACAATAATCCAATCAACACCAGGACATCTTCGAATATCGATGCCGCCCAGTTTGAGAACGGTTCAGGGGACATGTTGATAATCGCGCGCGTCCCCGTCTTGGTCGCGTGCGTACCTGCGGCAACCAACCCACCCAGCAATAACGCAGCAGCCGCCTGCCACGGCTCGCCCGTATCGGACATAGTGGAATACGCCAACATGGCCCCTGCTGGAATACGAATGAACGTATGTAGCGTATCGTTCAGGGTATCGATCCCCGGAATTTTATCAGCAAAGAATTCGAGGAAATACAGCACGCCCGCTGTGATGAGAACTTCTGGGGAGCTGATCACCGCCATATCAGGTGGCAGCGTGACCACGCCAAACGCATTCAATCCGCCAAGGATGAGCACCGTCGCATACAAATTGAGCCCACTGGCCCACGCCGCGCCAAAGGCCAGCGACATCAAACTTAGCATGTCAGACGATACGTCCATGACGACTCCCACGTTGTAGAATCGATATTACCGCGATCCGCGCTTCAGATCATCCCCGCAAAAACGACTTGGAAAAATCAAGCAAGCGTATCCAGATGGGCGATGGCATTGATCATCAAACGTTCGGTAATTTCAACACCATCAACCGTGCACCCGACCAGCGACGCGCACACGTTAAGCGCGGCAAGCTCACCGCCCCGCGCTGCCATCAACATATCCCACGCAGGACCGCCGCCAGCGGCCAGAGCCTGCAGGACCAATGGACTCGCCATGCCCACGGCATGATTAAGTGGAAATCCCACAACGTTATTTAAGGCCGTCAAAAGTTTTGGCCCAACGAACTGTGGCGGCACATCGGGACCGCCCCGGCGCAACAACGACAGCGCAGACTGCAAATAGAAATCCAAGGTCACCCGTCCAGCGGGTGTGAAGATCAGCAACGCATTGTGAACGTTTCGGCGGGTTTTAAGGTTTCCATCGCGCCCCGGCTGGACCCAATCTTCGTGCCCGAAGGCATATCCATCGGGGGCATCAATGTTCATGGCGGTCGGGCGAAATACATAAACATCAGCATCCAACCAAACCACGCGCGACCAACCAGCATCCAACAGGTTCTGAATCCAGATCAAGCGCCCGATATCAGCAACCATCTGCATACGACCATGCGCCGCATCGACGCACCAAACAGGCACCAAATCGAATAACGCATCATCGATGTATTCATATGCGTAGTCATGCTGCCCAGCCCATGCCCGCACACTTGCCACCGCGGGTTCGATAAAGCCGCCCGGGTCAGTTTTGTAGGACTGGATGATAATGGTGTCAGAGGTATCTGGCATGAAAATCCTAATTAGAGGTTCACGCGCGCGCCTGCGTCATTGGGTCGATAAACGGCCTCGACAATCCGAAGATTATCCAAATACGCGGTCGCTGTGTTCATCGGCTGCGTGCCATCGGCCAAACATTCCAGCACATGCTTGTTCAATTGATACACGCAGTCGCCGCCAAAGCCGATGTTTCGCCAATCATACGCCAGTTCGGTTTCCGTATTGCTGTCGTGCGCGCGCGCGAATAAGCCGCCGTCACCATTCAACCGAATGACGCCATCGCTGCCTTCGATCCACATATCCCCCATCACCAATCGGCGGTTTTCCGCCACGTGATCGACCAAGCGGTTACCATCGATGACAGCGCGGCGACCATCGACAAACGTCAGCAATATCACGCCCGCATCTTCCCCGGCGATAACGGGGTTTAATTGGCGAAGGTCCGCATATACAGACACGACATCGCCGAACAAATAGCGGAACACATCGATGATATGGACCAGGGTTTCATGCACCAGGAAGCGGGGCATTTTCTGAAAATACGGTTGGCGCGCGAGATAAGCATCGGGCCCCTGCCCATCACCCGGGCGCAGCCTGAATGTACCCTCAAAGACGTCACCAAGCGTGCCTGACTCTAACCGCGATTTGATGGCCCCATACCAGGGCTGAAAACGAAAATTCTCGTGCGCCACAATCGGAATGCCAGAGGCGTCCATCAATTCGGCGGCCTCGGTGGCGCCCATAATCCCACCACAAAACGGTTTCTGGCAGATGACTGATACACCGGCATCAAGCGCTTGTTTGATGATCGTAAGATGGGTGGTCGGGGGCGTGACGATGTCCAAAAGATCGGGTGATTGTTCGGACAACATCCGGCCAAGGTCATCATAAGCCAAACAATCCGGATAGGCCGAAGCACGGTTCTGGGCAATCGAGATATCCAGATCACAAACGCCGACAACATCGACATCTAGTCGCGCCCAAGCGTCATGATGGAATTGAGAAAAAAAGCCGCCGCCGATGACAGCAATGCGTTTGGTCATGAAGATGCCTCAGGATCTTTGATACACTTTGCGAATTTGGGTTCACTTTAGTGTCAAAGCCCCCGAGGCATACAGTATTTTTCGCGTGTTACGAAAATAGGCTTAGAGGTTGATTGCCGTTTTACGGTGTTGGGGTACATCGTCAAATTCTCGGGCCGCTTCGGCATCGGCCGCTCCGCGTGATATACCGATATCCTCAAGCGCTTCCTCGCTGAGGTGTGCCAATTGTTCGCGCTCTTTGTGAACCTGCATTTTTAGCAAAAAGAATCTCCACGCATCGACCAACCAGGGGCCGATGACGCCGGTGCGACGAAACTCCATGCTCGGGTAGTCAAAATCTCTAAATATCTGGGCCATTGAAATTCTCCTAAAATGTTTGGGGTCGCCCCCGTTGAGAAAGACCATGCCCTTTTTCTTTGCATTAGTGAATTCAATTTATATAATCATTATCATTATGAAATCTAATGCAGAAAATTTGATCATCCGGAACATCGACGTCAGCTTGGCTCGCGCTTTTGTTGCGACCGCTGAAACCGGCAGCATGACTGGGGCCGCGCATCTTTTAAATTTGACGCAGGGTGCGATCTCGCAGCAGGTCAAACGGCTAGAAGAACTATTCGGCAAGCAGCTCTTTGACCGCGATCATCGCACGCTGTCCCTGACCGCGACCGGTGATCGGTTTTTACTTCATGCGCGGCGATTGATTTCTTTGAATGACGAAATCTGGGGCCTGATGAGTGCGCCCGAGTTCGAGGGCACCGTTCGCCTGGGCGTGCCACGGGATATCATTCGCCCCTTCATCCCCCCGATATTGCGGAGCTTCGGCGATGCCTGGCCAAAGGTGAAAGTCGAGCTTGTCTGCAAATCAACGCCGATATTGCGAGAGGCCCTGGGAAAGGGCGACATCGACATTGCCCTCACCACAGAAACCGACACGCCTGCTGCGGCCGAGCGACTATTGAGTGAGGATTTGGTTTGGATCAGTGGTCGAGGTGGCAAATCACATACGAAGACACCACTGCCCATTGCCATCACCGACGACACCTGCACGTTCCGCTCGGCAATGCTGCGCGCCCTCGAAATCGCCGGCAAAGACTGGCAAATTGTCGGTCCTGTGGGCACCAATGATGCACTATTGGCCACGATAGAGGCCGACCTGGCCTTGGGATCATTGCTACGAAGTACTGTCCCGGATCACATCGATATTTTGAGGCCAGACGACACGCTGCCACCCTTGCAGCCGTTTCATATCAATCTTTACATCAGAACAAGTCATTCGAACGCTGTGGTGGCGCAACTGGCCGATCATATTCGCGATCAATTCGCGCGCAGGTTCCGTGCCGGGCTCCCCGGATTGCAACAAAAGGCGAGTTAGGCTCTTCCCCCTCACCTGTCCTCTCCCCTTGAGAGGGGGAGAGAGATGAGTGCGAGCTACGCTGATACAGGGTCCCTCTGCCTTGCGATAGCGGGGGAGAGGACAGGTGAGGGGGAAGCGCAACAATCGTTTGAAGAAAAACGGCGCGCGCGCTATCAACGGGCCACACAATCAGGGGTCTGAAATGAGCGATATTCAAAATCCGTCTTTACCAAAAAATTTGATCAAAGTTGTCCTGCTGGAAGGGATCAGCGAGACAGCAGTCGAGGTGTTTCGTAAGGCTGGATACGACCAGGTTGAGCGCTTAACCACCGCCCTTGATGGTGATGAGTTGATCGAAAAAATCAAGGATGCCCGCATTGTTGGCATTCGGTCGCGCACACAGGTTACTAAAGAGATTTTGGATGCGGCATCTCGGCTGATCGCTGTTGGTTGTTTTTCCGTAGGCACCAATCAAATCGACTTAGGCGCCGCACAACGCCGTGGTGTCCCAGTCTTCAACGCACCCTTTTCTAACACCCGTTCCGTCGCCGAACTGACGATTGCCGAAATCGTGATGTTGTTTCGCCGCACGTTCCCCCGGTCCATGGCTGCGCATCAAGGCGGTTGGGAAAAATCAGCCGTCCGCAGCAAAGAAATTCGCGGCAAGACCTTGGGCATTGTTGGCTATGGGAACATCGGCACGCAGCTTGCGATGTTGGCCGAGGCGATGGGCCTTCGTGTGATTTATTACGATCACACAGATAAACTGCGCCACGGCAACGTAGAGCCCATGAGTTCACTTGATGAGCTTCTGTCGAACGCCGATGTCGTTTCACTACATGTGCCGCAGACGCCCGAAACACACATGATGATCGGCAAGGATCAGATCGCGCAAATGAAGGATGGCGCATTTTTGATCAACAACGCACGCGGTACGGTGGTTGATATCGACGCGCTAGCCAGCGCCCTGGAATCCGGAAAACTCGGCGGGGCCGCCATCGATGTGTTCCCAAAAGAGCCATCATCAAACAACGCCCCGTTCGAATCAAAATTACAGGGCCTCGATAATGTGATTTTGACCCCGCACGTCGGCGGTTCTACCGAAGAGGCGCAAGAACGCATTGGCGAAGAAGTCGCGCGTAAGCTGGTGGATTATTCGGACATTGGGACCACCATCGGCGCGGTCAATTTCCCAGAGGTATTGTTGCCCCCACGTCCTGCGGGGACGCGATTCCTTCAAGTGCAAAAGAACCTGCCCGGTGAGTTGGGTCGTTTGAACGCGGTCTTCGCCAGCCGGACCATCAACATCGCCGGTCAGTATTATCAAACCGAGGGAGACGTAGGTTATGTGGTGTTGGATGCCGACGGCGCGGTCCCGGACGCCGAAGAGATTATTAGTGATATTCGTGCACTCGACGGCACGGTCCGCGCGCGTTTGGTTCACAGAATAGAATAAGCGTCAGTCTTCGCCTGATTTCTTATTTGTCTCTTCGGGCAAATTCCTGGCACAATGGATGATTTACGGAAATGCCGAAATCAACATGGCCGGGTTCGACCCGCGCCGGTTCTGCGGCGTCAACGATAGCGACTGGGTGCGTGAAAAATCGTTTGAGGACTACACACATATGTACGCGCTGCCGTTGCCGGGTGAAGAACGCGACGGTGGGCGCAAGCAGCGCACATCGGCACTTTATGACACTTTGGTCGATAAAGGTGCGGTGCATACCGAGGCCGCCGTTTGGGAGCGCCCGAAGTGGTTCTCTCTCGACGGTCGCGAAGAAGAACTGATCTTCCGTCGCAACAACATTTTTGACGTGGTCGGCGAAGAGGCCCGCGCGTGCCGCGAACGGGTCGGTGTGATTGATCTGTCCAGCTTTGCCAAATTCATGGTCGAAGGGGCCGACGCCGAAGCGCACTTGAACAGGGTCACTGCCAACAAAATTGGGACACGTGCCGGGGGCATCACCCTGACCCATCTGTTGGGCGAAAGCGGCATGATCCACAGCGAAGCGACCATCACCCGATTGGCCGATGACAAGTTTTATGTGCTGACAGGTGCCGCCGCGCAGCATCGCGACCTGGATCATCTGACGCTCAATATCCAAGATGGTGCGGACGTCAAAGTCACCGATGTCAGTGACGATATCGGGAACTTGGTGGTCGCCGGTCCAAAATCTCGCGACACACTGTCTGGATTGACCGATGCCGATCTGAGCAACGACGGTTTCAAATGGCTGACGGGTCAAGAAATCGAAGTTGCGGGCATTCCGTTGATTGCGCTCCGCGTCAATTACGTCGGCGAATTGGGGTGGGAACTGCATTGCCCCATGGTTCGATTGGTGGAACTTTATCAAGCCGTCTGGGCGGCAGGCGAAGCTCATGGCATCGCCGATGTCGGATCGTATGCGGTCAACGCGCTCCGCATGGAAAAAGCCTACAAAGGTTGGGGGTCTGAGCTGACCAACGAGATCACCATGATCGAGGCCGACCTGGAGCGCTTCTTGAAGCTTGAGAAAGAAGATTTCACCGGCAAGGCAGCAACCCTGCAACGCAAACAAGACGGCATCACACAAAAATGCGTGTACTGCGAATTGGATGCCGATGATGCCGATGCGCACGGCGGTGAGCCTGTGCTGGATGGCGACACCGTCATCGGCGTGACGACATCGGGTGGGTATGGGTATGCGACCAGCAAAAGCCTGCTTTTCGCCTATGTCGATCCGAAGTATGCCAAGCCGGGCACCACTTTCACCGTCGATATTCTGGCTGACCCTCGGACCGCAACGGTGCTGGCGGAACCCGCGTGGGACCCGGCTGCTGAACGTTCGCGCATGTAGAACAATTTGCCTCACGCGAATAGACGTGGGCGGACCTTAAGCGGATGCCTGATAGGGTGACCGATTAACCCCGTACACTGTTTGTCTGTTTGATACCCATCGCTTGAGGAGTATCGACTACGTGTCGGATGCCCGGTGCATATCCCAATACGCCGCATGAATGCGCGTAAACATCTCGCCCGGCAAACCATCGCCAACCGGTGCATCGTCAACCTTGGTGACCGGCATGACGCCTCCCGCCGTCGATGTGATGATGATTTCATCGGCTGATTGAAGCTCTGACACCGGAACAGGTCGCACGTTAATCAGCACACCGTCGGCCTCGCAAATATCGATCACGGTCTGACGTGTGATCCCTTCTAACGCACCCCGGTCCGGTGTTGCCAGTGCCTCATCCTTAACCACGAACACGTTGAAACCCGGTCCTTCACACACGTTGCCATCTGAATCTAGCAGCACAACTGTCTCGGCCCCCGCGTCATAGGCATCCAACAAAGCCACCTGAAAATCCAGCCAGTGATAATTCTTCACCGTGGGATCAACGGCCTCGGGCCGAATACGTTCACGGTCAGATACCACCATGCTCAAACCCGTCTTTTGCTTATCTGGGTCAGCGATCCAGACGAACGGTATGGCAAAAGCGTAAAACCGGTTTGGCAGTCACGCGGATCACGCGACCCCGGCTTTGGAATGCCGCGTGTCGCGATCAGGGCGACATAAGCATTCTTAAGCTCCGCCTTATGAATCAATTTGTGCAGGATATTGCGGACCTCTGTATCATCCACCGGCAAGCTATAGCGAAGCCGCTCGACACCACGCCAAAACCGCGCCATATGATCATCCAGACGAAAGAACGCGCCGTCCCACGTATGCACAACGTCATACGTTGTGTCGGACCGGGTAAAGCCCCAATCCATGATGGGGATACGTGCCTCGGCGATGGGGACGTACGCCCCATCGATCCAGGCTGCACCTGCGCTAAAATCCATGATACTGATCCGCTACTTCTGCGGGGTCCAGATTTTCTCAATGGCCTCGGCGATTTCAGGCAATACACTCGCATCCTCAATGGTCGCAGGCATTTTATATTCCTGCCCGTCTGCGATATTCTTCATCGTCCCACGAAGGATTTTCCCCGATCGGGTTTTCGGTAATCGCTTAACCACAGCCGCCAACTTGAACGCAGCGACCGGACCAATCTTTTCACGGACCAGTCGAACACACTCGCCGACAACGGCATCGTGCTCGGTATCAACGCCTGCATTCAAAACAACAAAACCAATCGGCAACTGGCCTTTTATCTTGTCCTCAGCACCGATGACCGCGCATTCCGCAACATCGGGGTGCGATGACAGTACTTCTTCCATGCCACCCGTGGACAACCTGTGACCGGCCACGTTGATCACATCATCGGTTCTGGCCATCACATAGACGTAGCCGTTTTCGTCCATCATCCCGGCATCACCGGTTTCGTAGTAGCCCGGGAAGTTTTTAAAATACGAGTCCTTATAACGCTGATCCGCATTCCAAAGGGTCGGGAATGTGCTCGGCGGCAGCGGCATTTTGACGCATATATTGCCGATCTCGCCCGATGTGACTTCCTCGCCCTCGTTGTTCAGAACCTGCACATTCCACCCCGGGCACGCCCGCGTCGGCGATCCAGGCACGATTGGGAGCATTTCGATGCCGAGGCAATTGGCGGCAATGGCCCATCCTGTTTCAGTTTGCCACCAGTGATCGATGACGGGAATGTTCAGCTTTTCACCAGACCAGTTCAGGGTGTCCGGATCACACCTCTCGCCCGCCAAAAACAATGCGCGAAGTCCACTTAGATCATACTTTCCAACGTATTCACCGGTCGGGTCCTGCTGGCGGATCGCGCGAATGGCGGTCGGGGCCGTGAACAGGGTGCATATATTGTATTCCTGAATGATACGCCAGAATGCGCCGGGGTCGGGCGTGCCAACAGGCTTTCCTTCAAACATGACCGTGGTCGCGCCGTGCAGTAATGGCCCATAAATGATGTAGGAATGCCCGACGACCCAACCCACGTCTGATGCCGCCCAGTACACTTCGCCCGGATCGACATTATAGATGTTTTTCATTGTCCATTTCAGGGCAACGGCATGGCCACCATTGTCGCGCATCACCCCCTTGGGCGCGCCCGTGGTCCCAGACGTATAAAGAATATAAAGCGGGTCGGTGGCATCAACCGCCACACACTCATGAGGTTCCGCAACCCCCATTTCCGCATGGTAATCGAAATCGCGCCCCGGAATCAGATCCGCGAGTTCTTCTGAACGTTGCACGATGATGCAGCTTTCAGGTTTGTGATTTGCAATTTCAATCGCCTCATCCAACAGCGGCTTGTACGGGACGACATGACTGGGCTCGATCCCACATGACGCCGTCACCACAACCTTTGGTGAACAATCATTAATCCGCACAGCCAATTCGTTGGCGGCAAACCCACCAAATACAATGGCGTGCGTCGCGCCCAAACGGGCACAGGCCAATGTAGCGACCACGGCCTCTGGGATCATCGGCATATAAATGATTACGCGATCACCCTTCTCCACACCTTGTGATGCCAGCACACCGGCAAATTTGGAAACCTGATCCAAAAGTTCAGAATACGTGATGGTTTTTTTGGTGTCAGTGACCGCACTGTCGTAAATAATTGCTGCCTGATCGCCACGCCCATCATTGACGTGACGGTCGAGCGCATTGAAGCAGGTGTTCATCTTGCCGCCTTTGAACCAACGATAATGTGGCGGGTTCGACGTATCTAAGACCGTGTCCCAGGGTTCTATCCAATCGATGCCTTTGGCCGCTTCAGCCCAAAACGCCTCCGGATCATCAATCGATTGTTGATATACTTCGTCAAATGATTGTCCCATTGTCCCCTCCGATGTTTTTTTGATCACGCTTATTAATTGGCGTGAATACTAGCTTGATTTTCCTTGATTGTGCCTGACCTAGGTCAATCTGCAAAGCCTTTGCCAGATTAAAAATCAGATCGAAATATCGGACTTTTTTGGTACAAAACCTTGGTGCGCATTCTGCATCTAAACGTAACACTCTGTTACACCTGATCCGGGAATGGGCCGCTATAATTTTATTAATTAGTGAATATTGAAGATTCAATTTGAGTCGGGGGACTCCATGAAACGTATTCTGAGTTGGCTTCTTCTGATCGGTTTTGCGGTCGCACAGATTTCGATCATCGCACCGAAGTTCATTACAGCTGGCAGCGAAACCATGTATATGGCCGTGGTCGGTCCGATGACGGGCCCAGATGCCGCCCGCGGCAAAGCCATGGTCGATGGCGCGACCCTGATGATCGATACGCTCGGAGAAAGCGGTGCCCTTGGAGATCGCGACATTCAGCTGATCGTCAAAGATGACCAGTCCAATCCACAAATCGCGATGGAACACGCGGCGGCTCTGGCACAGGACGAGCAAGTCGTAGCGGTTCTTGGACATTCCTCGGACGAAATTTCGCGCGCGACGGCACCGATCTATGCCGCAGGGGCCCTGCCCGTAGTATCTGGCAGCAGCGGCTTGCCTTTGGTTGCCGCTGAAAACAAATGGTACTTCCGTGTCGGTTTGACCACCGTAAAACAAGGCACATTCCTCGCCAATTACATGGCGCGCGTGATGCAAGAAGACACGCTACAAATTATCACGGCACAAGACGAATACAGTTTGTCGCTGACCATGGCCGTAGAGGATGAACTCTGGTTCCTCAAACGCTTGGGAACCGCCCGGGTTGAGGTCACCAAGAAATGGAGCTTCGACGCTGCCGAGGGCGAACGAGAGCTTGATCAGATCATTGATGAGCTATCAAAGACATATACTGGCGGTCCACTCTTGGTTTCCGTACCGAAAGAAATCGCAGCCAATGTCATTCAACGCATCCGCGACAACCCGCGTATGCGCTTTGGTAAACCTCTGCCTTACAAAATCATTGGACCAGACTCGCTGGGTCGCCCGGAACTTCTTTCATCCCTTTCAACGCTTAACCGCGAAACCGCACGCCCTGGGTATTATACCGAGGGTATGCTTGCCGTGGCCCCCTTTCTGGAAGATGTCGCCAACCAGAGGGCTTTGGATTTCCGCGAAGAATTTCAGAAACGACATGGCCAGAATGCGTTGATGTGTCATGATTTATCCTCTGTTTTGTCAGGCGCTGCTAATTTCAGCTACACTTAAGGCAATTGATTCTTGATAGGACGATAGACGATGCATCTGTTTGAAGCCAATGCCCCTGATGACATGGATGCCGCCGCGTCGGCAATCCCAGTTTTGGATTTGAGCGATTTCCTGGCCGGAAAGGATGGCGCGCTTGAAGAACTGGCAGGGCAGCTTCGGCAAGCATGCAAGGAGGTTGGTTTTTTCTACATTGCTGGTCACGGCATCGATGAGGAGCTGATCACTGCGACGTTCGACCAATCGAAACGCTTCCATGCCCTGCCGCTGGATCAAAAAATGGAATTACCACAGGATGGCAACAACATCGGGTATTTGCCGATGAACGCGAGCATCCAACGCCATTCAACCGTGCATAAGGCAACCCGCCCCAATCAAAACGCATCGTTTTTTATCAGTCATGATCGTGCGCCCGATCATCCAGATGTGCTCGCAAACAAACCCTATCGCGGGGCCAATCAGTGGCCGGATGATCTGCCGGGGTTTCGCGACACCGTAATGGCGTATTTCAACGCACTTGATCAGTTGGGCAATAGTCTGCTGCCGGTGTATGCCCGCGCGCTTAACCTGCCAGCAGATTATTTTGCCGAGTTGTTTGCGGATGAGGGACATCAATCTCTGCGCATGCTGCACTATCCACCGACAGAGCAAACCGGCAATGATTTTGGCACCAGCCCGCATACGGACAACACATTCATGACCATTTTGGCGCGGATGGATGTGCCTGGTTTGGCGATCCGCCTACCATCCGGGGAATGGGTCTCGCCGCCGTTGATCCCAGGGACGTTTCTGGTGAATATTGGGAATATTCTACGCCGAATGAGCAACGACACATTCTTGTCGACACCGCATGGCGTCGTTGTTGAGGGCGATCAGGCTCGGTATTCATTGGCGTATTTTCACAGCCCGAACCCGTATTCGATGATAGAGGTTGTGCCGTCGTGCGTTGATGAAGACAATTCGCCAAAGTACGAGCCGGTTCTATATGCTGACCTGATTCGCGAGTTCTTCTCGGCGAACTATGCCCATCAAAAAGACCACGGCGCGGTCGAAATGAAAAACCGCTACGACTAACCGCACTAAGATGAGCCTCTCGACTGGGTTCGAATTCTAACCTGTCAATTTTACGGCTTGGAATGGACGACGGGGAGATCAGCTTCGTGCCATGCAACGATCCCATCGTCAATCACGGTGATGTTCTCAAAACCCGCATCACGCAGTGTGCGTGCAGCAATGGATGCCCGCACGTCCGTATGGCAGTGTAAGAGAATTGGCGTCGATTTCGGCAGATCAAGGATCGGGGCCTTGGCTTCTAATGCCGCAGATATCGCGCGGAAATCGATATTTTTAGCACCCTTCAGATGGCCAAGATCGCCGTCGTATTCGCCAGGGGTTCGCACATCCAATACCAACGTATCGGGCTTATCCATCAATGTCGCCTGCGCATCATCGACAGAAATAAACTTGGAATTGGCATAAACGGGCGGGATCAGTTGCAACGCAGCGTATCCCGAAACGCCAACAACCAACGCCGCCACAACAGAGATTTTAATCCATTTACCTAGCACCCGAGTCTCCAATCATTGCATTTCTCATAGATTATATAGTGTTTCTGCGAAGGACTACAAAGACTGAGCTTACGTTTACAGATGTGACACGCCGTCGGTATGATCCCCACGTTAACAGAACAAAAACACGGGAAAATTCTTCTATGACCTTAAATGTCGGCGTGATTGGGCTGGGTGCCATGGGCCAAAAAATGTTGAGTGATATGAATATCCATTCAGCGTTTAAGGTGATATCCGCATGGGATCCGAACCCAGAATCTTGCACTGCGGTGGCAACTGCCCAGCCATCCGTTCGGATTGCCGACGATGCAGGATCACTGATTGCAGAATCAGGCATTGATGTCGTTTATATCGCTAGCCCGCCAAATTCTCACCGCGAGTACTTTTTGGCGGCTCTTGAGCGCAATCTCCCAGTCTATTGCGAGAAGCCCTTTGGCGTCGATCTTACCGAGAGTGAAGATTTGGTGAACCGGATCGAGAGTGCGGGTTTACTGAATATCATCAACTTCAACCACGGCAACGCACGCGGCAGCACGCATATTGAAGAACAACTGGCCTCAGGTGACATGGGCCAAGTTGTGGGCGCGGACATCGTCATACACCTGTCGGAATGGCCCCGAGAATTTCAAAAAGAAGCCACTTGGCTGGCACACCGGAAACAGGGCGGCTTCACCCGTGAAATGGTCTCCCACTGGCTGTACCTGACCCGACGGTTGCTGGGTGATGGCACCATCACACGGGCGCATGTCTCATACCCCGATGGTGGCACACTAGCAGAGACACATCTGACGGCAGAACTGGACTTTAGCGGCGTCCCGGCTTTCATCAGGGGTGCTACCGGTGGTGTCGGCCCTGTCGGCACTGAATACACCCTATGGGGGACCAAGAAATCCTTTCGTCTTCAAAGCGGAGGACGCATCACCCAGAGCGATGGGGGGCCCTGGCAGGAACTGTTTACGGATATCCCAAATCTTAGCGACAAGGATCGCCAGCGAACCTTGGATGGCGTTGCCGCACGTCTGAATGGTGAAATCAACAAAATGCCAACCGCTAATGATGGGTATGCCGTTCAGCAATTGGTTGAGGGATTATTAGCCTCCCGCTGATCAGTTTCCGGACAAACTGCCCCAAACCCGACGCTTTACCTACGTCATCCGCCAATACCCTGACGGCTGTTATGGCTATTCATCTTGACGACTTTGGGCGTTGGTCTAGTATATCAGTGTTGGTTCTCCGAAAGCGAAAGCCTTGGAGATTAAAAGGGAACATGGTGAGGCGTACCCAACAGGGACCGAGACCATGGCTGCCCCCGCAACTGTGAGCGGAGAGTATCAGCCGACTTAGCCACTGGGAAACCGGGAAGGCTGGCTGAAAACAATGACCCGCAAGCCAGGAGACCTGCCACGCTGCGATCTTACAATCCCTGTCGGGTGCGACAGTTTACAGGAGATGACAATGACAACACAGACAACAGTACTTACAGCCTCAAAAAGTACGCTGCTGCCAATCGTTTTGGCAGCACTGATGGGCATCGCCATTATGTTCGTTGCAGGACATATCCAAGCAAGTGCTCTGCATGACGCCGCCCACGACGCGCGTCACGCGACCGGCTTTCCCTGCCACTAAAATATGTTCACACGCATAATCACCAGCGCATTGCTCGCTGGTGCTGGCGCAGGCTTTATCGCGAGCTTGCTTCAGCTTGGATTCGTGCAACCTGTGTTGTTGAACGCGGAACTCTATGAGACGGGCGCCCTGGTGCACTTCGGCTCTTCAACCCCGATCAGCGCCCATCAAGACGTCGCTAGCTTTGATGCCCTTCGTGATGGTCTGAGTATCGCCTTTACCATCGCAATTTACTGCGGGTACGCCTTGATCCTGGTCGCGGCCATGGCGCTGGCCACCGAACGCGGTGCCGTCGTCACGGCACGCAACGGGATCATCTGGGGCATCGCCGGTTTCATCGCCGTTCATTTTGCACCCGGCTTTACCTTGGCACCAGAAGTGCCGGGCGTTGCCGCAGCAGATGTCTATGCACGGCAAATGTGGTGGTTCCCGACCGTCGCCGCCGCCGCCGTCGCCATGTGGCTGATCGGATTTGGCAAAAGCTGGCTCGCCTGGGGCATTGCCGCTGCGCTGTTGATCATCCCACATGTAATCGGCGCACCAGAACCCGACACCTTTGCCGGACCTGTCCCCACAGAAATTGGTGCCTTGTTCGCCAGTCGCGCGCTGGGCATTGGAATGGCAGCATGGGTGCTGGTTGGTCTATTCGCGGGCTATTTCTGGAGCCGCGAAGTCGCCGAAGAACAAGCAGCCTAAGTTGCGCAAAAACACATAGCATCAAAGTAGCCGAGGACCCTCAAGGGGTGCTCGACCTTTGATCGCAATACACTAATGGATTCTTCAAATGAATAAACCACTCGCACTGCTGGTCGTCGGCTTGGTCCTGGGCGGCTTAACTGGGTTCATGACTGCTGCCGGATACGGTATCACGCTTGATGGACACGATCATGGCGACCACGCAAGCCACGCTGCTGCCCATGGCGGAGTCCATAAACATGGCGAAATGCTGTCTCTGCCCGCCGACCCCACTGCACCGACCTTGAACATGATGGTGATGCCCGATCCTATGTCAGGCTGGAACCTACATATCATGACCACGAATTTTGAGTTCACGCCACAAAACGCCAGCCGAGATCACGTCGATGGCGAGGGACATGCGCATGTCTATGTGAACGGCAAAAAAATTGCCCGCCACTATGGGCCTTGGATGCATATCGCAGACCTGGAACTCGGCGAGAACGTGATCGCCGTAACACTCAACTCAAACGATCACCGTGAGTTGGCTGTCGATGGCAAAGCGTTACGGGTTGAGCAAACGATTACGGTTGAATAAATGGCGGGATATTTGCGCGCAGGCAATGCCGCAAGCGCCCGCACGGTCGTGCATCGAGGATCTGTCCACCCGGCCTGTCGGCATACAGGTGGCACGTATTGACGATGTCCGGGATGTCCTGATCGGGCTTCACACCTGAAAACACGTAGCTGGCGCGTTCATGTCCCTGCAATGCGATGGTGATCGGGGTCTCGCATGATCCCATGCAGGGCCCCCGCTCCACCGCGATGGTGTCGGCCAATCCGGCCTCGTCAATCGCCGCGGCCACATCAGCCCTGAACTGATGGTCCTGGTTCGGACTGGTCGAAGCCATGCACGAGCCACAGATCAAAAGTCTCATATTATAAATCTGCGCATTAGGCGGCTTCGTGCCCAATTTGGAAATTGTTTCCAGCGCGGTCCTCGCCGCTGACCAGATATAACGGGCGCACTCCATATCCTTGTGATGGATGCTGTTTGCCGATTTCGGCCCCCAACGCATGATCGTACAGGCTGGTGGCTGGCATCAAACGGACGATAAACGCGGCACGGCGATGGTCTGTGTGATTGGCGGACGAGCCATGGATCATATAGACGTCGTGGAACGACATTTGTCCGGCCCGAAGCAACAACGGCTCTGCGGTCGCTTCGTCAAAATGTTCGGAATCACAGACCAGATTGATGGTCTTGTTGCCGCCCTCAACCCACGAATGACTATAAAGCTCGCGGTCTTTATGGGATCCCGGAATGAACTTCATCGGCCCGTTCTCAGGGGTGACATCATCCAACGGGATCCAGATCGTCAGCACATCGAGTGGGCGGATCGGATAGTATTCGCCGTCCTGATGCCAGGGTGTCTCCTTGCCGCTTCGCGCGGGCTTCCCGAACACGGTCGTGCCCCACAGGATAATGTCGTCACCGATCAACTGCCGCGCGATGCCCATCAGGCTGGGATGGGTGGCAAATTCCAACCACTTTTCAGACCCAACCACGCCCATCGACCCACCATTGGTCTGATGCGGCGCCAGGATGATATCCGATTCCAAATGGCTGTTGCGTTCCAACAGCGCATCGTACTCAGCCCGCATTTCGGCGATCAACTCAGGCGGAAACTCCCAATCGGGCACGATCCAGCCTTTTTCGTTGTAGGTGTTAAGATCGGATGTGGAAAGGTTCGCGTCAGCGGCTTCATTCATTGAAAGCATCTCATTTTTTGTTTCACCCTTCTCCCATCTTGGTTCAGGTAGAGGCTGATATCAAATCACAGGATCAAATGCTTTTCCAAGTTTGATTAAGCGTTGCGCTAGCCACCTACCACTCAATCCGCTCAATACCGTCGAATTGGATTTGGTCGCCGTTGTCCATGGTGATAGTGCCGGACGCATCGTTGGTCAGTGCGACGTAGCCATCGGCTTGTTCAACCACGGAGCCCTCGTCGAGATCGAGTGACCACCCATCGCCGGGGGCACCATCGACGCCATCCAGTTGCACGGTATCCAACCAACCATCGCCGCCCTGCGCGGTATCGTCGCCATCGCCTGCGCCGAATGTGAACAAATCATTGCCCTCGTCGCCGACCAACGTGTCGTTACCGGCGCCGCCATCGAGAGTATCGTTCCCGGCACCACCGAACAGCTGATCGCCGCCGATCCCACCTGAAATGTCGTCATTGCCGCCATTGCCAAAGACCAGATCGTCACCGTCCGTCCCAACAAGCACATCATCGCCGCTGCTGCCCTGCGTTCCGGCATCGAAGCCGTCGCCGCTGACATCAACCTCGGCATTGGTCAGGCTTGAACGTGTATCGCCATCGACTTCGGTCACATCAGTGCGCACACTGAGCATAAAGTCATCCGAACCGTCGGGGACAGAGAACGAGAGCCCATCCACTTGTTCCGCTGTGACACTCCAAGAGCCATCACCATTGTCGGTGCCAGCACTCAATACGCCATCACCTGGCAATCCATCGATCACATAGGAAACCGTCTCGGAACCGTCTACATCCGTCAGGTTGGGTGAGATGTTCAGATCGAAGTTCAGCCCTTCTGGTGCACCACCCGGCGTGCCGAAATCTTGGGTCGCATGGTTGGTGAAATCCTGAACGTCATTAGCGGTTAACGCCTGGTTCCATGAAATCAATTCACCGATGCTGCCCTGGAATTCGTGGCCATCACCACTGGACGACAATGTATCGGGCCGAATGCTGCCGTTATCGACCCTGCCGATCCCCACGTTGCCTCCATGCGGGTTCATAAGCGGGACATCCGTCAGCGTGCCTTCCAACTTGCCATTCAGGTATCCTTTGAACGTGCCCGTGCCGTCCGTTGAGTAGTGAACCATAGCAGCGGAATAGGATGTGTTCGGCTGAACATCACCTAGATCAATGACTTTATATTGGTCGCCCGACGGCCACTCGGCATTGTTCCATGCAAAAGCGAATAGTTTTGGGTCACCCGTTTCCGGATCAGGCGCAATGGACAAACTGTATCCGCGCCCGCTGCCGCCTTGTTCGTAGATGACCTGAAAGCCATCGACAGAAGCGCCCGTTTCAAACGTAAATGCGAAGCTCTTCTCAGTGAATGCCCCTGTATTGATATTGGAATTATCAGCAATCGTCATGCCATCATTGTCGCTGCCAAATTCAACGCCGCCATTGCCATCAAAGGAACCCGTATCGAATTTGGGCGCAGAACCACTTGGCGTCGCATCGTGGTTGTTTCCGGATATATCTTCCCATCGGTTCAGCGTACTGTTGTCACTGGGATGATTGGCGGCATTGCCATCGCCGTCGATATTCTTGGCATTCAAATGGAACACAAGACCATTAGACGGCACGTTGGCCGTGGTTGGGGTGCCCTCGCCCACGGTGACAGACACGTCGAAGTCATCAACTTGACCGGTGACGGTTACATCCAGGGTATCCGTGATCGTTGATGTATTTCCTGTCGACGTCTCGGTCAGGGTTGCAGACACGGACAGTTGGAAATCATCACCCGAATTTGTCGCCGGTGTGATGGTCAGACCGTCAAGGTCATCACTATCAAGCGTCCATGTGCCATCCCCATTGTCAGTGCCTGCGGATAACTGCGCGCCTGCGGGCACATCGGAAATCATAATCGCAACGGTTTCGGACACATCGGTATCGACGAGGTCTAGATCAATATCGAGCGCAATCGCCGTGTCCTCAACGCCGGTTACCGTAGTGGCATCAAGCGTGCCGCCATCAGCCGTTAAATCACTGACGGCCAGGGTCACGTTGGTGGTCGATGTGCCACCTGCCCCTTCGGTAGACGTGCCGGAGATCTGCAAGTCAAAAGCACCAGACCCGTTCGGTACGTTCATGGTCAGACCATTCAGATCGTCCGCATCTAAAGTCCAGGAGCCATCGCCATTATCAGTGCCCGCCGACAACGTCGCACCATCTGGCAATCCATCAATGGTGATCGATAGTGTTTCAGACCCATCGGTATCACCAAGCGACGCTGTTATATCCAGTTCAACCGTGACGCCGTCGGTATTGGCGCCACCTGGCGTGTCCCATTCGCCCGCCATGTGTTGCGTCAGTTCGGCGATGTCTTCATCTGACAGCGCAGTGTTCCATGACGCGACTTCTGAAATCGTGCCCTGGAATTGGCTGCTATTGGTATCGCTGGTATCAGCCAGCGTATCGGGCCGGACAGAGTTATCTCGAAGTGAGCCGATCGCGATTTTACCGCCGTGGCTGCCCATGGCTGGGACGTTGGTCAACTGGCCGACTTCTTTACCGTTCAAGTAGCCCGTAAATGTGCCGTCGCCTTCGGTCGAGTCGTGGACCATGGCTGCGGAATACGATGTCCCTGGCTCAACAACCCCCAGTTCGATCACTTTGTATTCGTTGCCGCCGCCTCAATAGCTCTCGCCCCAGGCAAACGCGAACAAGGTCGGTTCGCCCGTATCAGCGTCGGGTGCAATCGATAGGCTATAACCATTCGACCCGCCGCCTTGTTCGTAGATGACTTGGAATCCATCGACGCTGTCGCCGGTTTCAAACGCGAAGGCAAAGCTTTTTTCGGAGAAGGTGCCAGAGTTGGTGTCGGCGTTGGAGGGAACCTCGAGAGCATCATTGCCGCCCGTGAACCCGATGCCCCCATTCCCCGACATCCCATCACCATCGAATGTCGGAGCGGAACCGTGCGTCGCGGCATGATAACCGTTGCCGGATACGTCATTCCAGGTACTGATCGAGGCACCGTCGCTGGGATTATCTCCCTCGTTGCCATTACCTTCACATCGTTCGCGGTGTAGCGGAATACCATCCCGTCAGACGGCACTGAGCCGCTGGAAACCTCGACAACATCGCCAATGGACGCACTCACCGTTACCGGATCGGCTTCGGCCTGAACCGCAACATCAATGGTGGCTGAACTATCAGACGTCTCCCCAGTAGATGCCTCGGTGGTCGTGACAGTGATTCCTAATTGGAAATCGGCATCACTGTCGGATGGTGGTGTAATCGTTAGACCCTCGACATCACCTTGCTCCAACGTCCAAGTGCCATTCCCATTATCAGTGCCTGCCGATAGCACCGCACCAGCGGGCACATCGGCAATGGTGATCGATAATGTTTCAGAACCATCAGAATCAGCGAGACTCAGGTCAATATCGAGCGCAATTGCCGTATCTTCTGAACCCGCTGTGTTTTCAGTTTCAACCGTTACGCCATCGACATACACATCCGGCGATGGGACCGTTGCCACCGTGCTTTCCGTATTGCCATTTTCGTCGGTCAGCGTCGCAGATACCTGCACATTAAATGCGGGCTGGTCAATCGGGACTGTCATTGTCAGTCCGTCCAGTTCAGCATCGGTCAGTGAAATTGAACCATCGGGATTCACCGTGCCTGCGGACAACGTCACCCCATCCGGCAACGCATCAATCGTGATGGCCGTAACAGTCGCGCCATCCCCATCATCGCTGCCAATGGATAGGTTCATTTCAACGATGTTGAACGACTCGCCACCCGGGGTATCGAAATCAGAGGTGAAGTGCTCGGTCAGGTCATCGATATCGTCGGCCGAGAGTGCCGTGTTCCAAGAAATTGCTTCACCAATCGTGCCCTGAAACTGGTTGTTATTGGCATCGGAGTGATCCGCGAATGTGTCCGGTCGAACGGTATCATTGCCAAATCCCAAGTTGACCTGACCGATATGCGCCCCCATCGCTGGAACGTTGGTGAGTTGATCAACTTGGTCGCCGTTCAAATAGCCGGAAAACGTACCGCTGCCATCCGTCGCGTCATGAACCATCGCTGCGGAATACGACGTGTTCGGCTCAACGGTCCCAAGTTCGATAACTTTATACGCATTGCCACCACCAAAATAGTTCTCACCCCATGCGAATGCGAACAGGGTCGGCTCTCCGCTATCGGCATCGGGTGCGATACTCAGGCTATAACCATTTCCCGTACCACCTTGTTCGTAGATCACCTGCAAGCCGTCGACGCTGTCCCCTGTCTCGAAAGCGAACGCGAAACTCTTTTCGGTAAACGTGCCATCGTTGATAGCGCTGTCATTAGCAATGGTAAGGCCGTCGTTTCCGGCATCGAAACCTATCCCGCCGTTGTTGCCGAGGCCGTCAGCTTCGAATGATGGAGGTGTTCCTCCCGCGGTCGCATTGTTCCCATTACCGGACAAATCGGACCATTGAGAAATATTCGATCCTTCGGAACCGGTATTTCCAGCCCCATCGACGTCTTTGGCGGAAAATCGGAACACCATATCCGTATCCGGGACGCTGCCTTCTGCGCCCGTGGATGTGACGTTTCCATAAGAAACATCAACCTTTGGTGCATCCAACACAGCATCAACAGATACTTCCAAGTTTGCATAAACGGTAGAGGTGTCGCCGCTCGCCTGCTCGGTGCTGGTTGCCGAGATATCAAGGTTCAGCGCACCAGAAAAATCCTCCGGCGGTGTGATGCTAAGGCCGGGAAGATCATCTTCACCCAATGACCAAGTGCCGTCACCATTGTCAGTCCCAGCCGAAAGCTGTGCCCCAGTCGGGATGTTGCCGACAGTAATCGACAGTTGTTCCGATCCATCCAAGTCCGTTAACTGTGCCTGGATATCCAGCGTAATCGCAGTGTCTTCTTCGCCGGTCGCATTGAAGACCTGAAGCGCAGGATCTTCTGCAGTCGCATCAACGACCTGTTCGTTGTCTTCTTGATCTACAAGCAGGTCCTCGTCGTCATCCTGGTTTTGGTCCTGGCCCTCTTGGCCAGCCGAGCCATCTTCGCCCGTTTGATTTTGCGATGTTTGAGGCAACCCAAAGGGTTCTTCAAACTGCGGTTCAAGCGGCTCAGTCGCTGGTAGCGGCGTGACACCGGCTGCGATTATCTGCAGCGCAAACCCATTTCCGGCGTCTCCACCCAATCCATTCGGGTCCTCAATGAGGACTAGGCGCTCAACATCATCGCCACGCACAGTGACAGAACCATCTTCATTCCGTTCGCCCACGTTGATGATGAAGCCCTCTGGAATGCCATTAATCCGCAATTCTGCATCTTCGGCCAACCCGTCAGTCTCAAACGCAATCGCGATCGCGCGGGCACCGTTATCATCTTGGTCGGTATTTTCATTTGCATCGACGCGCGCTTCATAGCTTTTAATCTCGATGCCTTGGTCTCTCAGCGCGGCCTCTGCCTGCATACGTGCAAGCTCATTCGGATCACGAACATCCTTACTTCCCATATGCAGGTTTGGTGTCGTGACATCGACGTTTTCTCTGATCTCAGCTCGCCCACTAAGCGAAACCGAGTTGAAGTCATCGGTGAGCGCAGAGTCCCCCGTTTCGCCACTCTCAAAATTGAACAGATCGTTGTCAGGTTCTGATGCGCCGACCTGACCCGTAGTCTCTGCACCTGGTATCTGCCCATTGGGAGGAAGTGCCATACAGAATTCCTTTTGTATTCAAAGAGTTACACCCTTTGGGGATAACATTGTTTTCAAGTTATCCTAGGTGTAACTCTCAATACTGTCAGAATCCTTAAACCACTGACTTTTTACCACTTAAGATCAAGGGGTTAATCATAAGAACGCCATATATGTATTCCCGGTTCTTTCCATCAGTACACGTGATCAGCTGAAGGTGGGACCAGGTGATATTAGCGTTTCTTTAGATGATAGGACTTAGGCCGCGTGACACTTTGATAGCCAAGGGCGGATAGCGATGCGCCGCGCCCGGTATCTTTGCACCCCGTCCAACAAAGTGCAGGGTCCAAGTAGTCGCAACGGTTCATAAATACAGTCCCGGTCTGAATCTGCTCGCCGATGTCGAACGCTGCATCGGTGTCTTTTGTCCACAATGATGCGGTCAGCCCGAACGGCGAGTCATTCATTAGGTCAATCGCCTGCGCGTCAGATGACACCCGCATAATACCAACGACGGGACCAAAACTCTCATCACGCATTACCCGCATGCCATGATCGACGTTGATCAGAATTTGCGGTGACAAATAAGCATCCGTTCCAACATCGGCTGTAAACTTAGTTGTATCGATTAAGGCCGTGGCCCCGGATGCCTTAGCTTCGGCAATTTGCGCACGCACCTCATTGGCGAACCGCACATGGGCCATGGGCCCCAATGTTGTCTCGGCATCAAGCGGATTGCCTAAGCGGTAGCCCTCAACAATCGACACCGCTTTTTCTACGAAAGCATCAAACAAGGTATCGTGAACATAAATCCTCTCGATGCCACAGCAGCACTGTCCTGCGTTAAACATCGCACCATCAATCAGGGTATCAACGGCTTGATCCAAATCTGCATCTTCACGGACATAACCGGGATCTTTTCCACCCAGTTCCAACCCGATCGGCGTAAAGGTGCCAGCAGCGGCCTGTTCGATGGCACGCCCTGCATTCACGGACCCGGTGAAGTTGATGAAGTCGAATGACTTGTTCGCGATCAGCGCACTGGTATCCGCATGATCCAGACGAACATTCACAAACAGGCCTTCAGGCAAACCGGCCTGTTCAAATGCAAG
Organism: Rhodospirillales bacterium; assembly: GCA_965659695.1. Lineage (GTDB taxonomy): Bacteria > Pseudomonadota > Alphaproteobacteria > Rhodospirillales > Casp-alpha2 > UBA4479. The sequence continues at coordinate 39,216 of CBFHXC010000022.1, forward strand.
CGCCAACCGCTCGCCCGCAAGCAGTGTCTGAGAAGCATGTTTTAGCACGACCGCATTTCCCGCGATCAGAGCCGACGCAATGGTGTTAATCGCTGTCAAATAAGGGTAATTCCAAGGCGCGATGACGAATACAACGCCCACAGGCTCGCGCTTAATGTAGCGAGCAAAGTCGCCACTGTCTTCTATTCGCGTCGGATGCAATGCGTCTTCGGCGATCTCTGCCATGTAGGCCGCACGCTCTCGAACACCGCCGATTTCGCCGCCATAGCGGATCGGGCGCCCCATCATGTGCGCAATTTCGACTATAACATCCGCATTCATAACTTCTAGTGCGTCAATCGCACGCATCACCATATTGGCGCGTTCATCGATGGGACGACGTGCCCAATCCTTTTGCAGAAGGCGCGCATTCTCAATCAGCGTATTTATCTGTGATACGGTCTGGGTTTCACGCTCGGCATACACGCTGCCGTCAATCGGGGAAATAAGGTTGATCGCGGTCACAATAGAAACCTCTTCATATCCAATAAACAGCGTTTAGGGATATGACGTTTCTATTGCGGATACAACCAACAAGTCATTTCGTATGTTGCTAGTTTAGAATGGGTGTTACGCCTGCAAAATACGGGTGAAGAATGACCGCCACAACAAATACCACCACAGCAATCACCAGCCCCCGGGCCTCGATTGCCAGCGACGGGGCTTCTGGTTTTGTCCAGGCCCCTTCACGGGCATTGATCATACGCATTTCCAGCAACGCCCATAATCCCAGGCCGCCGAATAGAATGAGAGAGCGGGTCTCACCGTTGGATAACAAGTGCGCGACACTCCACAATGCAACACCCGTCAACTGGGGATGACGGATCAAGCGTTTTAAGCGGCTTGGATGTTGGGCCACCACAAATAACGCGAACGCATTGATCATCAGTAACGTCGTGACGGCACCGGCCCAGGACGGTGGAATATAAAGCGCATAAGGGTCCGTCGAACGCCAGCCCATGACAATCAACACCAGCGACAAAATGATCATGGAAGCGAACATCCCCTTATAGGGCATTTCTCCAATCTTTTGGATGAGCTGCGTTCTCAGTGATCGAAAACTGCTCGGCATCAGATGCACCGCTGCCCACAAGATCACACCCAAAATCAATAGGGTCATGCTTCACTCCACGTCCGTATGAATAACTCTGTCTTATCTTATGCCGTGTCTCTCGGCGTCAAGCTTGATTGAAATCAAACAACACGATCCCCCGACAGACGATTAGCAATATTTCTCTGGCCCAACCCACTGACCCACCGTATAGCGAT
>CBFHXC010000023.1:0-39810 GCA_965659695.1 Rhodospirillales bacterium
TGATGATTTTCGTTATGATTGAGGGGCCTTTTCTGCACTGCAAAAATATGCTATGCTTATTGTCAATAAAAACGTGCTTTGGGGCCTGATAGGGCCCCTTTTGCACAGGTAATATGGGTAAAAACAGCTCATGCCAGAGGCTAGGCGGTTTTCCTGGGCCCAGCATCCGACATCGCGTGAAGCGATCGGGTGTTTTTTGATGAAAGTACAAAGCAGAGCATATCATGGCTGAACAACTTCTTTTTAATCCTGGTGATTTTGTCGTCTATCCAACGCATGGCGTCGGTAAAGTAATGAGCGTCGAAGAAGACGAAATTGCTGGGCACAAATTGGAACTCTTTGTGATCAGTTTTGATCGCGACCGGATGACACTACGGGTCCCTACAAGCAAGGCCGCGAATTCTGGCCTGCGTAAATTGTCATCTAAAAAGCGTATGGATGAAGCGATTCAAACACTCAAAGGTCGCCCACGTGTGAAGCGCACGATGTGGAGCAGACGTGCCGCAGAGTATGATCTCAAGATCAATTCTGGTGATCCTGTTTCGATTGCCGAAGTCGTTCGCGATCTTCACCGCAATGTCGGTCAACCAGACCAGTCATTCTCCGAACGTCAGATATACGAACAAGCACGTGATCGCTTGGCGGCTGAAGTTGCTGCTGTCGATAAGACGGACATGGAAAAAGCAACAACCAAGCTCGAACAAATCCTAGACGCGGCTTAGTCCCCATGAATGCACCGTCGGAAACGGCGGTATCGGCGGATACCCTGCCTGATAAAATCGTATCTGGTGGCCAGACGGGCGTCGACCGTGCGGCGCTGGATACGGCGTTTCACTTCAATATCCCTTGTGGTGGTTGGGTTCCAAAAGGCCGCCGTGCCGAAGATGGACCGATTCCGTCGATCTATCCTGTCATGGAAACGGCAAGTTCGGCCTACGATGTCAGGACGCGCAAAAACATCGAAGATAGTGACGCGACGCTCATCTTGACCCGCCACGAACCCTCTGGTGGGACCAAGCTGACCCTGGAAATTGCGCGCGAGTTGGGGCGGCCGTATCACATTGTCGATTTGAACAGAACACACTCACCGTTGGCAGCGTTGCGTTGGTTAGAGGCAAAAAAACCTTCGGTTCTTAACATTGCTGGTCCGCGCGAAAGCGGTGCAAGTGGTATCCAAGCCGAGGCATCGGCATTTCTGACCAACTTGTTGCAATTGGCTGGGGCGAAAGCGCCCTAATTAAGAACGATTTTTACTCTCTCGCCCGTTGCTAAGCCGTCCGAAATCACGTTCAAGTTCAGCGCCTTAAACCAGTCGTCATTATAACTGGCAAACGGCATTTGCGCCGCGATCGATGCTTCGGTCTCACCTGAGTTGACTGTCTTTATTCGAATACGTGGCGGTTCATGGTCGTCGGCTTCACCTGGTTTCAACAATTTGAAACTGTATGTGGTTCGGCGCAGCGGCACCGACATTTTCTCGGTAACATCCGGTTTGGTGAGGAAAACGAAACGATATAGTCGATCTCGGGCCGCACGAATGGCGAGCATCCTCAGCAGATGTGGCCCCTTGTTGGTATCGACAGATGCACTGCCCGTAGACGCTGCCAACCCATTAATCGTTATCCGCTCGACATCTTCTGGCTTAATATTCAGGCTCGGACCCCAATGATTTATGATGTAGGATGCAAGGTCAGGCATCCCGGTGGCGACTTTCGGGCTTTCCATATCGAACACAATGGTTGTCCCATTATCGTCTGTAGCTTCGATCTTTGTTTTCTCGTTATTGACCTTAAAACCGGGCGGGAAATCAAATTTGAAACCCAGTACGGGATGAATGAATGTATCGCCCTTCATGAAACCCTCTGCTGGGTCTTTGCCAAACAATACCCCGTCCACTTGGTTTAAGAATGGGTCGCGGTTCCTTCGCGCATTGGGTGGCGTTTGTGTTTCGGCCAATACCTCTGCTTGTGCAATCCGGTCGGCCGTTCGCGGATGGGTCTGCATGATGCTGAATTCATCCGCGGATCGGCCTGCCTTCTTGGCTTGAATTTCAGTGTGCGCATGTAATTTTGCAAAAAAATCGCGGACTGCACTGGGGTCGTAACCAAGCTGGGTCATATATCTCACGCCCAATTTATCAGCCTCGAGTTCTTGGCTGCGAGAATAACTTTGCAGCGCAGCTTGCGCACCAAATGACGCAAGATTGCCGACCCCCGATGGTGCGCCGAAAACACTGCCCAAAATACTGACGGCGGTCAGGCCAATTTGTGTTGCAACTTGTGACGAGTATCTTTGAGCACTATGGCGGGCAGTAACATGCCCTATTTCGTGCCCAATCACGCCTGCAAGCTCGGCTTCATCCTCAGCGAGTGCGATTAAACCACGAGAGAGATAGACGTAGCCGCCCGGTAAAGCGAACGCATTGACCGTGTCATCATTCAAGACAAAGAATTGAAATTTCAGGTCCGGTAACTCGGATTTGGCAACCATCCGTTGCCCTATTTCGTTGACGTATTTGGTCAATGCAGCGTCGTCGTATGTGCCGCCAAACGCCTCTAACATCTTTGGGTGTTCTTCTGCGCCGACCCGGATCTCGTCTTCGGCGTCCATGAACGCAGTGAAGCTCTGTTCGCCGGTGGCTGGGTTGGTGGTGCAGCCTGACACAATTGCAGTGGCAGTTAGCAAAGCGCAAATTGCAATCTTGGATTTTAGTTTGAACGTCATTTTCGGCTCGCTGAAATTTCATTTTGAGTATTTAAGCGGAATAGAGCGTGTGTCTCAATGACGGCTATTTTGAGGCACATTCCTAGTTGTTAACGGGCGAGTATCTCAATTTGTTCCGGATGTGATACTTTGATCATCGGGCCATTGCGTTTCGATAGCCAACCGCGGGCGCGGATGCTCTGCCCCTTCAATGTCAGTGGGTCGATGCCGGCCCGTCTGAACATTCGGACCGCTTTGTGCCGTAAAGACACCGTGAAATCCGTTCGCCAATCTGCCCCAAAGTTCAGATAAATCGTCCCTTTGACTTTTGCGGCATCGACGACGCGCCCCTCTACCAATTGGAAAGAACCAAGTTCGCGCCCCAGAATTCCTGGATCAGCATTTCGGATCGCATAATAATCCAGTGCCCATATGCCGCGTTGTGCCAGTCGCGCCTCGTGTTCGAGAGCCAACATCTCTTTCACCTTGGCCCGGTTATCCGAAAAACTATAAACACGTGCGAAACCTTGGCGCAGCATTTCGCCCTGGACCCACATACCTGCGTTGCGGCCCGTCGTGATATGCAAGTGGGCCAGCCATCGTCCGTAGCGATCTCGCTCAGACCCGCCGAAAGATAATGCGATTTTCTCGCCCAGGGGGAGATCAGAGATTAAATTTTTGGCTTCTGATGATAACGGCCATGCCTTAAAATTTTTAACGTCCGAGAGGGAGCTTGGGCGCTTGAATCCCGACAAGTCTGATCTCGTTCCCATCTTCATGCGGCGGATGGATAAACAGGGTGTCGCCATCTACAATTTCGATGACAGTCCCGACGTGGATAGTTTGAGCAGCGACGGTCCCCGAACAGAACATGAGAACACCGATCAAGATCATCAGTCTAGTCATCGGGAAGCCATCCACACATCGTTTTGACATCTTCTGGTGTTTTGCCTGCTTTGCGCAGGCTTTTGATGTTCACGTCTTTGTCGCGTTTCGCAAGACGTCGCCCTTGCGGGTCCAACAATAACTTATGGTGATGGTATTCGGGCGTATCTAAGTTCAAGACGGCTTGCAGCAATCGGTGGATATCTGTCGCATCGAATAAGTCATTTCCACGTGTCACAAGGGTGATGCCTTGAAGGTGGTCATCCCATGTCACCGCTAAATGATAACTTGGCCAGCCATCCTTGCGTGCAACGACGATGTCGCCAAAGCGTGTCGGGTGGGCAATAACCTCGCCTTTTTCGCGGTCACGCCAAGTGATTTCACCCGCCCATGCATGGGCTTTTTCTATATCCAACCGCAATGCATATGCTGTTCCCTTGGAGATATTATCTCTGCGTTCGGCTTCTGACAGGTGACGGCAGGTGCCAGGGTAGACAGGTCCATCAGGGCCATGGGGGGCGACGCCGGCAGCATCTATTTCTTCCAAAATTTCCTTCCGGGTGCAAAAGCAGGGGTAAAGTAGACTCTGTATGCTTAAATTTTGTATCGCTGCTTCATAATTTTCCAAATGCGCTGATTGCCGGCGGATGGGTTCTTCCCACTCAAGGCCGAGCCATCTCAGATCATCCAAAATCTGGTCTTCGAATTCTTGGCGGCAACGGCCCTGGTCTGTGTCTTCTATTCGGACCAGGAAACGGCCATCAACTTTGCGGGCTGCATTTTCTGTGAAAAGGGCAGAGTAAACCGCCCCTAAATGCAAATAGCCTGTCGGTGATGGTGCGAAGCGGGTGACAATATCAGACATAATGCGCTACCACTTGTGCACCCATTGCAAAGGAGCATGCAAGTATGATGGACGAAACGCCGGAATTGCCGAAATTGAGCGGTCCCACCCTAGAGCCTCTTGGCGGGCGAAAGCCTGAACAATTGGTGATCATGTGCCATGGCGTTGGTTCCGACGGGGATGACCTCATTGGCTTGGCCCCGTATTTTCAAAAAGTACTTCCGGGTGCGCGTTTCGTTTCGCCTCACGCGCCTTATAACTTTGACGGTGCCCCAACAGGATATCAATGGTTTAGCCTTCAAGACATGAGCCTGGAAGCCCGAAACGAGGGTACCCGTGCATCGGCTCCGATCTTGGATGCCTTCATTGATGAGCAATTGGCTGCCTGCGGTTTGGAAGACAAAGACCTCGCACTGGTTGGTTTCTCTCAAGGAACCATGATGTCGCTACATGTGGGGCTTCGCCGTGCGGTCCCATGTGCTGGTATTATCGGATATTCCGGCATGTTGATCGACTCAGATTCGCTTGGGAGTGAGATTGCTGCAAAACCACCTGTCTTACTTTGTCATGGGCAGGCAGACGATGTCGTGCCGTTTGATTTTATGCCGGCGGCGCTAGAAGTGCTTCGTCAAGCGGGCGTCAGCGCCGAAGGATTGGCTCGGCCAGGATTGGGGCATGGACTGGATGACGACAGCGTTAAAGCTGGTATGTTCTTTTTAGCTGAGTGTTTCGGCGTGAATCTGCAAGATTTGGGAAAGTAGGCCGATGATGCGATAGAATCTGATCGCAAGGTCACGAATATTTAATGCGAGAGGATTTGGCTTTTACACAATATTGTGTATCCTTCGTATGTGCCGGCCGGGAGATTTAGTGTCCTATGTCCATCGAAGGCTATCCAGCTTTAGCGTTGAACGCCGATTTTCGGCCGCTCAGTTATTTCCCGTTGTCGCTGTGGTCATGGCAAGATGCGCTCAAAGCCGTATTCTCTGAACGTGTCGCGGTGATTTCTGAATACGATCGGTACGCGCATAGCCCCAGCCAGCAATTTAAGCTGCCAAGTGTGATTGCGCTTAAAGAATACATTCCGATGAACAGGCATCCGGCCTTTACCCGGTTCAACGTATTTCTACGTGACGGATTTGAATGCCAATATTGTGGAACTGAATTCCCCGCCGAAAATTTGACCTTTGATCATGTGGTGCCCAGATCACGTGGTGGGCGGACGACATGGGAAAACGTCGTGACGGCATGTTCGCCATGTAATCTGGCGAAGGGAAATAAGATGCCTAAACAAGCAGGCATGCTGCCGTTCCGCGCGCCAGAGCGACCGAATTGCTTCACACTGCAAGAAAACGGGCGTTCGTTCCCGCCAAACTATCTTCATGAAAGTTGGCGGGATTTCCTTTATTGGGACTCCGAGCTGGAAGCCTAAACGGCCCAGATTCTTGCGTTAGTCTGGACAGGGGCGCTTCGCTCCGTCATATCTCAATCAAATTATTCTATTAGATGTGGGGAAACTATGTTCTCAAAAGACCAATTTATTGACGATTGCCGCAAAGCAATAGGTGACGGACAGGCCGCTGTGCGGGAGGTCGTGGCCAGTGCTGTTGGCGATCCAGCAAGTATTGTTAAAGATCTGGGTGAGCCCGTGAACGCAGGTATTGATTTATTACATCGGTCTGACGATTTGACCGTGATTAATTTCATCTGGTCGCCGTATATGACACTCATCCCTCACAACCATAATATGCCTGCTGTGATCGGTTTATATAATGGTCGGGAGGACAATATTTTCTGGAAAAGCACGGACCAAGGCTTGGAAGCTGCTGGCGCAGACTCCTTGAGTACAGGACAGGTCGCGTCACTCGGCCACAACATCATCCATTCGGTTTCCAATCCGCTGGGCAAGTTCTCAGCAGCGATTCATGTTTACAGCGGCGATTTCTTTGAGCCCGACGAGCCACGCAGTGAATGGGATCACGAAACCTTGCAGCAGCGGGCATGGGACGTCGAAACGACGCGGGCCGCATTCCGTGACGCTGAGGCCCGTTTTAACGCGGTGAACAGTTAATCAAATACCCGCCGCCGGGCCTTCCCCGAAAAGACGGGTAAATTCGTCATGGGTGATCATCCCTTCACGGTATGCAAGATCACCGCTTAGGACGCCTTTTGTGGTGGCCCGGATCAATCCAAAGGCGGCGCAAGCAATGCTGCCACCCGTGCTGATACGTCGAACCCCCATCGCTTCGAGGTCGGAAAGCGGCAGGTCAAAGGTCTTTATGCCGACAAGGATATTGACCGGACACGTCACCGCGTCCAGGACGGCCTGGATATCTTCGCGTTTTCTCAGGCCAGGCACATAAACACAATGCGCGCCTGCGGCCTCGTACATTTGAATGCGAAGAATGGACTCATTTAATCGATCAGGATGTCCGACCAGATAGCATTCTGCGCGCGCTGTTAAGACAAATGGCACGCCCGATGCATCGATGGTTTCCCGTGCTGCCCGCACGCGGTCGGCCGTTTCCTCGGCGGATAGCAGTTCACGTCCGGCGACGCGCGGGTGGTCCTCAATGCTACCGCCAATGGCCCCGACGTCGATCATCATCTTAAAAGAATCTGCGACCTGTTCCGGTGTGTCGCCATACCCGTCTTCGGAATCGATGGTGATCGGAATATCAACAGCGCTACATATGTCTTCGGCGTATCTGAGGCAATCGTCGCGGGTGAGTGCACCTTCGTAGTCTGGCAATCCCTGCGCATACAGAATCCCGGCACTTGTTGTCCCAAGTGCCTCTGCACCGGCGTCTTCCATGATTTTTGCCGTGCCCTTGTCCCATGCGTTGGGCATACGGATCATTGGGCCTTCGTGATGGCGGTTCAGAAATTCGTCGCGCTTCATGATGGTTTCCTCGGTTCGTTGATATATAGCAGCTTAACCTTGGTGATTGATTTGTCATTCGGAAACGATTCGCTTATGATCGAAGTGTGATTGTAATGAGAGGTTGCGATGGTTGATGGATGGGTCAAACAGGATGCCCGTGCAGCGGCATTGATCGGGTCTGTAATTGGCGTGCCTGCGCGGGCGAACATGTTGGCGGCACTGGCGGGTGGTCAGGCGCTGACGGCGACAGAACTCGCGATGCACGCGGGTGTGACTCCACAAACCGCATCAAGTCACCTCAAAAAAATGACCGATGCTAATTTTCTGTTGGTCGAAAAACAGGGGCGACACAGATATTATCGCTTGTCTGATCCCCGTATGGTTGATGCGTTGGAGCCGTTGGCGCATTTGGTCCCTGACAGTCCTGTTGTGCACAAAAAACCGTCTAAACAGTTACAAGACCTTCGGGAATCTCGGATGTGCTATGACCACTTGGCAGGTGTGCTGGGTGTGGCGCTGGTAGATGCGATGAAATCGCAGGGCTATTTGGACGAAGGTGATGAAGATTTCACGCCGACCGCGGCGGGTTTGGCCTTTTTCGACAGCCTGGATATCGATATCGAGAAACTGCGCGGCACACGCCGTCATTTGGCCCGCCGTTGCCTGGATTGGAGCGAACGGCGACCTCATTTGGGCGGCGCATTGGGCGCGGCTTTGGCCGATCAGTTCTTAGAACGGGGCTGGATTTCACGCGTTCAGGACTCGCGAAAGATCAATGTGACGATAAAAGGCAAACGTGCGTTTAAATCCCGATTGGATCTTGCGCTGAACTAGGGACATAAAAATGCCCCAAACCCTTTGACATCTGCCGAAAATTCCGTATAACGCGCGCTGCTATTACTTCCGGTCCGTGGTGCTTGCACCCAGTCATGATGACAGCCGGGACAACAACACCCGGAAAACGAGGGTACATAAAATGAGTAAACGCGTTAGTTCTAAGTACAAGATTAACCGCCGTCTTGGCGTTAATTTGTGGGGTCGCCCGAAAAGCCCCGTTAATTCCCGTGATTATGGCCCAGGCGAGCACGGTCAGCGCCGCAAAAAGCCGTCTGACTTTGGTTTGCAGCTGATGGCCAAACAAAAGCTAAAAGGCTATTACGGCAACATTTCGGAAAAACAGTTTCGTAAATACTATCAAGAAGCCGTTCGCCGCCGTGGTGATACGTCGCAGAACTTGATTGGTATTCTCGAGCGTCGTCTGGACGCTGTGGTATATCGCATGAAATTCGTGCCAACCGTATTCGCTGCACGTCAGTTCGTGAACCACGGCCATGTCAAAGTGAACGGAACGAAAGTGAACATTCCGTCGTACATGGTCAAAGAAGGCGACGTTATCGAAGTTCGTGAAGCTTCACGTCAAATTCCGATGGTACTTCTGGCAACTGAAAGCGCCGAGCGCGAAGTGCCAGACTACATCGAAGTGAACCATCAGCGGATGACCGGTTCGTTCATTCGCCAGCCAAAACTTGAAGATGTGCCGTATCCGGTACAGATGGAACCAAATCTTGTCATCGAGTATTACTCTCGCTGATCTGTTCGTTCCGAACGAATTTCAAAAGCCGGTATTCTTTGGATGCCGGCTTTTGTTTTTTTCAGGCGTCAAACCCCGAATATTTGTTAACGTCAGCCTATGACCAAACTATCCGCCCTTATTGTCGCTCATAACGAAGAAGCGATATTGGACGAGTGCCTCAGACGATTGGCATTCGTAGATGAGATCGTTGTGGTTTTAGACCGCAGTACCGATGGCACCAAAGACGTTGCATTGAAATATGGCGCGGCATTGGTCGAGGGTGGCTGGGAAGTTGAGGGTGCGCGCCGAATGACGGGTATCGATGCGTGCACTGGACCGTGGATACTGGAAGTCGATGCCGACGAATGGATTGAAGTGCCCCTTGCAGATGAAATAAGCTTGGTCGTCGCGGCGGATGATGCTGATTTCTATTTCACGCCGATACACAATTACGTTCACGGTCACTGGGTCCGACATGGTTGGATGGCCGCGCTAGCGCCAGATCTACGGGGAAGCTTGTTTCGCAAGGGACATAAGACCTGGGCCATGGATCGGGTGCATCCCGGCGTTTCATTCAACGGTGTACGTGGGCCCGATTTTACCAACGGTTTGCGACATAATCTCGCGGATGATATCTCGGCATTGGTCCGTCGGTTTAACCGAAATACGTCCAATCGCGCCCTGGACCTTGTTGAACGGGACGTGTTAGGTCGCACACGTACAATGGTTCGGAAATCGTTTTCTCGATTTTGGAAATGCTATGTATCGCGCAAAGGATACAAAGAAGGTGGCGTCGGTCTATTGATATCCATCTTGTCGGCGCTCTATCCGCTTGTGGCCCATCTTAAAGCGGTTGAAATTAAGCATCGTAAAAAGCCCGAATAAGGCCCTATGCCTGAAAATCGACAATGCCGCCTCGTTCTTCGAATGTTGCCGCATCACCGGGTTGGGTGGCAAACGTATCAATTGCTTGCACCGAACGTGCAAAGTCGCGGGTTTGCTGTTGCGCAAAGGATTGTTCATCTGCAGCGCGGTCGGTCAATCTGGCATTTCGCTCTACAAGCAGTTCACGAAGCGAGATTTCGTCCGTGCGCACGGGCAGAGAGTCGTCTGTTTCGTTAGACGGGCGTGCTGCTTGATTTTGCTGTAACTCGGGCAGCGGATTAAAGGCGTCGCGAATGGCTTCACGGGTGAGTTGATCATCCAAGGCCTGAAGGTTGTCATCGATTTGGCGGTCATTGCGCTCTTGAATGCGTAGATCATTAAATTCTTGAGCCCGTGTCGCATCAATCCGTGCGGCATCTGTTGTGTCGCGGATCAATTCCCTGCTCAGACGGCTCTCGTTAAGCTCTACATCGGCGCGTTCTGCGCGGCGTTGTTCATTTGTAAGGTTTTGGGCACGCGTTTGCTCCGCTTCGATCTGAGCCCGAAGCGTTTGGCGTTGTTCTAATGTGCGCTCCAACGCCGACGTTTGAAGCCGGCTGGCGCTGGCAGAGACCAATGATTCCATAGCCAAATAACCGAATGAAATTACAACCGATATTTAGCGTGTTCTACGATCTATCCCGAATGCGGGAGCCAATTCTTGACCCAAATAATATATAAAGAATTGTCTGTGATTGCAAAATCACGAAATTTGGAGCGATACTACACGCGAAAGTTAGGGGATACCGTGACCCAAATACCTGTTCTATCGCCCATTGAGGCACTTATTACCGCTGAGGCATATATCATTCTAGCTGATAAGAAGGCGCTCCCAGAGGAGCGTGCTGCACTTGTGGGCTTGCTGGGCAAGCACGTTAGCAAGAAAGAGCTATCACAGCATCAGGTCCAGACATTAACAGCGGATGCATTTGCGTTTGTTGGGCGTCATGAATTTGAATCTTTTTTGGTGGCAATTGAGTCATCTATTACACCTGCGCAAATATTCGCAATTGCGGCAAATATGTACGAGACGATGATCATCGACGGGAATGTCATCGCTCGCGAGAAAGAGCTCGTCGATGATTTTTGTAAGTTCTTTGATATTGACCGCCGTGTGATCAACATCCTGCGCGAGGTCCTATTTATTAAGAACGATACGGGGCTTTTCCTGCGTCAGGATCATCCTAACAACGGCAGCGATTTCCGATTTGGCTTTTTGGATCGGATGGATACAGAATCTTAATCAAGAAATTCGCTGTTGCCTAAGCTTGCGAATCTGCTCCGTGTCAGCTAATAGCCAACCATGAAGTTTCCCGATCCCCTCATCCGCGGCAAGCTGGTCAAACGCTACAAACGTTTCTTGACCGACGTAGAACTTGATGACGGCTCCATTGTCGTTGCGCACTGTGCAAATTCAGGTTCGATGGAAAGTGTCAAAGAACCCGGTAGCGAAGTCTGGATTTCTCCGGCGCGAAACCCAGACCGTAAGCTCAAATTCACTTGGGAACTTGTACGCGTCGGTGAAACATTGGTCGGTACTAATACGTCATTGCCCAACATGATCGTATCTGAGGCTATTGAGTCTGGCCTTGTACCAGAGCTGACGGGATACGACTCTCTTAGACGTGAAGTTAAATATGGCAAAAACTCGCGGATCGATATTTTCCTCGAAGCAGAGGACAAGCCTTCATGCTATGTGGAGGTGAAGAACACTACAATGCGGCGCAATCTGGATGATGGTCCCGTCGAATTTCCTGATGCAGTGACCTCACGTGGTACCAAGCACTTGATGGAATTGACGGATATGGTTGCTGAAGGCCATCGCGCCGTTATGTTCTATTTGGTTCAGCGCGAGGATTCAGATACGTTTACAGTCGCAGGGGACATTGATCCGACCTATGCCGAAGCCTTGCAGAGCGCGATGAAGGCTGGGGTCGAGGTCTTGTGCTATGGTTGTACAATGACGCCTGACGAGATAATCGTCTCGCGACAGTTGAAGATAGCTTTATAAAAAATATCTTATAAAGACGTAGATTTTTGATCTGGGCCTTCCATAAGGCCCAATATGATGGATTTGAACATGAATGATCAGGCCCTTAAAGTACCGTCACGTGATGGTCGCTATATTAAAATTCACGGCCCAGAGGGTTTCGCAGGTATGCGCAAAGCTGGCCAGTTGGCGGCGGAATGCCTTGATTTCATTACCGAGCACGTACAACCTGGCGTCACCACCGAGCATCTTAACACGCTGTGTCACGATTGGGCTGTTGAACGTAATTCTGTTCCGGCACCGCTTAATTATCGTGGGTTCCCGAAGTCTATCTGCACATCGGTCAATCACGTTGTCTGTCACGGGATCCCGGGTGACAAGGTTTTGGCTGATGGGGATGTGATTAATATTGACGTCACCCTGATCGTGGATGGTTGGTATGGCGATACAAGCCGCATGTTCTATGTCGGCAAACCAAGCTTGAAGGCGCAAAAACTGGTCGAGACGACGTTTGAGGCCATGTGGCGCGGGATCGAGGCTGTGCGCCCAGGTGCGACGCTTGGTGACATTGGGCACGCAATCCAGTCGTTTGCGGAATCAAAGCGATATTCTGTTGTTCGTGATTTCTGCGGCCATGGTTTGGGCCGAATTTTCCACGACGCGCCGAATGTAATGCACTTTGGACGCAAAGGCCAAGGCGAGGTGTTGCAAGAAGGCATGTTCTTCACGATCGAACCGATGATCAACGCCGGCCGATTTGACGTCAAAATTCTGTCTGATGGTTGGACCGCGGTGACCAAAGACCGGTCGCTTTCTGCGCAGTTCGAACATTCCCTGGCTGTCACCACTGATGGCTACGAGGTTTTCACCCTGTCCCCAAAGGGATGGTTCTGCCCGCCCTTTAACGTGTGATGCGATGGCGATGGCGGCATCAGATATCGTGCCGCCGATAGGCCATCGTAAACGTCTCCGTGAACGCCTTCTAAAAAGCGGTAGTGACGGTCTCCATGATTACGAACTTTTGGAAATGGTACTTTTTGCCGCGATGCCTCGTGGTGATGCAAAACCCTTGGCAAAGCGACTGATTGATCGGTTTGATGGCTTAGCAGGGGCTATCGCAGCAGACCAGCAGGCGTTGCGTTCCGTCGAAGGGATGGGAGACGCAGGGATTGCTGCATTAAAGGTTGTCGAAGTAGCGGCACAACGGCTGGGTCAGGAATCCGTTATCGAAAAACCTGTGTTGTCGAACTGGGATCGACTGATCAAATATTGCCGAATGCAAATCGGGCGATCATCGCGCGAGCATTTTCGAATTCTGTTTCTAAATCGCCGCAATGTATTAATAGCTGACGAGGAACAACAGCGTGGGACAATGGATCATACGCCGGTCTATCCAAGAGAAGTTGTGAAACGTGCCCTCGAACTTGGCGCAAGCGCGATCATTATGGTCCATAATCATCCATCGGGTGATCCTGATCCATCGCGTGGCGATATCGATATGACGCATGAAATCCGTGATGTTGCAGGTCGGCTTGATATTGCATTGCATGACCACGTGATTGTGTCTGCGTCATCTCACCGATCATTTAAATCCATGGGCTTGCTATAACGCGACGATCCCGCGAACATCTGACCATGTCATTTGATCTTTCACGCCCTGCCGTTTTACCTGAAACCGATTTGCCTGATGCCCAAAATCTCATAGAGACGGGTCGGAGTCTTGCGTCATCCGTTCAAGTAGGGGCGTCTCGGTTTTTGGAGGCGCGCGGCGTCGAGAGTGAAACGGCTTACAAGCGTCTTTGTGCGGATCGTGGGCAATTAATGTTTCATGCGCAGATTGGCTGGCGGGATCCTGCCCTTACCGCGGAAAATATGGCATTGATCGAATCACGGGTTGCTGCGGAAGGTGGCAAAGTTGATCGATATGGGATTTGCCTGGATTGGAGCATGGGATATCCCAGTGGCGAGAGAGACGGTCGCCAGCGCGGCACAGGTCTGATGCTTTCAAGCGCAGATGATTTTAGATTACTTTCGGATGCATCAACGGTAGCCCCGCATTTCGGTGATTTTGTCATCGGCATGCCAGCCGCCCTTGAAAACACCGTTGCAGCCTTACAAGCGGGTGCCACGGCGATTGGTAATTTGGGGCAATATTTTACATTTCGCCTACCCGATTGGGATGATGATATAGAAATTACGGCCCGTTCTGTAGAAGCCATCGCGCTTTGTGCGGCGCAGCCGGTTGATATATTGATTCATTCGAATTTGGATGACGGCTTCGCGGCCCGGTTTTCAGATCTTGCCTGTGCCCTTGGGGCTGTGCTGATCGAACGGTACATCGTCGAAGACTTATTGGGCGGTACACTGGGTCATTGTTATGGGCATACGTTTTCAAATCTGGATACGCGCCAAGCGTTTCAATTGGCATTGTCAGAGACCAATGGTGCCGCGCCCGGCACGATGATTTATGGGAACACGACAGCGTTCACGGATAATCAGGCCGCTAGCTACGCGGCCTTGGCAGCCTATTTGTCCGCAGATATCGCCAGTCTAAGAACGACGGGTACGGGCCACGCGTTGACACCGATCCCGGTGACAGAAGCCGTGCGTATCCCAAGCGTTGATGAAATCATCGATGCACAGATATTCGCATCTCGGCTTGTTGAACGTTTGGGGACGGCGACGGCGCAAGCACCATCAGAAGACGTCGTTCATTTGGCATCACGTATTCGGGCTGGGGGCGAGAATTTTTATCAACTCATCATGAAGGGTCTCGAGGAAGCGGGATACGATATCCAAAACCCGTTTGAAATGCTGCTCGCGCTGCGCCGTATTGGTGCTGCAGAGTTGGAGCGTGCATTTGGTCCAGGTGAGGTTGATACATCTGGATATTACGGACGTGCACCTTTGGTGGCGTCGAGCGTTATTGACGAGTTGGCGGCGCAAGCATGTGATATCGTTGGTAATTTGGATCCATTGATTATTGAGAAATTGAAAACACGAGAGCCCCGCATCTGCGTGGCGACGACGGACGTTCACGAGTACGGGAAGCGGCTGGTTGAGCAAGTTTTGGACAAGATAGGCGTTAGCGTCATTGATGGTGGTGTTAGTACGGATGCCGATGACCTCGCAAAACTCGCACACGATATGCAAGCCGATGCAATCGCAGTCAGCACTTATAACGGTGTTGCTTCGCCATTTGTAGAGCGACTGACGGACGAGATGCGTACACTTGGTTCATCTATTGATGTATATATCGGCGGTCGCCTGAACGTCGTTCCTGACGGATCGAACACCGGTATACCTGTTGATGATATGGAAGCGCTGCAAAAGGCGGGCGCGATGACATGTGAACGTGTCGAGGACATGCTGATCGATATTGCCAATAAAGTTGAGGTTGGATCATGAAAATAGGGATTATCGGGGTCGGCCACCTGGGCGTTGCACTGGCAACGGGTTTCGCCAAAGCGGGGCGAGTTGAAGATGTAGTTTTGTCTCCAAGGAACCAAGCGAAGTCTGCGAGCCTCTATGATCAGTTTGGAATGCAGGTTGCTGAAACAAATGATGATGTGGTTCGTGCTTCTGAGGCCGTGATTATTTCCGTCCGGCCGACGGATGTTATTGAAACGGTGCGCATGTTACCATGGCGAAAGGGCCAAGTCGCGATTTCGGTTGCTGCTGGCATTACAGCAGGCAGCTTGCGAGGGGCCGTTATCCCTGCGGATGCCGCTAGGGCGATGCCTGTGATGGCCAGCGCATTGAACGAGAGTGCCATTCCTCTTTTTCCAAATAACGAATTGGCAATGCAGGCGCTCGACCCGTTGGGTGCAGTGACCGCGTTTGATGAAGAAGAAGCATTCAACAAAACCAGTGCTCTTGGGGCATGGTTTGGATGGCTGTTTCAGTTGGTAGGCGAAACGACGGACGCTCTGTCATCAAGTGGTGTAGATACTATTGCAGCCCGAAAAGTATCAGCCGATATGATGCGTGCCGCTGGCACATTCATCGCGCATGATCCTGAACGTGACCCAAAGGAGGTGCTAAGTGATTTGGCGACCCCCGGTGGTATCACCGAAGTTGGGTTGCGAACCCTCAAAGGTGCGGATGCTTTTGCACCTTGGCATAAAGCGATGGCGGATTCAACTCAACGGCTTGAAGAATTGGGACGCTCCAAAGATTGAGCGGCCGTATGTTCGCGTTTCTTGGTGGCTTTTTTCAGCTGGCGTTTTACGCGACGTTCGCGACGTTTATGTATGTATTTGAGAGAAAACTTATAACTAAGCCATCCGCCGATGATTGCATATGGCAAACAACCAACCCCCATGGCGACACCGACTTCGCGAGCCAGCAATGACATAAGCTCTAACATGGAGTCCCAGAACCCGACATCGTCCGCAAAGGCGAATTCGAAACTGACGACAAAGGTTTCATACCCTGAAATTTTATCCCAATTTCCAAGCATTATTTGCCCAGAGATATAAAACACATAATAAATCGGCAGCATGGTGAAGACGTTAGATACCCATGTCCAAGCGCATGCGATGACGAGGCTGAATCGGAAGCTCTTGGTTTGCTGCGCGATCAGCCATGTCATGAAGCAAAGATACATCTGAATCCCGACCAAAGGCGTTAACGCCCAGAGCATGCCGACAGCAACCCCACGCGCAGAGTATTCGGCAGAATGGGGGCTTCTTTTTAGGGGAATCAGCAGTTTAAGCCGGGATAAACGCCTCATACGATCAATAAAACTGCGTTTTTGAGGCTGAGTAATATCCATGGAGGCGTCGGCAAGTCCCAGATCACAAGAATGTTTTCATCAATTCTGATCATCCCCATTGTTGATTGGGTTGCAAGTATTCCCAGTGATAAACGAGCTATGCTCACAGTGATTTGTTCCGGTGAGAGCATGAGACATATGTCAGATCGGCATTGGTGTTATTGCGGCAGTCGGATAAGTATTGTGTCCTGCAACGGGGGCATAACATCAAATGATTTTCGCACGGGTCTTCATCCCCTTTGCCATGGGCTATCTACTTTCTTATCTGCTGCGTGTCATTAACTCCGTCATTGCGCCCTCGTTAATTAACGGTCTGGGCTTGAGCGCGAGTGACCTTGGCTTGTTGACCAGTGCAAATCTGTTCGCATTCGCAGCGTTCCAACTACCTTTGGGCGTTTTGCTGGACAGATATGGGCCGCGAAAAGCGGAGTCTGTTCTGCTACTGATCGCAGCCATTGGCTGCGCGATCTTTGCGCTTTCTGGGTCAATGGCCCTGTTAATGATGGGGCGTGCGTTGATGGGACTGGGAACGTCGGCCTGTTTGATGGCGGCATTCACGGCCTATGCCCTGTTCTTGCCCAAGGAAAAGCTGCCATCGATTAATGCATACCAGATGATGGCGGGTGGTGCGGGGGCGTTGCTGGGGACCACACCGGTTGAGCTGCTGGATGCCGAAATTGGTTGGCGCGGTGTGTTTTGGATTGCCGCGGGCTTCGCCGTGGTGATGTCTGCAGTAATTTACTTTGTGGTGCCACGCCGTCACGAAAAAAGCGGGCCGCAGCAAACCTGGGGCGAGGCCATTGGCGGCGTAAAAGATGTTTTCACAAGTCCTGTATTTTGGCGAATTGCGCCAGCATGTGTGGTCTGCCAGGCATCATTCATAGGCATCCAAAGCTTATGGTTGGGACCATGGTTCCACGATGTTCTTGGTTTCGATGCCCGCGCGACGGCGGATGCATTGTTTTGGGTCGCAGCTGCCATGATATTTGGCAATTTATGTGTGGCATGGATTGCAGGATATCTAAGCCGCCGGGGCGTCGACGCTATTCGGATATCCATGGTGGGCATGACGGTCTTCACCATAATTCAGACGATGATCGTACTCGGCATCATCCCGCCGTCGCTTCAGGGATGGATGGTTTGGGTGTTTATGGCGACATACGCCAACGTTTGTTACGCAGGTCTGACATTGGCATTTCCGACAGCGCTGGCGGGTCGCGTGTTGACTGGGCTGAATTTGCTCGTGTTCTTTGCGGCCTTTGTCGTGCAATGGGGGGTCGGTGTTATCATTGACCTATGGCCCTGCGACAATGGGCGCTTTGACCCAGAAGGTTACACCACGGCTTTCGCTGTCATATCTATGGCTCAAGTTGCGGCGTTACTATGGTTTGTGGTGTTTAGGCCGAAGGTGGATAGTGAAAATCTGATGTGACGATACCGTCGCGTTCGTACCCGCGCACCAGCAATTTGCCTGTATGTGCATTGGAGACAACGGCAACGCGTGTGGTTTCGTTCAGAATCGGGTCTGTCACCCAATCAAACCCATCATCGGTGGTATCGCGTATTTCGTTCATGAGGCTCAATCGTCCGGGGCTATCGATGCCGCGATAATGACCGGGTATGTCTTTGGCAATCCAATGGTTGGCGCAAGCCGTGGGTGACTCGTGAACACTGAAATCATCCTCTTCGCGTTCAATCAGGCAAGATTGATCAGGGGCTGTGCCGCTCAATGTAAAGAACGCCGGGATCGCAAGCGGGGTTTCTGAAAGCATTTGTTTTGCTTCATCATAAGTAGCGCAGGTATCAAATACCTGGCGCAGCAAATGCGTCGGGGGTGTTGCTTTTCGACCCAAAAGACGACCACGGTTCATGATCCAGTCAAGCCAGCACGATTTGGTCCATTTTCGGAATGGTGGCTGATTGATTGCAGCCGAAAAACGACCGGGTGCCATGGCGGTGGCAACGCCTACAAATCCTGGCCATGTGACATTGAAATATTCACCAACGGCACTTTTGAATTTTGCGACCACGATGGTTTCACCCAAACCATCCAGTGGCCAATCGAGTGTCCTGAGCATGCGATTCCCGGCCCCGGACGGATCAGGCCCGGTGCCCGTTGTGCAACTCCACTCATACGAGAGGTTTAGGAGCCAAGCACCACTTTTCCCGGCCTCGTCAGCGATTGCATCGATTTCTCCACTCATCGGGCTTTTCTGACGCGACAACCAGGCACGGGATACGAAATCGCCGACACTGATCGCTGCAGTGCCGTAGTGTTGCCGTCCTGCAGTCATGATCGCGTTGAATCGTGACGCTTCTACCTGCGTGAGAGCCAACGACCCACCAACCGAAGCATCCACGAACGGAATGTCGATGAGTCGGGGTGAATTTTCGGTCTTATCAGTCATATCGGATATATAAGGGGATCAATGTCGAAAGTCATCGTATGACTGGTTTATCGGTCTTTTAAAAATCGATTCCGGCAGTATGATCGACGCGCCCATTAGGAGGATAGTCCATATGATTCCGCGCTATAGCCGCCCTGAAATGACAACGATCTGGGACCCGGCAAATAAATTCCGTATCTGGTTTGAAATCGAAGCTCATGCCTGTGATGTCATGGCTGAATTGGGTGTTATCCCAAAAGAGGCCGCCGCCGCCATCTGGGAGAAGGGCGATAAACCTTACAATGATGCACGAATAGCGCGGATCGACGAGATTGAACTCGAGACAAAACATGATGTGATCGCGTTCACGACCGAATTGTCAGAGCATATCGGTGAAGAATCCCGATTTGTGCATCAGGGAATGACGTCATCTGACGTGCTGGATACGTGCTTGGCAGTTCAGATGACACAAGCCGCAGATCTGTTGCTGGCGGATGTTGATAAAGTCTTGGCTGCGCTCAAGAAACGCGCAATTGAAACCAAGATGGTCCCATGTATTGGCCGTTCGCATGGTATCCACGCTGAACCGACGACGATGGGACTTAAGTTCGCGCGGTTTTATGCAGAATTTGAGCGTAACAAGGTCCGATTGCAGGCCGCCCGCGAAGACATCGCGACGTGTGCCATCTCAGGGGCCGTGGGGACGTTTGCCAACATCGACCCGCGCGTTGAAGAGCACGTGGCCGCTAAAATGGGACTGAAGCCTGAGCCGATCTCGACGCAGGTCATTCCGCGCGATCGCCATGCACAATACTTTGCCGTTCTGGGGGTGATCGCGAGTTCGTTGGAGAATGTGGCCGTTGAAGTGCGCCATTTGCAACGTACCGAAGTGCGTGAAGCCCAAGAGTTCTTTGCGCCGGGCCAAAAAGGCTCATCGGCGATGCCTCACAAACGCAATCCAATTCTCAGTGAGAATTTGACCGGGTTGGCGCGGATTGTTCGCTCCGCCGTCACGCCCGCACTCGAAAACGTGGCGCTTTGGCACGAGCGTGATATTTCGCATTCTTCGGTTGAACGCATGATTGGCCCTGATGCCACCGTGACATTGAATTTCGCGCTGAATCGATTGGCTGGATTGATCGAAAAGTTGGTCATCTATCCTGATAACATGATGAACCATATGAATGCATTTGGTGGCATTCACGATGCGCAACGCGTGTTATTGCATCTTACACAAAATGGGGTCAGCCGCGAAGATGCCTATAAAATCGTGCAACGTAACGCGATGCGTGTTTGGAAAAGTTTTGGGATCGACCAAGATAATCCCGATACGCCACCCGTTCTTGATGATGTCGAAAAAGAAGCGGCCAATCACGACAATCGATTGGCATATTTTCTACAGAACGATGCAGGGTTGGCAGAAGTCTTGTCCGCTGATGATTTGAATAATCTGCTGGGTAAAGATTCTATCGCGTATCATACGGCACGTGTCGATGACATCTTTAAGCGAGTGTTTGGGTAATAAAAAACCTCTCAGCCATAACCGAGAGGTTTTTAAATCAGTTCCCTGGGGCGTTTGGGATCAAACTTCGTTTTTGATCTGTTCTATGGCGACGGCGTCCAACTCAACGATCTTGGCACGAACCTGGTCTTCGGTGACAGACGCGCC
This sequence comes from Rhodospirillales bacterium, assembly GCA_965659695.1. GTDB lineage: Bacteria > Pseudomonadota > Alphaproteobacteria > Rhodospirillales > Casp-alpha2 > UBA4479. The sequence goes on from CBFHXC010000023.1 coordinate 20,637, forward strand.
TTTGGATTCGATGTCAGACATGACTTTGCGCATTACGTCTTCTACGCCGGGCTCGTCCATATCCGCGACAATGACTTCTTTGGCGTAATCCTGAGCAGCTTCACCAGTCAGCCCGAAAAGCTCAGCGAGCCATAGGCCGAGCAGCTTGTTTCTGCGGCTCTCCGCTCGAAATAGCTGTTCTTGATCCATCTCGAATTTTAGTTCTTCACCTCTTTCGCGTTTGGAAAAAGCGTCGGCCATTGCATGTCTCCCTCAATGTCAAAATCTTCTATGGATTAAATAGGTCTGAATCCCCTTATGCGCAAGCATTCGAACTACTGGTGAAATGACAATTTGGCGACTATTTTGACGGTATGTGTACTGTTGTTATTCACTTCGATCCCCATGCTCCTTGGCCTATCCTAATCGGTGCGAACCGTGACGAAATGTCCGGTCGTCCATGGACAGCGCCAGCGCGGCATTGGGATGACCATCCACACGTGATCGCTGGCTTAGACGAAGAAGCCGGTGGCACATGGTTGGGGATCAATGACGATGGCGTGGTGGCAGCCATTCTCAATCGTTCTGGGTCGCTGGGGCCTGCTACGGGCAAGCGCTCGCGCGGGGAATTGCCCTTGGAGGCCCTTAGTCATGCCGAAGCAAAAGAAGCCACTGAGGCCTTGGCACACTTGGATGGCCGCGCTTATCGCAGCTTCAACTTGGTCATTGCCGATGCGTCTGGTGCGTTTTGGCTGCGTTCTACAGGTGATACGGCGAAGATAGAGGCCGATTTTATTCCGCCGGGGACATCGCTTGTCACAGCGCATGATTTAAATGATATGGGGTCACCGAGAATTGCTGCCTATCTACCAAAATTTCAGGACGCGATTGTTCCAACTGCTGACCGGGATGATTGGGAGGAATGGATTGAATTGCTGGGAAGCCGACAGTCCAATGGACGAGATGGTGAACGGGGCGGTATGACTGTGGGGGATGCGAGTGGCTTTGCGACCGTTTCATCATCGCTTGTCGCGTTGCCAGGTCCGGACCGGTTCGGCGAAAAACCAAAGTGGTCTTTTGCCAGTGGTGCGCCAGATACAACACCTTATGAGCCCGTTGATCTTGGATAGGCCCAATCAAATCATATACTTGGCCGCCATAGGGGCATTATTCGGTATTCTACTACTTGGCCAAAATGTAGGGGCAGATCAATTGCCTCCGATTAACGATCCTGCATTTAAAATGACATGCGAGAATATGTACTCGGCGCGTGACGCTGATATCGAGTGGCCGTCAGAACCCGCCGGAGATGGGCATCATTGTGTACTTGTCGCCGATGGTGCCGATCCAGCGCAGATGGATGCCGACGACTATAGATGGGCGCTTAGGAAGAGCCTCACCTTCGCGTGCAAAGGAAAACGCGAGGTTATTTATGATATTGTCCGACGTTTGGACCGCTGCGATGGCGAAGTGCGAACCTTTGCCATGGAATCGGTCAAGGACAACCCTGGTGCCTGTCGCGCGCGATTCATCGAAACAGGAGAGCGATTTTATATCGCACCACATTTGATCGATGATTTGGCGGATTGGCGCGACGATATACCCTGGTATGAAGCGGTTTTGGTCAGGCTGTTCGCCCCGCCGGAGTTGCCGATCATTATGGATGGCCTAGTTGCTTGTGGAGCAGGGATGCTCAGGTAGCGATCAGCCCATATAGCTGGGCAGCCAGTCTTCGTTGGTATTCTTCAACTCTCCGACAGCGATGCTTTCACCACTCGACAGCGATATCGTGTCACCGCCTGTCGATCCAAGCGTAGATGCTGAAACCCCAGCTTCTGCAGCCATTGCAAGAATGGTTTCCGGCTTACTGGTAGATAACACGTATCTTGCCTGATCTTCGCCAAACAGCCATGCATGGGCTGGCATATCAACGTTGGACATATCAATCGTCGCACCAACGTCACCGGCCATCGCCATCTCGGTCACGCCAATCAAAAGACCACCGTCAGAAAGATCATGACAGGCACTAACCAATCCCGCCTGAATAGCATTGCGGACGACATCGCCATTCTTGCGCTCGGTCGCCAGATCAACAGGGGGTGTGCCGCCGTCTTCACGACCATGAAGTTCGCGGATATATAGGCTTTGACCCAGATGACCTGACGTATCCCCGATCAAAATCAGGGTCTCACCTGATGCTTTCAGGCCGATACCGATGGCTGTCGTGTAATCATCCAGCAATCCGACCGCGCCGATGGTAGGTGTTGGTAAAATCGCTTGGCCGTTGGTTTCGTTATAGAGGGACACATTTCCAGATACGACGGGGAAGTCGAGGGTATTACATGCCTCGCGCATGCCTTCGATGGCCCCGACGAACTGACCCATGATCTCCGGACGCTCTGGATTGCCGAAATTCATGTTGTCCGTGATCGCAAGCGGTGTCGCGCCGGTGGCTGTAATATTCCGCCATGCCTCGGCGACGACTTGGCGTCCACCGACGACAGGTTCTGCTTTGCAATAACGCGGCGTACAATCGGATGTGACGGCCAACGCTTTTTCGGTGCCATGGACACGAACCAGAGCCGCATCAGATTTGCCGGGACGCCCGACGCCAAGCGTATCTGCCATCACCATGTGATCGTATTGTTCCCAGACCCAACGTTTTGATGCCAAATGCGGGCAGCCGATCAATGTTTTCAGTGCCGCCATTGGATCATTGGGTGCCGGAATGTCGTCTGCGGATACTGCGGCAGGGGTTGGTGTTGGGACCCAAGGTCGATCATATTCGGGTGATGCCAGCGCCAGTGGGTCAATCGGCAGATCAGCGACGATTTCGCCTTTGTGTTTTAATACCATATGGCCGGAATCCGTGAGGGTGCCAACGACAGCAAAATCCAATTCCCATTTCTCAAAAATCTTGCGGGCGTCTTCTTCGCGACCTGGTTTTAGAACCATCAGCATTCGCTCTTGGCTTTCGGACAGCATCATCTCGTAGGCGGTCATTTCGGTTTCACGCTGTGGCACATGATCGAGATCAAGTTCCACACCCATGCCACCTTTTGATGCCATTTCGAACGATGACGACGTCAAACCGGCCGCACCCATGTCCTGGATGGCGACGATCATGTCGGTGTCCATGAGTTCTAAGCACGCCTCGATCAGAAGTTTCTCTGTAAAAGGATCGCCGACTTGGACGGTAGGGCGTTTTTCTTCGGAATCTTCCGAAAACTCGGCCGATGCCATGGTGGCCCCGTGAATGCCGTCGCGGCCGGTTTTCGAACCGACATAAACGATGGGGTTTCCTACGCCAGAAGCGGCCGAATAAAAGATTTTATCTGCATCTGCGACGCCGACCGTCATCGCGTTGACGAGGATGTTTCCGTTGTAGCTCTCGTGAAATTCACATTCGCCGCCGACCGTGGGCACGCCTACGCAGTTCCCGTACCCACCGATCCCGGCAACGACGCCCGAGACCAAATGCCTGGTTTTCGGATGGTCTGGGCTACCAAAGCGGAGCGCATTCAAGTTACATACCGGGCGAGCCCCCATCGTGAAGACATCACGCAAGATGCCGCCCACACCGGTCGCAGCACCTTGGTAAGGTTCGATGTACGATGGGTGGTTGTGACTCTCCATTTTGAAAACGGCTACTTGCCCATCACCGATATCGACGATGCCTGCGTTCTCACCCGGGCCGCAGATGACTTGTGGGCCCTCGGTCGGCAAGGTTTTTAGCCACTTTTTCGATGATTTATAGGAGCAGTGCTCGGACCACATAACCGAGAAAATTCCAAGCTCCGTCAGATTGGGGGTGCGGCCTTCTAGGATTTCCAAAATTTTTGCGTATTCATCTTCGGAAATGCCGTGTTCTGCGATGATTTCTGGGGTGATTTCTGTCACGTTTTCTGCTCTCGGAGATGTGTAAAAACCGTGCCGCTTATTAGCAGACAACGCCCATCTATGACACGCGCAAAATGTTTACAGCGTCTAAGAATGGCAGGGAGTCAGGTAAAAATTAACCATATTGCTGCCAAAATCTTGCCATAATTCACTTGATGCTGCTACACGATCATGGGATTGTGCGAATCACCAAGGAACTACAAAGGCATAGCCGTGATAAGACGAGGAGCCATCGCAGGAGTTGTTTGCGCGCTGACCATTTCAGGGGTGGCTGCGGTGCACGCTGCGGATACTAAGCCATCCCCTGGTAAAGAAGCCTTTCATGTTCGCGCTTTGCAGACGGAATTGATGATCGCTGCGTTAAGCTGCGAAGCACGTGCGCACTACAATGATTTTGCGACCAAATTTCAGAACGTGCTGGTTAAGCATGGTCGGGCGCTCAAATCCCGTTTCCATCAAGCTCATGGCAAAGCCAAAGGCGAAAACAAGCTGAATGCTTATGTCACCGCGTTGGCCAATAAAACATCATCTCGTCAGATTTCTGAGGGTGAAAAATACTGTGCCCGCGCCATGACGACATTTGCACAGTTGAGCGCGATGCCCTTAGAGAACTTTGCTGGGTTCGCGCAAAAGCGCGAATATGCTCAAAATGTTGTTCCCGCGTCCTTTATGGAACAAATCCAAGTGGTAAATCGGAAACAATAGTAAGCAAGAATTACTAGCGTTCAGATGTTATGAAAAATCCCGCAATGCCGATGCACTGCGGGATTAGTTGTTTCTGATCGGTTGAGGCGTGTGCGTCTATTTAAGGAAAGACGATTTCCACACGCCGGTTTTGAGGCTCGCGTACGCCGTCTGCCGTTGGGACCAGCTGCTGAAGCTCACCTTTCCAATCGAGGGCCAGTTGATTGGGCGCAATACCCATGCCTGACATCGCGGCCTGAACAGCCCGAGCGCGCTTTTCCGAAAGCTTCAAGTTGTAGGCTTGTGTACCCGAACTATCGGCGTGCCCTGTGGCCTCAATACGGCTGATGCCACCCGACTTGGCATTTTGTGCAGCAGTGCGCAGGATCGCAAGTGCTTCGGGGGTGATGTCTGAACTATCCCAATCAAAGAATATGATGTAGTTGCGCGCAACTGGCGGCGGCGGTGGTGGTGGCGCTGGCTTAGGCTCTGGTTTTTTCACAGCTACCGGCTTTGGTGCAGGAGCAGGTGCCGGTTCAGCCATCGGTTTTTTGGCTTCACCGAATGTGTAGCGCAGGCCAACTATCACGGTGTGAGCGCCATAATCGACATCAACGGCTGTGCCATTGGCTGCGGTCATATCGGCACCTTGAACGGTGAAGTAGCGGTATTCTAGTGACCCGGACCAATTCCGATCGAATTGATAGCCGACGCCCGCGATGCCTTGCAGCGCGAGCGCGGTGTCACGCCCGCTAAGTGAAGAAACGCCCGTCGGGTTAGCGCTGACACGAAGCGAACTCGCACCTATACCTGCACCAATGTAGGGGAAGAAATTCGTGCCTGTGGAAATATCGTAGTAGGCATTCACCATCGCGCTCCGAGATGATGCGACGCCACCCGTCGACGTGCCGTTTGAACTATCGACACTGTTCCGATTATAGCCGACTTCGAATTCTGCACGCAGTCCATTGGTATACGCATGACCCAGCGACAAAATCCCTGCAATGCCAGTGTCATGCTCCAAATCGGCATTTACCCCACCACCAGAAATTTCGGTGTCTTGTGCGAAGTTCGCGCCAGCCCCGATTCCTAGATAGGTGCCCGGCGTGCGGCCCTCTGCTTGTGCGAGGACAGGTGACAGGGCAATTGCTGCTGTCAGAACGAATGCTTTTGAAAAGCGCATGGTTATAAACCCTTGAATTTCATCGATTCCATCAACTGAACACGTTCAACGAATCGGCAACTTTAATGTAGCTAATATGTCGCGAAAACAAAGCGGTGATTCTGTGGCACTTACAGAAGCTAATACGTTGTTCCGTCTGGGTTCTGCGAGTTTTTCATTTTCTCACCATCGAAATCGTAATCTTCGGGTACGGGGCGTTTGAAAAATTGCTCACACAGATCAAGGGCGAATTTTTTCGACATTTGTCGGTGAGCACCAGAGAGCCCTAAAGCTCCTATCAAGCCACCTCCCATCTCAAATGGGCTTCCATAGTATTCCCCGATAAGTTCTTCAGAACCTTGTCGTCTGAACTCTATGAGCCCATTCAGGCTTATCGAATCTCCCACCAAGATCGTTGCACCGCCGTTTTGTTCTTTGAAACCATCAATTCATACACTCATGTCATATGGTGTGCTGCCTGTAGCACACATCGGCATGACTTCTTCCAAACGGGTTTTAAGAATTCCTGCAATCTCAGGGTCGGTCTCGATGCTTCGAGTTTTGACTTCTATAGATGCTATGTTCATTCCTTGAATTTCATCTGCGAGCAATGTTTTGCCCGCTGGGTGGATCGATTCAATTGTGACGCAACCAGAAACCAACGCCAACCCGACTAGCAGGCACCCAGTTTTGAAAATATAATCCACTTGAAGCCCTTTTACTTGCTATAGATACTATGACCATTAAAACTGGTACGGGTATTTTTCGCAAACATAACTATCACGAGCGGGGAAAGAAATTGCTATCGAACAACAAAAATGTCTGCTGCATTGATTTCGTTTTGTGGGGTCATAGCCGTGTCATGTTCGCCGTGTTGAGTTTGGTATTATTATCTGCATGTCAGACAACTTTTGACGTCGTGCCCAAGCCCTCAACAACATTTCAAACAACTGCCTTGAGCATTGATCCGCCAATAACGGTGAAAGGTGCAGAAGCATTTGATCGCACGATAAACCCTGTGACATTTTCTTACAGCGTCATTGATTTCAATCTGCGATTCTCTGAGAGCGCAGCGCAGATCATTGCAGTGCAACTGCGAGAGAAACTGGGGCCCACCAAGTTATCTGGCTTAAAAAGTGTTACCGTGAGCGTTGATGAGGCCATGATCCGTACGATGAATATCTCCGATGCATCATTTGCTCATAGGTTTGACGTTGAAGCACGAATCGGACTGACTGCTGAGTCAACGTCATCGTCAGGCGCGTTGGAAATGCACTCTGCGACGGCGCAATCTGTTCACACTGGGGGAGTAACTGAAGAGTCGATTACTTGTGATTTAGGAAAAGAACAACTCGAAAGATCTTTGCCCATACTTTTGGAACGAGCTGTCGATGCGCTCGCAGCAGAGATGATTTAAGCAGCCGACAACACACTTTCAAATAACGCACGACCATCAATGCCGCCCAGTGGCCCTTCGGCGAGGCGTTCAGGATGCGGCATCATGCCAAGCACGTTGCGTTTTTCATTCAAAATTCCGGCGATATCATCAGCAGAGCCGTTTGGATTGCCACCTGAACCGCGCTGGCCGTCCTCGGTCACATAACGGAATGCGACACGGTCCTGGTCTTGCAGTGTTTTCAGCGTGGCATCATCAGCGAAGTAATTGCCATCATGGTGCGCAATCGGCACACGGATGATCTGTCCGTTGTCGTAATGACTTGTATACGCAGAGTTGGTCGTCTCAACAGACATAAAAATGTCGCGGCAAATATATTTGAGGTTGGCATTCCGCATCAGGATACCTGGAAGCAACCCGACTTCTGTCAGAACTTGAAATCCATTGCAGATGCCAATCACGGGTACGCCGCCATCGGCGCGTTTTTTGACTTCTTGCATCACCGGAGAGTTGCTGGCAATTGCCCCGCAACGCAGATAATCACCATACGAAAACCCGCCAGGAACGATGATAAAATCGACGTCCGGCATTTCGGCGTCGCCATGCCACTGCATAACGACGTCACCGCCCATCACGTTTTCGACGGCAACTTTGGCGTCGCGATCACAGTTAGAGCCGGGAAAGACGATGACGGCGGTTTTCATAGTGTCAGCCCTCTAGTATCTCAATCGTGTAATTTTCGATCACGGTGTTGGCGAGGAGCTTTTTGCACATGTCATCGACTTGTGCTTCGGCCGCCGCACGATCAGAGGTCGCCAATTCCAATTCAATGAACTTCCCTTGGCGGACATCTTCGACGCCATCGAACCCCAATCCGCCAAGTGCGGTCTGAACAGCTTTGCCCTGAGGATCAAGAACACCGTTTTTCAAGGTTACGTGGACTTTGGCTTTCACGGGGCTCACTCCGAATGTTTTGGTTGCGGCGCTCAATCAGAAGCTGCCTCTGTTGCGTGGATTAATGCCCGACAGGCGATTTCATTTCAATGATCTTTAAACGCGCAAGAATAAAGTCAGTAATATCAATGGGACGCGGACAACATTGATACCCGGCTCATTGCATCCACATTGGTCCCGGCATGTCTGACGGGCCCGATTCGGGCAAAATACCCAATCTGCGCGCGACTTCTTGGTACCCTTCTTCGACATTATCCATATTCCGATCAAATCGATCGTGGTCGTATTTTTCGCTGGTTTGCAGATCCCAAAGACGGCAGTTGTCGGGGCTAAGTTCGTCAGCTAAAAGCAATCGTGTATGGTCTTCTTCCCACATGCGGCCAAACTCGACCTGGAAATCAACCAAGCGCAGGCCCGTCCCATAAAATAGGCCACTCAGGAAATCATTAGTTCTGAGGGCCAGTGACATCATCTCATCCAAGTCAGGCGGGGTTGCCCATCCGAATGCCGTAATGTGCTCTTCGGCGACCATCGGGTTTTTCAACTCATCTGTTTTATAGTGATATTCGACGATAGAGCGGGGCAGGGCCGTGCCTTCGGCAACGCCAAATCTCTCCGCAAATGATCCCGCGGCAATATTGCGCACGACCAAAATCAATGGGATCATCTCGACCTCGCGGATTAACTGTTCCCGCATGTTCAAACGGCGCACAAAATGATTGGGGATACCGATATCCGTCAGTCGCGTCATCAGATATTCAGAAATACGATTGTTCAGCACGCCCTTGCCGGTGACGATGCCTTTACGCCCGTCCTCAGGCGATGTTGCATCATCTTTAAAGTACTGCACGATCGTTCCAGGCTCGGGCCCTTCAAAAAGGACTTTGTCTTTGCCTTCGTATATTTGACGGCGTCTTGCCATGATGCTGCTCCAAGAAGCGAAAAATCTGAAAAGACGAGGCAAGCGAAATCGGCATGCGTCGACTTTGATTTGCGGCGCGCGGTATATCAGTGGATTCGCCGTTCCACAACGCTGCAAAGCGATATAGCCACAAATTGCATAGGGTTGACGCGGGAATGGCGAAAGGCCATATCACTCTCAAACAGTTTATGGAGTATTCCGATATGGCAATGCCTGCGGTTGAGATTGAGCGCATGATTCGTGATGCGCTTCCTGATGCTCAAGTCACAATCAACGACTTGGCAGGGGACGGTGATCATTACGCGGCGCATGTCGTATCTAAGGAATTCGAGGGAAAATCCCGCGTCCAGCAGCACCAGATGGTTTACCAAGCACTACAAGGTCGCATGGGTAATGAATTGCATGCGTTGGCGCTGCAAACCTCCGTGCCTGAATAATTGATTTAACGATAGCTATACATCCCAGATTTATAGGAAAGAAATATGAGCGATAACCCTGCATTCGAAAATATCCAAACCGAAGTTGATAACAACGACGTTGTGCTTTTCATGAAAGGCTCTCCGATGATGCCGCAGTGCGGTTTCTCAGCAGCTGTCGTTCAATCCCTTACCATGATGGGTATCAAGTTTAAGGGCGTAGATGTCCTTGCCGACATGGAAATCCGTCAAGGCATCAAAGATTTCTCTAACTGGCCAACGATCCCGCAGCTTTATGTTAAGGGCGAGTTTGTTGGCGGTTGCGATATCGTTCGTGAAATGCATGAATCTGGTGAACTCAAGAAGCTCTTCGATGAGAAGGGCGTTCAATACGCTTCTTAAGCCCCATTTCCCAGGGAGCTATTACGAAGAACTTTTGAGGGGAGGGTCGCGCATTGTGCGGCCCTTTTCTATTGTGGGCTCAGGTGTTTTCGGAATCCGCTTTAGGGTTCGCTTTTTCACCCAACGAAATTTCATCACCATCCAGCGCATCTGCCAATCGTGATTTGGCACTGCCGGGGCGCAGCGGTTGTTGTTGATTTGATGCAGGTGCCCAAGCGGTCATCGTCAAGATATGAAACGTCGCAGGGACGCGACCATCTTCGTCTGCATACTGTTCGACGTATCGGCCAAGGGCATGCATCAGCGTATTGCGCCGCAATGGTGTTTTGCGTCTTTCCAGAACAGCGTTGGTTTCGCCCATGCCGCGCAGATCATGTAGCAGCTTGATAGGATTTTCATATCGGACGGTGATCACATCCGAATCGACAACGGGCAGCGAGAATCCGGCGCGTTGTAACAGCGCACCCAGATCTTTGACGTCGGCAAATGGGGATACGCGGGGGCTCAGACCGCCTTCTAATTCGATCTCGGCTTCTGACAGTGTCGTTCTGAGTTCTTGTAGGGTATCCGACCCAAAAATCGATCCCAGAAACAGCCCATCCGGTTTAAGTGCCATTCGGATTTGACTCAAGGCCCCCGGCAGATCGTTGATCCAATGCATCGATAAATTCGATGTGACCAAATCCAACGATCCAAATTTGATCGGCAAGGCCTCTTCGTCGGCACAGATCGTACTCGCACCATTCATCGCGGCACGTTTTGCCATAGCCGGGGATAGATCTGATTGAAGGAAATGAGTGACCCGATCAGACCCCGCCATGACCCCAGCCATCTCACCGCCATGACACCCAAGATCGAGACCGATGTCGAATGTTCGTTTGATATCAAGGAGCCGGTCAAAAAGACGCTCTGCCCCTTCCATAAAAAGAAAGTCTGCTTCTTCAAAGTGGTGGGCAGCGCGTGAGCGGTGTCGGCGCACCAATGCGCGGTCGAAAACATTCATGGCGTCGGCAGGTGAACTCATAGGTCGTATATGGCACGCTTACGCACATTCCTCAAAGCCAGACTGAATGACGGCATCGACTTACTATGGCCGCCCGTTTGCCCGGCCTGCGGCACGTCAGTTCAAGATGCGGCGCGGCTTTGTGTGGATTGTTGGGAAAGCATGACATTCGTTGGGTCGCCACAATGCGTTTGTTGTGGGCTGCCACTGCCAGATGCATTCGATGATGAAACGTTATGCGGCGAATGCTTGCGTGCTCACCCGCCATTTGATCGTGCCCGATCTGCATGTATCTATGACGAAGCATCCCGCGCACTGATTTTGCCGTTCAAACACGCAGATAGAACCGATCAACTGCCTGCCATTATGAACTTGTTACAGCGGCCCGTGGGGCCGTTGCTGGCACAGGCGGATATGGCTGCGCCCGTCCCCCTGCATTGGACACGTTTGTTGTCACGCCGATACAATCAGGCCGCACTGATTTCCAATAGGCTTGGGAAACAAGGCAAAATCCCCTCGGTACCTGACCTAGTTGTTCGTAAGAAACGAACGCCCAGCCAGGGTGGTCAGTCAAAGCGGGGACGGCAGCGTAATGTCAAAGGCGCGTTTCGCGTACCTAAAAGGTTTCGACCAGCAATTCGCGACAAACGCGTGCTTTTGGTTGATGACGTGATGACGACGGGTGCCACGATATCAGAGGTGTCCCGCGTCCTTTTGCGGGCAGGTGCCGGGAACGTCGATGTGATCACATTTGCGCGCGCAGTCATACAAGACCTTTGAAAATGAAATATCCATCCCATATCCACCTGAATAGTCCGGAGGTCTGAAATGGCGAATATCGAAATTTACACCACACCGTTTTGCCCATTCTGTGTGCGTGCGAAACAGCTGCTGAAATCAAAGGGCGTCGAATTTAAAGAGATTGATGTGATGATGAGTGCCTCCAAACGGCGTGAGATGTCTGAAATGGCCGGTGGCGCGACATCGGTCCCGCAGATATTCGTCGATGGCGAACACATCGGTGACTGCGATGGCATTCATGCGATGGATGCGCGCGGTCAACTTGACCCAGTCATCGGATTGGCCAAGTGACGTCCGCGACTTTCCGTGCCGCGCTTGTTCAAATAACAGCTGGGCCTGACCCAGTAACGAATGCAAATCATAATTCGGACTTGATCGAAGACGCCGCGCAAGGTGGCGCTGATTTTGTGATGTTGCCAGAGGTCTGCAATATGATCGAACCTGATCGGTTCGCGTTGCGCCAAAAAGTGCGCTCGGAAGATCAGGACGAGACCATCATGCGTGTTCGTGATGCTGCCGCCAAAGCAAGTGTCTGGGTGCTTATTGGGTCCACCGTTGTTGCGCCCGATGGGCCTGATGGAAAGCTGGCAAATCGCTCGCTACTGATTGGCAGTAATGGCGATATCCAAGGCCGCTATGACAAAATGCATCTGTTCGACGTGAATGTTGGGTCAGATGACGTTTACCGAGAAAGCGACACTTATCAGAGTGGCGATCATCTTGCGCTTGTCGATACACCATGGGGGGACCTTGGCATGTCCGTCTGCTATGATCTTCGTTTCCCGCATTTGTATCGGGATTACGCCAAGGCTGGTGCCGCAATGCTGACTATTCCGTCAGCCTTTACGCGACCCACGGGCGCCGCGCATTGGCATGTTTTATTGCGAGCGCGTGCTATTGAATGCGGGGCCTATGTTTTTGCCCCTGCGCAGACGGGTGATCATGCGGGTGAGCGGAAGACTTATGGGCATGGCTTGATCGTCGATCCGTGGGGAGAGGTGGTCGTCGATCAGGGCGAAGAGCCCGGCATTGCCTATGCAGAAATCGATATCGCGAAAGCGTCGCAGGCGCGATCACGTATCCCAGCGCTGCAGCATGATCGGGACTACGCGCTCGAAATAGATTAGTTGTTAAAGATCAAATGGTTTCGGCTCACCGTCTTCGCGTGTTGTTTGGTCCAGGTTATTAACGGCACAGATCATTTGTTTCACGCCTGGGCATTCATCGCCCTGAAGAATGCCATGCTGATAACTAATCACCTGAAGTTTTCCGGCCACGTAATTCAGTAATTCCCCAGATTTCAGCAAATGATCGGGGTTTCGCGGTCGGTTGTAGACTTCGTTCCCCAGCGCGAAGGTCTCGTAAAGAAACACACCATTCGGCGCTAAGCTGTTGATTAGTGAAACGAACAAAGGACGATTTAGATAATTACACACGATCACGGCATCGAAAGATCGCCCTTCCAGCGGCCATCTCGAGCCATCCTCTAAATCGGCCTGGATCACCTCGCATCCGTGCGATTCCCCGAGCGCCTTTAGCGGCTCGACGTTACGATCAACAACCGTGACATGATGGCCTTGGTCCGCAAAGAAGCGCGCATGCCTGCCACTGCCCGCCGCGACATCAAGCACGGTTCCGCCTTTTTTGATCAATGGCTGATAACGCGAAAACCAGGCCGATGGCTCCACCATTTTAAGATGCCGAGATATCTTATCGGGGGTAGGGTCTGCAGACATTATAGGCTCCAAGCGTTGGCAGGAATGGCACCCGCCGATTTTTTTCTTATTTTCAGCGTCGGTATTCCCTATATAACCGACTTATCGATCCAAAACAGGTGCGTATGATCAAATACAGCGTCAAATGCAGGAACGACCATCAATTCGATGGATGGTTCAAGGACAGTGCGACATTCGACAAGCAGGCGAAAGCCAAGCAAATCGAATGCCCCAACTGTGGTGATACCAAGGTATCAAAGGCACCGATGGCCCCGCGAATATCAAAATCCTCGGGGTCGCGGGAAAAGGTCGAAACGCGGGCCAATCAAGTCGCCCAGGAGTTGGCCGAAGCTGCGGGCAAAATCCGCGAGCACGTTGAGAAAAACTGTGACTACGTGGGAGATGAGTTCGCCGAAGAGGCGCGTAAAATATACTACGGCGAGGCCGACGAACGCGGCATCTATGGCGAGGCCACGATTGACGAGGCGAAAGAGCTGGATGACGAGGGGATAGAAGTGCTGCCCATTCCCAAATTGAAACCTAACACCTGAATTAATCTTTTTTCGCGTACGCCATGTAATTGATCTCGAGGTCATTGCTTAAGCGCCAAATATCCCCAAGCGGGTCATATGACATCCCTTCAAGAGCTGTGATCTCGACCCCCGTCGGGCGCAAACTCGCAGCCAATTCAGAAGGTTTTACGAATTTCTTCCAATCGTGAGTGCCCGCAGGGACCCACCGCAAAACATATTCTGCCATGACTTTAGCCAATGCCAGTGAATTTACGGTCCGGTTGATGGTTGAAAGCACCAGCCCACCCCCCGGGCGCACCATCATCGCGCAGGCTGCTAAAAAAGCATCCAAATCGGCGACGTGTTCGACAACCTCAAGGCTGACGACGACATCAAAAATTAGCCCCTCAACGGCCAAATCTTCGGGTTGCGCATTACGGTAATCGATGTTCAGCCCAACTTGTTCTGCATGAACGCTTGCAACTTCGATGTTACGTGCGGCCGCATCGATCGCTGTGACATCGGCCCCCAATCGCGCCAATGGCTCTGATACCAAACCGCCACCACACCCAACATCCAGGATTCTAAGGCCCTGCAACGGTGTATCGGTGTCGTTATTTAGGTCAAAATGCTTCACGATATGACTGCGGATAAACGCCATGCGCACCGGTGCCAATTGATGCAGTGGACGGAATTTACCGTTTACGTCCCACCATTCCTCGGCAATGGCGGCAAAACGGGCAACTTCGTCGCTGTCTGCTGTTCCAGATAGTATCGTGTCAGCCGTTGACATATCCTTGAGTTCCAATCGCGATATCGATGTCATTCTACTGGTTTAATGGGTAAATCTGTTATCAGTGCTCTTGCCTGCCCATACCCCACAGAGTATGTATGCGCCGCCCGTGCTTCAACCGAAACTAACTCCATAAGTGCGGTTTTGTGATCGTTTAGAAAATCGAAGTGTTATGGCGCGAATTGTTCAAAAGTTTGGTGGCACGTCAGTAGCGAATACAGATCGCATTAAGGCGGTGGCTCTTCGGGTGAAATCCGAAGTAGATGCGGGGCATCAGGTGGCGGTTACCTTGTCCGCGATGGCGGGCGAGACCAATAAATTAGTTGATTACGTGACGACCATGAGTTCGCTTTACGATGCCCGTGAATATGACACGGTTGTGTCATCGGGCGAGCAAGTCACAGCTGGCCTTTTGGCGCTCGCGTTACAGGATTTAGGCGTGAGCGCGCGGTCTTGGATGGGGTGGCAAATCCCACTCCGGACCGATGATGTGCACGGCAAAGCGCGGATAGAAAAGATCGAGACCGATGAACTTGAAGTGCGGCTGGATCGGGGCGAAGTCTGTGTGATTGCAGGTTTCCAAGGGTTGGGGCCGGATAACCGCATTACGACATTGGGTCGTGGCGGCACAGACACTAGCGCTGTGGCACTGGCCGCTGCGTTGAGAGCAGACCGGTGTGATATCTATACCGATGTCGACGGTGTCTACACCACTGATCCTCGGATTACGCCGAAGGCGCAAAAGATCGAGAAAATTACTTACGAGGAAATGCTAGAAATGGCATCTGTGGGTGCAAAGGTTTTGCAGACCCGCTCCGTCGAATTGGCGATGAAAGAAAAAGTCCGGGTGCAAGTGCTGTCGAGCTATAGCGACGAGCCTGGAACCCTTGTTGTGGATGAGGATGAAGTTGTGGAACAAGAACTTGTCAGTGGTATTGCGTACAGCCGTGATGAAGCAAAGGTCACCTTAGTTGGTGTTCCAGATCAGCCCGGCATCGCAGCGGGTATTTTTGGGCCCCTCGCGGATAACGGCATCAACGTCGACATGATCGTGCAAAATATTTCGCAGGATAAAACGACAGACATGACCTTCACCTTGCCAAAAGCAGATTTGCAGCGCGCGGTCGCGACATTAGAAGAGAAACGAAGCGATCTGCAGTTTGCAGACCTCCGCTCAGACGAGAATGTGGCCAAGGTTTCTGTGATCGGTGTCGGCATGCGATCCCATGCGGGTGTTGCGCAGCGCATGTTCAATACTCTGGCCGAGAAAGGCATCAATATTCAGGTCATTTCGACTTCTGAAATTAAGGTCAGTGTGTTGATTGCAGAAGAGTATACGGAACTTGCCGTTCGTGCATTGCACACAGCCTACGGGTTAGACGGTGACTAATATTCCATAATCCACGTGCCCGATATTTTAGGGGCCGGAGTTGTTAGAGCTATGTCTGAAAGAGGCCCCCGCGCCATGATGACACCTGCGCCGCGCCGTTTATTGGCGCGCGTGCGTGATTTGATGGCTGGCGCCGGTGCAGCGCAGCAACGCCTTGATGAAGTGGCGGGGATTGTCGCGGCTGACCTAGTCGCCGAAGTCTGTTCAATTTATGTGCGTCGCGCTGGCGATATCCTCGAACTTTTTGCGACGCATGGTTTGAAGCCGTCTGCTGTGCATAATACGCGGCTGCGGGTCGGCGAAGGCATCATCGGGGATGTCGCAAAGCTGGCGCGTCCATTTGCGTTGGCCGATGCCCAACAGCATCCAAACTTTGCCTACAGACCAGAAACGGGTGAAGAAGTTTTCCATTCAATGATGGGTGTTCCGGTTTTGCGCGGCGGCAGGGTGATCGGTGTGCTGGCCGTCCAGAACCGGACTCGCCGCAACTACAATGAAGAAGAGGTCGAATCGCTACAAACGGTGGCGATGGTTTTGGCCGAGCTTATAGCCGGTGGCGAACTTATTGACCCAAAAGAGCTTCTTTTAGCTGATGGTGGCAACAGTGTCCCACTTCGCTTAGAGGGATTGCGGTTGAATGGTGGTATCGGCATTGGCCAAGCTGTCATCCACCGTCCGCATTTCAGAATTGAGCGTCTCGTTGCGGATGATACCCCGCTCGAACAAGAACGACTGCGGACCGCGTTCTCCGAAATGCATGGCGCAATCGATGACATGATGATGTCAGAGGAAATGCAAACAGGGGGTGAGCACCGCGATATCTTAGAAACCTATTCCATGATTGCGCGCGATCCCGGGTGGTTAAAGCGCATGGAAGAAGCCATCAATGCAGGTCTGACGGCAGAGGCGGCAGTTCAACGGGTGCTTGATGATATTCGCGCAAGGATGGCGCAGATTACAGATGCCTATTTACGCGAACGGGTCCATGATTTCGAAGACCTCGCAAACAGGTTGCTGCAGCATCTGTTGGGTACGCCAGCCGGGCCGGATATTTCTGAAATGTCCGAGGGCGCCATTCTGATCGCCAAATCTCTCGGCCCAGGTCAGTTGCTGGATTACGATACGGGCGCTTTGCGAGGCGTCATTTTAGAAGAAGGCTCTCCCACCGCGCATGTGTCCATCGTTGCGCGTGCACTCGATTTACCTGTCGTTGGGCGGATCCGAAATGCCACGACGCAAATCGCTGATGGCGACCCCATCATTGTTGATGGTCACCGCGCCTTGGCTTTTGTGCGGCCAGGAGACGAAGTTCGGCAGATTTTCCTAGATACGCAGCGCACCCAACAGGAACGTAAGGAGCAGTATAATACGCTCATCCCATTGCCATCTGATAGCTTAGACGGTGAGCATGTGACCCTTATGGTAAATGGTGGCCTGTTGATTGATGTCGAACAGATGCGTGAGCTCGGTGCCGAAGGCATTGGTCTGTTTCGAACCGAAATTCAGTTCATGATGCATCAAGAATTGCCCAGCGTCGAAGCGCAGACCACCCTCTATCATAATATTCTTCAGGCGGCTGATGGGCGTCACGTGACATTTCGGACATTGGATATCGGGAGTGATAAAACGCTGCCTTATCTACAAACCGAAGAGGAAGAAAACCCATCGATGGGGTGGCGTGCCATTCGCGTAGGCTTGGACCGCCCCATGCTTTTGCGCCGCCAAATACGTGCCATGGTGCGCGCTGCAAAGCAGTGCGATGTCGACATATCGATCATGTTCCCCATGATTACCGAAGTATCCGAGTTCGTAGCGGCACGAGAGTTGTTAGACAAGGAAGTCGATGCCGAGGGTATGCGCGGACGTGTGCGCGCAGGTGCTATGCTCGAAGTCCCTGGTTTGTTGTTCCAGCTTGAACAACTTCTCGCCCAAGTGGCCTTTCTTTCAGTTGGCTCAAATGACTTGATGCAGTTCATGTTCGCGACGGATCGGGGGAATCCAAAACTTTCTGAGAGGTACGATATCCTCTCTCCAGGGCCATTGCGGATGATGGCGAGTGTTGTTGATAAAGCTCGTGCTGCAGATGTCCCTGTTGCGGTTTGTGGCGAGATGGCGGGTCGCCCTTTAGAGGCGATGGCGCTGATCGGATTAGGATATCGCCGTCTTTCCATGGCGAGTCCTTGGGTCGGCCCGGTGAAGCAAATGACGAGGTCCTTGGATACTGCAAAGCTAAGTGAGGCACTACGGCCTATGCTCGATAGCTCGGATAGGACACTTCGTGGCAAATTGCGTGAATTCGCGTTGGATCACGGGGTGGCGCTTTAATCTTTGAAATTTGGGACACCAAGGTGCGCGGGAACCCGATTTCTCCTTGTAAAACAAAGGCGAAATGTGAGAATACCGATGCAAAGCCCAAGTGCGTTTTCGATATGCGTAATGGCTGCAATTATTAAAAGGCAACGATCTCAATCTGATGAGCGATAAATCAAAATCGACGACCGAAACTGCCGACGACTCTGACCGCTCTCCGCAAGTTGGCGCGTTGCTGCGTGCATCGCGAGAGCGCGTGGGTGAAGACCTGCGCAACGTTTCAGACGACCTATGTATTCGGTTTCTCTATCTCGAGGCTATCGAGGAATGTCGTTACGACGATCTTCCTGGTGACACGTATGCTATCGGCTTTATTCGCTCCTATGCTGAACATTTGGGCTTAGACGGCGAGGAAGTCATTCGCCGCTATCGGATGGAGCGGGCAAGCAGCAAGCGCCTAAGTGATCTGTCGTTTCCGACCCCGGTTCCCGAGAGTGGCGTGCCAAAAGGAGCCATTGTCCTAGTTGGCGCAGTGTTGGCTGTGCTGGTTTATGGCGGATGGTATGTTTCAACGACCGAGGACACCATTCTTTCCGATTTAATTGCACCGGTTCCTGAGCGGCTGCAACATCTCGTTGAAGAAGAGAACAAGCCTGCTGAAATGACCGAGGCAGCGCCTGAAGCGTCGGCACCGACGGCTGAACAAAATTCAGAAACCAACGTTCAAAATGAACCAAGCGTGAATTCAGAAACTCAGGAAGCTTTGCAGGCGAATACCGCAGAAGCGATCGCTGAAGCGACAGAAGCCGCACGAGACAATATTGAAGATACTACT
>CBFHXC010000023.1:39820-40058 GCA_965659695.1 Rhodospirillales bacterium
GCGGCAGATGCTGTGGCCGAGACGGTCACGTCGGAAACCGAGACAGTTGTGCAGGAAGTGACGGAAACCACAACGGAAATTGCTGAGGCAGCAGTCGAGCAAGTTACTGAGGTGGCGGCCGAAGTCACTGAGTCGGCCACAGTATCGCCAGAAGTAGTTGCACTCTCTGAGCCGACAGTAACTGAAATCGCTGAAGAGACACCAGCGACACCACAAACGAACGAGACTGTTCAGTCCG
>CBFHXC010000024.1:0-38448 GCA_965659695.1 Rhodospirillales bacterium
CCTATCAGGCCCCAAAGCACGTTTTTATTGACAATAAGTATAGCATATTTTTGCAGTGCAGAAAAGGCCCCTCAATCATAACGAAAATCATCATCGCAAGTCCTAAAGCTATATAAATCAGCGAGTTAGATAAAGGCTAGTCGCCCTGACCTGGGTTTTCGCTCAACATGGCCGCTTTATCGGGCTTACCGTCCCATTCTTCAGCATCCGGCAATTGATCGCCCTTACGGGTCAGGTTTGGCCAGATTTCAGCGAACTTTGTGTTGATCTCGAGCCATTTCTCAACGCCGGGCTCTGTATCAGGGACAATCGCTTCCGCCGGGCATTCTGGCTCACATACACCGCAATCGATGCATTCGTCCGGATGAATAACCAAGAAGTTCTCGCCTTCGTAGAAGCAGTCTACGGGGCAAACCTCAACGCAATCTTGGAATTTACATTTGATGCAATTTTCCGTGACGATGTATGTCATCTCATTTCCTCATTCACTATCGTCTAAACCCAAATTCTCTAGTGCCCGCTTACGTGCGTGGCCATTGTCTTGGTCTTGAACATATAACAGCCCAGCCACACGCCTGACCAGATTTGCTTCGTAATCGTGCAGCACGCCGTCAGCGTAAGCAACTTGCCACAACATTTCCATCACATCGATGCGCTCTTCAATGCCAAAACCATCACGGATGGTCCGTGTCGCAGAGTATAGCTTATTCGCATGTTCTGCATCAGAAGCAGCGCTATCGATCAACGAGGCTGCGTCAGCCTCGGGGATTTGAGAGCGTTCCGTCATCAACTGCAGGATAATCTGACGTTCTTCATCGCCAAAACTACCGTCCAATAATGCCGCTTCGACAAATACGGCAACCGCAGCAGCCGCGAGCTCATCCTCGGAAGAAAGCTCGACGTCTTGTGCGGATATGTCACCAGCTAGGAAGGATCTAAGACGTTGCAACATGAGCGTGATTAACACACTGCTAAAGCACGAACAACCATGTTTAAACTATGGATTTTGTCCGGTTTTGGCTTGTCATCATTCTAACTGGCGGGCAGATTTTGGTGATGTCCGATATGACCGACCAAAAACGATATTCTCCGGCGTGCGAGCGCAATAAGGACGTCATCCTTGATGTTCTGCGCGAGGTGATGCCGACGACAGGCACCATCCTCGAAATCGCGTGCGGGCCAGGTCAGCACGCTGTGCATTTCGCGTCCGGGTTTCCAGAGGTAAAATGGCAGCCAAGTGATATTGATCCGACCAGCATCGCATCGACCCGAGCATGGCGAGACGAGGCTCAACTACCAAACATGCTAGATCCGATCATGCTGGATGCCACCCATGCTGAGTGGCCAATTGCACACGCTAACGGCATCGTCTGCTGCAACATGATCCATATATCACCTTGGGACGTCACCCTGGGCTTGCTGGATGGCGCGGCTCGTATTCTGCCTGATGACGGCATCTTGTATACCTATGGCCCTTACAAGATCGGGGGCAAGCACACGGCACCATCGAATGAAGCGTTTGATCAGTCTCTTAGATCGCAAAACCCTGAATGGGGCGTGCGCAATTTAGATGATGTCGCCCTAGAAGCCCGTCGCCGCGGGTTGCATTTGGTCAAGACCGCCAAAATGCCCGCGAATAATTTCTCGGTGATCTACAAAAAAACACCGATGGTCGATGCCATCGACGTTTAACTATCTCGTCACCCTGAACTGGATTCAGGGTCTCATCTGAATCTGGCTTGTTCCACCGTAATGAGATGCTGAACCAAGCTCAGCATGACGCCATTAGTTCATAGATACATCATTCCCGTGCGGCGCCGACGCCAAAGTCAAGAACGTCCGGTCTTCGCGTACCAAGAACTTTTCCCGCTGCGCAAATTCGTAATTTTCACGTCCCAATGGATCGGCTGATAAACATGCCCGATACTCTTCGTACGCGGCCAAGCTTTCGATATTATAAACACCGTACGCCAAGGTCGATGAACCTTCATGCGGTGCGAAATAGCCGATCAGATCAGCCCCACAGCGCGGGATCGCCTGCCCCCAATTCCGCGCATATTGGTTGAACTGTTCTTTTTTCGTTGGGTCGATGTGGTAGCGAATGAAACATGTGATCATAGTGTCCTCCTGATGTGTGAGAGGACTATGCCATGTTATTTTACGTGTATGGTTCGCTTATGATCGAAGTATGAATGCAAACCATATGGGTGACAATCAAGAGTAGCAGGCTTAACGCCGCCGTTTCTTCTTACCCTCTGGCTCCCACTTCGCCTTGGCTTTTTGAGACACACCGGGCTTATCCAAGCCCAGTTCTTGTGCCTCCAGTCGGCGGATTTCATCACGCAATCTGGCCGCTTCTTCGAATTCCAGATCTGCCGCCGCCGTTTGCATTTTCTTGGTCATGTCATCGATGACCGCACGCAGATTGTGGCCAACAAACTCCGTCTTACCGGCAACGCCCGTATCGACAGTGAAGTAATCCTTTTCGTACGCCGTCTCGATAATATTGGCGATGCCCTTTTTAATACTGGTCGGGGTAATGCCATGTTTTTCGTTATAGGCCATTTGCCGTTCACGGCGGCGGTTGGTCTCACCCAGTGCATAGTCCAAGCTGTCTGTCATCTTGTCGGCATAGAGGATAACGCGACCCTCAAGGTTTCGCGCCGCACGGCCAATTGTTTGGACCAGTGATGTTTTCGAGCGCAAGAATCCCTCTTTGTCCGCATCCAGGATGGCAACCAAGCCACACTCCGGGATATCCAAGCCTTCTCGTAACAAGTTGATGCCAATCAGAATATCAAACGCACCCAAGCGCAGATCACGAATGATCTCGATCCGTTCCAGCGTGTCGATATCAGAGTGCATGTAACGCACCCGCAGGCCATGTTCATGCAGGTATTCGGTCAAATCTTCGGCCATACGCTTGGTCAGCGTCGTGACCAGTACGCGCATGCCCCGCGCCGCCATATCGCGGCATTCGCCCAACAGATCGTCAACTTGGGTCTCAACCGGGCGAATGATGCATTCAGGATCAATCAGTCCTGTGGGGCGAACGACTTGTTCAGTAAAGACACCACCGGTACGTTCCATTTCCCAAGGCCCCGGCGTCGCCGACACAAATACCGATTCTGGACGCATCGCGTCCCATTCTTCGAATTTGAGCGGTCGATTATCGATGCATGACGGCAAGCGAAACCCGAAATCAGCCAGGGTTGATTTACGATTAAAGTCACCCTTATACATGCCGCCGATCTGCGGCACGGTGACGTGGCTCTCGTCGACCACCAAGATCGCGTTTTCGGGTAAATACTCGAACAAGGTTGGCGGCGGGTCGCCAGGATTACGGCCCGTCAAATACCGTGAATAGTTCTCAATCCCCGCGCAATGACCCGTGGTTTCCAACATTTCGATATCGAACGTCGTGCGTTCTTCCAGGCGTTGCGCTTCGAGCAATTTCCCCTCGGCGTGAAAACGCTCAACCGTTTCCTTCATTTCTTTTTTGATCTGAGGAATGGCCTGCATCAACGTCGGACGCGGCGTCACATAGTGGCTGTTCGGATAAATCGTAATGTCTTTTAACGTCGCGGTTTTTTCACCGGTCAGCGGATCGATTTCCCAGATGCTTTCGATCTCGTCCCCAAAGAACGACAAGCGCCATGCGCGGTCTTCGAAGTGCGAGGGAAACAATTCAATCACATCACCCCGGACCCGAAACGCGCCGCGATAAAAATTCTGATCATTCCGCTGATACTGCAGGGCGACGAACTTTTTCAGAAGCTCGCGCGGATCAATGGTGTCGCCCACGGTCAGGCGAAAAGTCATTTCCGAATACGTCTCGACCGCACCGATACCATAGATACAAGATACTGATGCAACGATCACCACATCGTCGCGTTCCAACAATGCACGCGTGGCAGAATGCCGCATACGGTCAATCTGTTCGTTCACCGATGCATCTTTTTCAATGTACGTATCGGTTCGCGGCACATAAGCCTCTGGTTGGTAATAGTCATAATAGCTGACGAAGTATTCGACCGAGTTTTTCGGGAAAAATTCCTTCATCTCGCCATATAACTGTGCGGCCAAAGTCTTGTTCGGTGCCAAAACAAGCGTCGGTCGGCCCAAGTTCTTAATCACATGTGCCATGGTGAAGGTTTTCCCCGACCCCGTAACGCCGAGCAGAACCTGGTCCTTCTCGTCGTCCTTAAGACCTTGCGTCAGTTCTTTGATCGCTGTCGGTTGATCACCCGATGGCTCAAACGGCGATTCCAACTCATAAACCGCCAGCGCTTTGGTTGCCGGGCGTTTTTCAGGGATAAATATAGGCCGTGATTCGTGTGCATCCATGGCTTCTATATAAGCGACCAACCGCCACCGCGCGAGTCACGCTTCGGAAAATATAGTCATTCATAAAATTATCTATGCGCTAAGCAGTACACGCTGGACAGCAACGGCGTGGACCACATAGCGCAGCGGCCCACCTGGTTCCCAATTTTCGAACGGGTAACATGTGACTAACGTTAACATATCCACATCATGGTTGAGCGCGATGGTTTCAGTTCGAACGTCGATGGTCTGAATATCGACGATGACATGCCGAACCTGACTACCATCAGGCCTTTCGACAATGATTTCCTGGCCCACAATCATATCTCTTAAGAACGCGAAATGCTTATCACGATGGGCCGCTACGACGCTGTGCCCGATGCCGCCCGGAAGCGACGTGCCATCGATATGACCAGGCCCAAACGCCAATGATCGACCATGAGCACCTGCCAGAACAATCGCTTCGTGTTCATTGTCCGCTGTCCGGACCCGGGCAATGGGCCGCGTATCTGCCCATGGCCAGGGCGGTGGTGCCACCCCCGTATCCCCTGCGGTGGTCCAGGCACGTTCCAACAAGATTTGCGCGACGGCCGCCTTGGCTGGAATGTACAGTCCCCATCCCATCAAGGTGATCCCGGCGGCTAACAATGCGACGCAAAGTGCCTGGGACAATGAAAGACTACGCATAACGCGCCCACCGCACCCAGCCCACAAACATCGCCAATGCTGCAAGGAACGTCATGAAACCACCGACGATCAGCATCAATGGCGCATTGGTCGCCGTTTGTGGGATATTGGCCAACTGTGTCGCCGAAGAAGACATGGCGTGCCGGATCATTGGGCTTGAACGATCAAACGCTCGTGTTTTTTGCACCCCAGATGCGGGTGCTGGCTGTGATTGCGGCACCGATCCATCGCGGACCCAGCCGTCTGGTAAATTCGTCGGCACCTGAACGGATGAAAGTTGTTGGTCCTTAGGTCGCACAATTTGGTCATCGATCGCGACCAGACTGGTGTAACGGCTGACCAAATCAAACATCAGCGCGGTATGGATAATTTCGGCTTTGACCTGTGTTGAGTCTCCGGCACGGCGGAGAGCGTGCATCAAGCCTTTGATCTTTTCGCGTCCCCAC
Source organism: Rhodospirillales bacterium (assembly GCA_965659695.1). Taxonomy (GTDB): domain Bacteria; phylum Pseudomonadota; class Alphaproteobacteria; order Rhodospirillales; family Casp-alpha2; genus UBA4479. Next base: position 5,460 of record CBFHXC010000024.1, read on the forward strand.
AGAGTCCCAACCCCGGGATGAGACTGCCCACCCTTGAGCTGAACAGTCGTTGACCAAATCCGGCCGCCGATGCGTCCCGTCACATCGACGCTTGAGACCCCGTGTGGCAGCTTCGCCAAGACTGTCAGGGGCTACCCGAAGTACAGATCGGGCAACTTGGACGGCCACATTTCAACTTGCTCGGCACTGCCCTTCCAATGCACCTGTGCATCAATCAATGCTGGTGATTCAAGCTTGCTAAACAGTGTGCTCATTTGCGATGCCACTTGATCAGGGCTTTGGATATAGGTGTAGGAGCCACGTCCAGCACGAGCGGCACGCGTCATCAGATAGCCGTTCGGGGCTGATCCAATTCCGACCGTAAAGAAACGACGGTCACCGACATTGTGCTCGATCAATCGGAACAAAGCATCTTCGTTAGAGACAGCGCCATCCGTGATCAAAACAACCTGAGACAAACGATCTTTGTTCAAGCGCTCAGCTAGTGCCGCCGCAACCGCGTTCACGATTTCCGTGCCACCATCTGCGGTCAGGCTGCTCACATAAGATTTGGCCGCCGAGAGATTTTCTTTGGTGGCCGAAATAAGTCCCGACCGGAACATCGAAAACTCATGCGAAAATCTGACGATCTGAAAACGATCATTTGGCTTTAGGCGATCCAAAGCCAACCGCAAAGCAGCGCGCGCCTGATCTATTGATGCGCCATCCATCGAACCCGAGGTATCGATGATAAAAGTGACGTCCCGATCATGACTGATGGCTTCGGACGCAGTCATGGGTGGTGTCAGCATCAGTAATGCATATCGAGCGGTGCCTACGATTTCGGTGAAGAGCCCTGCCGTCGGCGTAGTTCCTTTTTTGGATACCCAGTTGAGGGTAAAATCTCTGTCTGCCGGAACTGTATTCGCCAGTGTAATTTCGATGGCCCCGTTAGATGTGTTCTCAGTCGTGATTTGATGACTGGCGCTATTGATGCTGGCGATGGGGAAACCTGCATCCAGGCGAATTTTCAGGTCGACCGGGTTTCCGGGGCCTTCTGCCTCTGTCCGAAGTGGCGGCGTGACTTTCTCAATATCCGTTGCGCCGCTTTGCGAATTGTCCCAGCCTGTAAACTGAAAGCTTTGAATTTCTTGATGCGATATGTAACGCGGGCCAACTACAAGCGGCATCCGCATGCTGAAATACCCGTTGTCCATTTTCAGGTGGTCCTGAAACCCAATCTCGACAACCACATGTTCGCGGGGACCCAGGTTCGCGACGGACGTAGAAAATAAGTTTGGTCGTTGTTGCTCGACCGAGCTCGCACGTTTTCCAGCGGACTTCGCAGCGTTGTACTGTCGTTTGGCTTCTTCTTTTTCTTCAATCTTGCCAATGATTTGGCGCTCACCCACCTGCATATACAAACGGTCCACAGCACTATCCGTTGGTAACGGATAGGTATAGATGGCCTCGGTCCAGGTCTCTGAATTGTTCACGAAAGTATGGCGTAGCCGATAGCGCGCAATTGGCCCGCTGATATCGACGGTAATATCTATTTTGACCAAAGGTGCAGCGATGACTGTTCCTGGCTCGTCTCCCGGGAAATACAAACCTCCCCTGTCCATGATCGACGGTGGTAGGGGTGTTTTGGCGAAGGCCACTGCAGGCAAAACAAAAGCATTAAAAAAAACAAAAAGCGAAACAAGAAACCGCATGATGACACCTCCGATATTGCTGCGATTTCGGTATTAAAGTTCGGTAATGGGGCAGGATTGCAGGTCAAATATGGTCATTCAGGGGCAGGTCGATGCTTGCCCGAAACCGTTGACAGGCGTACAGTTCCCCCGAATTTTCCTATGTGTTCAACACATCATCACGCCATCGGAGGTCGTTAATGTCTATCGTTGCCAAGCGGTTCGCCAACATGAAATCGTCGCCAACCATCGCTATCACGCAAAAGTCCCGTGATCTCAAGGAGGCCGGCCGTGACATTATCTCGTTGAGTGTGGGTGAGCCTGATTTCGATACACCAGCCCACGTTATTGAAGCCGCAAAAGATGCTTTGGATAACGGCATGACTCGTTACACACCGGTCAATGGTGTTCCAGAACTTATTGATGCCATCATCGAAAAGTTCAAACGCGACAACGATTTGGAATACACACGCAACCAAATCCACGTCAGCTGCGGTGGCAAACCCGTTATTTTCAACGCGATGATGGCGTCTTTGGACCCTGGCGATGAAGTCATCATTCCAGCACCTTATTGGGTCAGCTATCCTGATATGGTTGAAATATTTGACGGTGTCCCTGTAATCGTAGATTGCCCGGCCGAGTCTTCGTTCAAGATTACCGCCGCGCAACTAGAAGCTGCGATTACGCCGAAAACAAAATGGCTTATCTTAAATTCACCATCGAACCCAACGGGACGGTGCTATACAGCCGAAGATTTACAGTCCCTCGCGGATGTATTGAAAAAGCACGAACACGTGTGGGTGCTGACCGATGATATTTATGAGCATCTGGTCTATGACGATTTTGAGTTCAAAACCATTGCCCAGGTTGAGCCCGAGCTCAAGTCCCGCACCCTGACCATGAACGGCATGTCCAAAGCATTTTGCATGACCGGCTGGCGTTTGGGTTTTGCCGGTGGCCCCACCGAATTGATCAAGGCGATGACCAATATTCAGTCACAAAACATCACCCATACCGCTGCGATTTCACAGGCCGCATCTGTGGCGGCGTTGAATGGCCCGATGGAATTCTTGGATAGCAACAACGAAGTCTTCAAGGAACGTCGCGACTTGGCCGTCAGCATGTTGAACCAAGCCACCGGCCTCAGCTGCGAAACACCAGAAGGTGCGTTTTACGTTTACCCATCGGTGAAACCGCTATTGGGCAAGAAGACTCCAAGCGGCAAGGTCATCGAAAACGATGAAGATTTTGTCGTAGAGTTATTGGATGCCGAGGGCGTCGCTGCTGTTCACGGTGCTGCGTTTGGCCTCAGCCCACATTTCAGAATTTCTTATGCGGTGGCGACAGATGTTCTTGAAGATGCTTGCAATCGCATCCAGCGTTTCTGCAGCTCGCTGAGCTAAATGAAATGGTGCGATCCCAGATATGCCTGAGATCGCACCTATTCCAATTCTTTAGGCGACCATTCCACGCTGCATAACAGCAGACATTCGGCGTGTGAACGCTTGCGCGTCTGATACCGGTTCACCCTCAACAATCCGCGCCTGGTCTAACAACAAAAACGCAGCATCATCCAGGACCGGATCAACTCCATTCTTTTCTTTGGCAACCGCCACCAATTGCGTGATTAAAGCGTGATCAGGATTCACTTCCAGGATGCGTGGTGAAGATTGATCGAGTTGGTTATGCGCCTTGAGCAACTTTTCAAGATGCATATCCATGGCACCCTCGTCCGCAACCAAGCACACGGGGCTGTCGGTTAACCGGCTGGATGTGCGGACATCTTTGACCGAATCACCCAATGCCACCTTAAAGGCCGCCAGCAATGGATCCATGCCCTCGGCGGTTTTCGCTTTTTTGTCGGCATCATCCTTTTTATCGTCATCTGACGCATCATCATCAACTGATGATAAATCAACGTCGCCACGAGTCGCAGACTTGAACTCTTTTTCTTCGAAGGAGCCGACGGCAGGCAACCAGAATTCATCCACCGGATCAGTCATAAACAAGACTTCGATCCCTTTGGCGCGGAACCCTTCTAGCTGCGGGCTTTTGGATACTTGCTCTGCATCAGGGCCAGAGATGTAATAGATCTCGTTCTGGCCTTCTTTTGCACGCTCCACGTATTCCTTTAATGACGTCCAGCCGTCGACCGCTGATGACTTGAACCGCGCGAGCTCGATAAGCTTGTCACGATTGTCAAAGTCCTCATGGATACCCTCTTTCAGGACCATGCCAAACGTATCCCAGAAGCTCGTGTATTCTTCCGGCGCTTTGTCGGCTTTTTTCTTCAATTCGCCGAGCACGCGTTTGATCAGTGCCTTACGAATTTTCGCGACCGCAGGATTGTGCTGCAACATTTCACGACTGACGTTAAGATCGATATCTTCGCTATCGACCACACCTTTAACGAATCTTAGATACGGCGGGATCAACGCTTCGCAATCATCAGTAATGAAGACCCGCTTTACATAAAGCTTTAGCTGCCCTTTGCGGTCAGGATTAAACAGATCGAATGGGCGCGAAGATGGCACGAACAAAAGATTGGTATAGCTGACCATACCTTCGACTTTGTTGTGGATCGTCAACCAAGGGTCATCGAAGGCCATCCCAACATGGTGATAGAACTCTTTGTACTGCTCTTCGGAAATATCGCGCTTTTCGCGTGTCCATAACGCGGATGCGCTATTTACAGTTTTATCTTCGTCATCTTTTTTTGTGGCCTTAAGGATCACAGGCTGCGCGATATGGTCGGAATACGTTTTCACGACATTCTCAACGCGCATGTGCTCAAGGTACTCTTTTTGATCTTTACGGATGTGTACAATCACATCGGTACCGCTGGTGTCGCGCGTAGCATCTTCGATTTCGAACGAGCCTTTACCGTCTGACGTCCAGCGATATGCTTGATCGGTGCCAGCTTTGCGGGTCAGGACTTCGATTTTGTCGCCGACCATGAACGCACTATAGAAACCGACCCCGAATTGACCAATCAATTCCAAGGTTGCCTCTTCACTGCCCTTTTCCGCATCAGCCAAACCTTCCATAAAGGCCTGTGTACCCGATTTAGCGATCGTGCCCAGCGCATCGATCAGGTCATCCTTGTCCATACCAATGCCGTTATCGGAAATGGTTAGTGTCTTGGCCTTGGGATCGATGGAAATTTCGATTTGGAAATCACCGCCACCATCCAATAAATCTGGCTCGGTTAAACTGCGATAGCGCAATTTGTCACACGCATCGGATGCGTTTGAGATCAATTCCCGAAGGAAGACTTCTTTTTGGCTATACAAAGAGTGGGCGACGATATCGAGAATCTTCCCGACTTCGGCCTGGAATGAAAATGTTTCCTTAGTCATTGGTCTGCTTACCCCTAAAATTCATGTATTCAGCCACATTCCCCACGTGGCGTTGGATGAATTCGATATGTGTTGATTTGTTGAGGTTCGCAACCCCTGAGCGGGTCTGCTTGCGGGATCGAGAGCTGTTTTAGCTCTCGGCTTTCCAATCGCGCACATCTCTAAGGATGGCATTCATATCCACGGGTTTTATATACCCCTGATCAGCACCAATTTTGATGGCCGCCTGAATGGCATCGCTGCCTGGCATATCGGCATAACCCGCACTCACGGCTATGATTTTGCAGTTTGGGCTGCTGGCACGTAGACGCTGGATCATTTCAATCCCACCCATTCCAGGGATAAAGATATCAACGATTGCGACTTGAAATTGGCCCGCTTCGGCGGCCTTGATGACTTGTTCCGGCTTCATGGCCTCAACAACCTCATAGCCAGCCATACGCAAAGGTCGCGCCATAGCCCGCATCGAGAATTTGTCATCATCAACTACTAGAATTCGCATTTCTGTTGTCCAGTCAATTTGCGATACTACTTTAACGTAAAGAATGGCACTCGCAATCTTACGAATGTGACAAATGTTATAACCTGCTTGATCGATAAATCTCAGACTTGATCTTCAAAGCCGTTCCGGCCAGTGTCAGTATATGCCGAATGACCTCAACGATAGTGCGCAGATCAACGCCGTCTTGGGCCCCACCAATACCGGAAAAACCCATTACGCCCTGAGCCGTATGCTCGGCCATGCGTCTGGGATCATGGGATTTCCGCTCAGGTTATTGGCACGAGAAAATTATGACCGGGCCGTGGCGCAAAAAGGCGCAGATCAAGTCGCCCTGATCACAGGTGAAGAGAAAATCGTCCCCAAAGACGCCAGATGGTACCTATGCACCGTTGAGTCGATGCCGCTTGAAAAAGATGTCGCATTTATTGGTCTCGACGAAGTGCAAATGTGCGCGGACCCGGATCGTGGTCATGTCTTCACTGACCGGCTTTTGAATGCACGCGGGCGCTCGGAAACCATGTTCCTGGGCGCAGAGACAATCCGACCCTTGATCAATGAACTTGTCCCCGATGCGGATATCGTGACACGTCCCAGGTTTTCTGTACTCACCCACGTCGGCCCGATGAAAGTCAGTCGTTTGCCCAATCGGTCCGCCATCGTGACGTTCACGGCCAGTGATGTTTATGCCTTGGCAGAACTGATCCGACGCCAGCGTGGGGGTGCCGCCGTGGTATTGGGCGCACTCAGCCCCCGCACGCGTAATGCACAGGTCGGAATGTATCAAGCAGGCGAAGTCGATTACTTGGTCGCAACCGATGCCATTGGCATGGGTTTAAACATGGATATCGATCATGTGGCATTTGCCACCTTAAAGAAATTCGACGGACGGATTGTACGTCCGCTGGGCCCAGCAGAATTGGCGCAAGCAGCAGGCCGTGCCGGGAGACATATGAACGACGGGACATTTGGCACCACAGCAGAAGCCGGTGTTCTGGATGAAGATATTGCAGAGCGGATTGAGGAACACCGCTTCGATCCGCTTCAACACATTTTCTGGCGCAACAACGATTTGGATTTACGCTCCATTGATGCACTTCGCAGCAGCCTGAAACTACGCCCTCCTAAAGGTGGCTTAAAAAAAGCCCGTATCGCCGATGACGAAATCATCCTTGATCGTCTGCGCCAGGACGAGAAAGTGCTGTCCACAGCAACGACAGTTGATCAGGTAGGCTTGCTCTGGGATGTCTGCCAAATCCCAGATTTTCGCGGTGTGATGAGCGATGCACACGCGAACCTGGCCTTGTCCATCTACCACCACCTGACATCCAAAGATCAGTGTCTGCCGGTAGATTGGATGTCCAATCACGTTAATCGACTAGACCGCGTTGACGGCGATATTGATACGTTGATCGGGCGCATCGCAGGAGTCAGAATGTGGACTTATGTATCTTTCCGGTCCGACTGGGTGGCTGATTCGCTTCATTGGCAGGAACGCACCCGTACGATTGAAGACAAGTTGTCCGATGCGTTGCACGAGCGTCTGACCCAACGCTTCGTAGACCGAAAAACTTCGGTTCTGGTCTCAAAATTAAAGGACAGTGCAGATTTACAGGTGGCAGTCCGTGCAGAGGGTGAGGTGTTAATCGAAGGGGAGCACATTGGGCAACTTCACGGGTTAACTTTCACGTTTGAAGACGCCATCGAAGGCGATGCCGGTCGGTCCGTCGCTAATGCCGCGATCCGTGCACTTCGCACAGAAGTCATAAGGGTAGCGCAGCGCATTCACAACGCTCCTGATTCTGCATTCACGGTCGAGAGCAATAATGGAAAACAGTTGCCGAGGGTCCTTTGGGAAGGAGTCCCGATCGCACGCTTCACCAAGGGTACACATGCACTTAGTCCTGCGTTGCATGTCATCGCTGACGATATCTTAGAACCACGAGAGCGCGATGTCGTCCTGGCACGCTTGGACAAATGGCTTCGCGGGCAAATCGAAAAAGTATTGTCCGGACTGCAGGACTTGGATGATGCATCCTTAAAGGGTGCTGCCCGTGGATTGGCGTTCCAACTTAAAGAAGGGCTTGGATCATTGTGGCGTGGCGACGCAGCAGCTCAAATTGATGCATTGTCTCGTGAGGATCGAAAACATTTGCGAAAACTTGGTGTGCGGCTTGGGCGCGATATGGCGTTTCTGCCTGCTGTCCTCAAACCCAATGGGATCAAGTGGCGGGCACTTTTATGGGCGCTCTCGCATGACCGGAATTCATTACCAGAAATTCCTGATACGGGCCGAGTTTCCATTCCGATCACCCAAAACACCAATCGCGCGTTCATCGAAGCATGTGGATACCGGGTCCTTGGACCGTTGGCGATCCGTATCGATATGGCCGAGCGATTAACCTCAAAGGCATGGATGATGGCGAAAAATGGGCCGTTCGAGGCAACGGCCGAACTGACATCAATGATTGGTGCCAGCAACGAACAACTGCCTACCGTACTTAAAGCCCTGGGATTCAAACGCATTCAGCGCAATGCTAAGGTAAAGAATGAAGAAGGGATCGAAGAATCAGTAAAGGTCGATAAGTACATTCCTATCCGCGCGGGAAAGAAAAAAGACCAAGAGAATCATAAGCGCGGAGAAACCAAAAATACATCTCCAAAAGTTGATCCCGATTCACCGTTCGCAAAACTGCAGGAACTCACACTTCGTGACTGAGCAAGGCAATGCGAGCATTCGGATTGACAAGTGGTTGTGGCATGCGCGTTTTTTTAAGACCCGGACCTTAGCCCAAACGCAGGTCACCTCTGGCAAAGTCCGCGTCAATTCAGAGCGCATTGGCAAGGCCAATCACAGTGTAAAAGTTGGCGATGTTCTGACCTTCGTAAAAGCCAATCAGATGCGCGTCATCGAGGTATTGGAAATTTCTTCCCGGCGAGGTCCGGCTACAGAAGCCCAAACATTGTACAACGATCTATCGCCCGCCCCTGCCAAGACATCAAATGATGATCCGAACATACCAGCACCCGTAGCATCACGAGAGCGGGGTGCAGGGCGGCCGACAAAACGCGAACGACGTATCACAGATCGATTGCGTGGCAGCTAGCCTAATAACGCCGGGTCAATCATCCACGCCAGATGCCATCGATCACCCATCTGGCCGCGTTCCAAGCAAATAACGGTGCCGGTACTTATTGAAATTAATGCACCGTCATCACTTCCAGAATTCAGAATGGACGCTAGTCGACCCAGATGTGGCAAGTGTCCTGCAACCAATGTATCGACATGACTGACATTCATCAGATCGGCGATCTGCTGCGGGTCATCATTGGGTTTCAGCCCGGGTATTTCTTCGATCAGGCACCGCCCGCCAATGACGTTCGCATAAATTGCACCCGTCTGGGCGGCGCGGACTTTCCCCGAGTGTATTACCCGCGATGTCTTGATGCCCGCACGGGCCAGGAATGACGCCATGCGATTGACCTCAGTTTTGCCCTGGTCACTGAGTGGCCGATCTGGGTTCTCCATTTTTGAAACCGCATCACCGTGACGTGCAATCAATAACCGCATGTGGTTCTCCTTTTCGGTTCGTTAGGAAACACCGCGCGCTGGCGGAAGTCCATATCCCTTTTCCCAATTGGCAGACGTGAGTTCGTACTGATTGAATCCGGGAACACCCCGAAAATCATCAGCGACTTGGTTGAACCCCATTCGCTCCAATACACGAATAGATCGCGAATTATGATGCATGGCGATCGCATGAATGCGTTCCAATCCATGATCGTCGAATGCATTGGATAATGTCGCCCGAACCGACTCGATGCTAAACCCCTGGTTCCAATGATTTTTTTGAATATTGTAGCGCAGAGAGTATCCCTCTAGTTCAGTGCGATACCACAGACCACACTCTCCGACGTAACCGTCATTGTCGCGCCGCCGGATATTCCACATACCAAAACCATCATTGCCATAAGCGCGAGTGTATCCTTCGAACAGATCACGCACCTGCAATCTATTCATAGGTTTGGCATGCGTATTCGCTTTCAACACCGGATCGCTGTGCATCTTTGCGAAGGCATTAAAGTCAGTTTCTGCGTAGGGCCGAAGTACCAGCCGCTCAGTGTTCAATCTTTGCATCGTCTTTAACCTGCTTGGGAATTTTTGGACTTGGCTTCTAGCCAAGCCGAACGGGGAACATCAAACAGACATAGGTTGTCTTCACCCAAGTCTGCATCGTCGGACAAAATGCCCCCTAATCGTCGCAGGATAGAAATAGAGCTTTTATTGTACGCTTTGGTGATGGCCCAAAATGCATCTACATCGGTATCTGTAAACAGCCACTCCGTCGCAGCGTCCGTCATCTCCCGGCCCATGCCCTGGCCCCAATAGGTTGGCCGAAGCAGATATCGCATAGCCGCCCCAGGCCGGTCTCCACGAAACCAAAAGCCACATTCGCCAACAAGGTCGTCGCTGTCTTTTAAGCGAACACCCATGATCCCCACATTATCCCGGGCCCAGCACCGCAGATAATGATCAAATGTCTTATCAGCCTCGGCGCGGGTGAGCGCACGCTTACCTTTCATCCATTGCATGATCTCTTGATCGCAGTGCAATGACGCCATTAAGTCGCGATCCGCCTCGGTATAGGGCGTGAGGATTAATCTTTCAGTTTCAACTTTTGACATAACAAACGTCCAAATAAAAAAGCGCGGTACCGAAGCACCGCGCTTTAATAGAAAATATTAAGTCTTGGATCAGGCCGACGCGGCAGCGGCCACCATTGCTTCTGCGATACGTCGCTCCGCTTCGGCTTTGTCTTTGTCCGCATCATCAGCAGCGGCAACGGCTTGTTCAGCACTTTCCAGACGTGCGCTGACTTCAGAAGCATCAATGTCACCGATGTGAACCGCTTCTTCGGCCAAGACCGTACAACGCTCTGGCGATACTTCGCAGAACCCGCCAGCAACGAAGATTTCTTCGGTTACCTTGTCGTCTTCAGTCACCTTGATCACACCCGGACGAACCGTGCAGATCAATGGCGAGTGACCAGGAAGCACACCGATATCACCTTCAGCCCCAGGTACAACGACCATGGAAACCGGAAGCGACGTTAGAAGTCGCGATGGTGAAACCAGTTCAAATTCGACCGTATCGGCCATATTCGTCTCCTTCGACGCCTAACTTATGCAGCCTCAGCGGCGAGTTTCTTGGCTTTCTCAATAGCTTCGTCGATTGTGCCGACCATGTAGAAGGATGCTTCTGGCATGTGGTCATAGTCACCTTCGACGATACCTTTAAAGCCTTTGATCGTGTCTTCGAGGGATACAAGAACGCCTGGCGTACCCGTGAAGATTTCAGCAACGTGGAATGGCTGAGACAAGAAACGCTGGATTTTCCGTGCCCGTGCAACGACCAGTTTGTCGTCTTCAGACAATTCGTCCATACCCAAAATCGCGATGATGTCTTGCAAGTTTTTATAAGACTGCAAAGTCTGCTGAACTTGGGTCGCTGTGTTGTAGTGTTCTTCACCAATGACGCGTGGATCCAAAACCCGAGACGTACTATCCAGCGGATCAACCGCAGGATAAATCCCGAGTTCTGCGATCTGACGGCTAAGAACCGTGGTCGCATCCAGGTGAGCAAACGATGTTGCAGGTGCAGGGTCAGTCAAGTCATCGGCAGGAACATAAATGGCCTGCACGGACGTGATCGAACCTTTATTGGTCGAGGTAATACGCTCCTGCATGGTGCCCATGTCAGTCGCCAACGTTGGCTGATAACCCACAGCAGATGGGATACGACCCAATAGTGCGGATACCTCGGAACCAGCTTGCGTAAAGCGGAAAATGTTATCGACGAAGAACAGCACGTCTTGGCCTTCTTTGTCGCGGAAGTATTCAGCCTGTGTCAGACCGGTCAAAGCCACGCGTGCACGCGCCCCAGGAGGCTCGTTCATCTGGCCATAAACCAGGGCAGCTTTTGAGTTATCGCCCTCTAGATCGATAACGCCTGATTCGATCATCTCGTGGTAAAGGTCGTTACCTTCACGTGTCCGCTCGCCAACACCCGCAAACACGGAATAACCACCGTGGCCTTTTGCGATGTTGTTGATGAGTTCCATGATCAAAACGGTTTTGCCAACACCGGCACCACCGAACAGACCAATTTTACCGCCCTTCGCATAAGGTGCGATCAAGTCGACAACCTTAATACCGGTCGATAGAACTTCGGTTTCCGTGGACTGGTCAACAAATTCAGGGGCCATGGCGTGAATTGGCGCTGTCTGAGTGGTTTTCATCGGGCCACGTTCGTCAATCGGCTCGCCAATCACGTTCATGATACGGCCCAAAGTTTCTGGTCCGACAGGAACGGAGATCGCTTCCCCGGTATCGGTGGCTTCAAGACCGCGCTGCAGACCTTCGGTTGAGTCCATCGCAATGGTACGAACCATGCTCTCGCCCAAATGCTGCGCTACTTCGAGAACCAAAAGCTTGTCTTGGTTTTGAACGTGCAGGGCGTTCAAAATGTTAGGGAGGTCCCCTTCAAATTGTACGTCCACAACCGCGCCCATCACCTGGGTAACTTTACCGACGTTATTCTTTGCCATCGTTATGCTCCGTTGCCTTACGGCGTCTTCAAGGTCAGACCGCTTCCGCGCCTGAGATAATTTCAATCAATTCACTGGTAATCACAGCCTGACGTGTCCGGTTATAGGTCAACGACAGGTCATCGATCATATCGCCCGCGTTACGGGTCGCATTGTCCATCGCCGTCATACGTGCACCGTGTTCAGATGCCGAACTTTCCAGCAATGCCTGGAAGACCTGCGTTGCGATATTCCGCGGCAACAAATCTTTCAGAATATCTTCTTCGTCAGGTTCAAAAATGAAAACCTCGCGTGGGCCGTCTTCTGACGTCGTTTCATCCGCACTCTCATCACCTTCAGGCACGCTAAAGGGAATCAATTGCTGCGGTGTGACAATCTGGGTAATTGCAGATTCGAACTTGTTGAAAACAATCGTGCAGATATCAAACTCATCCGCTTCGAACATTTCTGTGATTTTCTTGGCAACCTCGACCGCTTCTTCGAACTGTACGCCACGTCGGCCAATATCTGTAAAGTTCTGAACGATGTTGTCGCCGAACTCACCTCTCAACAGGCCATGGCCTTTGCGCCCGACCGTCAGGATCTTGAACTCATCGTTTTTCCGACGATGCTCGCGCAGCCGCTTACGTGCCTCACGCGCGATGGAGCCGTTAAACCCGCCACACAAGCCGCGGTCTGATGTGCAAATGACATACAAATGGCGATTGCCACCTGTGCCGGTCAGCATTTTCGGTGCACCCTCTGGGTCACCAACGCTTTTGGCAATCGACGTCAACATCCGATTCATGCGCTCTGCGTACGGACGGGCATTTTCGGCACCTTCCTGCGCGCGTCGCAGTTTGGCCGCCGCCACCATTTTCATGGCGCTGGTGATCTTTTGCGTTTTCTTAACGCTGCTGATCCGGCCTTTTAGGTCTTTGAGGTTGGCCATGAGCCGCTACCTACCGTTCGCTTATGAGAAGTTCTTGGTGAAATCTTCAAGCAGGCTCGTAAGCTTGCTCTTGGTATCGTCAGACAATGCGCCTTCTTCGCGAATTGCTTTCAGAATATCAGCACCCTTGTCACGGACTGTTTCAAGCCAACGACCCTCGAATTCGGTGACCTGTTTCAGATCAATCTTATCCAAGAAGCCTTCAACACCGGCAAAGATCACCGCGACCTGCTCTTCAACCGCAAGCGGCTGATACTGAGGCTGCTTTAGCAATTCCGTCAGGCGTGAACCACGAGCCAAAAGCTGCTGCGTGGATGCATCCAAATCTGATGCAAACTGAGCGAATGCTTCCATTTCACGGTATTGCGCCAATTCCAACTTAATCGAACCAGCAACCTGTTTCATGGCTTTGATCTGCGCTGCAGAACCAACCCGAGAAACCGACAGACCCACGTTCACAGCGGGACGGATACCTTTAAAGAAGAGATCCGTTTCAAGGAAGATCTGTCCATCCGTAATCGAAATCACGTTCGTTGGGATGTATGCAGAAACATCACCAGCCTGCGTTTCAATAACAGGCAACGCGGTCAATGAACCGTTACCGGCGTCATCACCCATCTTCGCCGCACGCTCAAGAAGGCGAGAGTGAAGATAGAAAACGTCACCAGGATATGCTTCACGCCCTGGTGGACGACGAAGCAGCAAGGACATTTGACGATAAGCAACAGCCTGTTTCGACAAATCATCATAGAAGATAACAGCGTGCATGCCGTTATCGCGGAAGTATTCGCCCATCGCGCAACCGGCATATGGTGCCAAGAACTGCAGTGGTGCGGGCTCGGATGCTGTGGCGGCAACAACAACCGAGTATTCAAGCGCGCCATAATCTTCCAGCGTCTTAACCAACTGAGCAACCGTCGAACGCTTCTGACCAACAGCGACATAGATGCAATAAAGCTTCTTGGATTCGTCGTCGGTATTATCGTTGATCGATTTTTGGTTCAAGATGGTGTCGATGATGACAGCCGTTTTACCGGTCTGACGGTCACCAATGATCAATTCGCGCTGACCACGGCCAACAGGGATCAAGGAGTCGATCGCCTTCAGGCCTGTTTGCATCGGTTCGTGAACCGATTTACGAGGAATAATGCCAGGTGCTTTCACTTCAACCAGCGCACGCTCCGTGGTGTCGATGTCGCCCTTGCCATCAATTGGGTTGCCCAGCGCGTCAACAACGCGGCCCAGCAATGCCTTACCGACAGGAACGTCAACAATATCACCGGTACGCTTAACGGTGTCGCCTTCTTTGATGTTTCGGTCATCACCAAAAATCACGACCCCGACGTTGTCGAGTTCGAGGTTCAAGGCCATGCCTTTGACGCCGCCTGGGAACTCAACGAGCTCACCAGCCTGCACTTTGTCGAGGCCATAAACGCGGGCAATACCATCACCCACCGTCAACACTTGGCCGACTTCGGCGACTTCTGCTTCTGTTCCAAAATCCTTAATCTGCTTCTTAAGAATATTGGAAATTTCTGCGGCTTTGATTTCCATCAGCCAATCCCTTTCATGGCGAGGCGCATTTTCTGCAACTGGGTTTTAAGAGAACTATCGATCATCCGTGATCCAACACGCACAACGAGACCGCCCAAAAGGCTTTCATCGACATGTTGTTCGATCTGCACTTTCGTGCCGATCGCTTTTTTGAGCGCACCTTCCAGCGCTTTCAACTGATCAGCTGAAAGCTTGGCGGCAGAGGTCACCTCAGCAGTGGCTTCGCCACGGCTGGCATCAAGCAGTGCCTGATACGCTTTGATAATGTTGGGCATGACGAATAACCGACGGTTATCTGCAACAACTCCAACGAAATTCTTTGTGAGATCGGCGAACTCGGCGGCGTCTGCCACAGCAGCCATCGCATTCACCTGATCATCGCGCGACATGACAGGCGACTTAATCAACCGAGCCAGATCGTCGCTATCGTCGATCATCCCGCCCAATTGCTGCAGGTCACCCGCTACATCGTCTAGCTTTTTATCGGCTTCGGCCAACTCAAAGAGTGCCGTCGCATATCGACCCGCTAAGCCGGTCGCGCCCGAACTATCCGCTGACACGTGGGAACATCCCTCTCGCTAACGTCTTTTCACATTCTTCCTGCACTACTGATGCCATTCTTCGTGCTATTGGCAGTACAAACACTCTCCCAGGTCAAGCGAACGCCTACCCCGTGAAAGCGGGCAACTCGTACCATACTGATTGGGGCTGTGCAAGCAGGCTCGGCACGGTTTTTGTGTGGATATTTTTAGCTTATTTTTCAGTTGGTTAACGGCGAAAGTCTCGCGCATTCGGGCTCAATATTGCGCATTTTCAAGATCATTCACGCAGACTCACGCTCAAAAGAATGAAACGGGGTCGATATCCACCTGTACGCGGACCTTTTTAGGGATCGGTGCGCGCTTGATCCAGTCATGCATGATGCTTTGTACCGACTTTTCACGTGTTGTCCGCAGCAATAGCCTTCGACGATGCCGCCCACGCAACAACGCCATGGCTGCAGGGGCAGGTCCCAGGACATGGACGCCATCGACCCTGGGAGCTGTTCGACCCAGCCCTGCGGCCGCTTGATCGACCAGCGCTTCGTCACGCCCGGACACAATCAATGCGGCCAAACGGCCAAACGGCGGCATCACAGCGTCGGTGCGCGCTTTGCTCTCGGCATCGACAAAGGCATCGCGGTCTTGGGCAATCATCGACTTAATCACCGCGTGTTCGGGCATATAGCTTTGTAAGATCACGCGCCCGGGTCGATTCCCACGTCCAGCCCGGCCTGCAACTTGATACAAAAGCTGGAATGTCTTTTCCGCAGCCCGAAATTCACCACCAGAAAGGCCCAGATCTGCATCAACCACGCCAACTAACGTTAATGAGGGGAAATGATACCCCTTGGCGACAATCTGAGAGCCAATAATCAAATCGACTTCTTTATCTTCGATGATCCGCACCAACTCTGCCGCCTGTTTTGGCCCGCGCACCGTATCGCTGGTCGCAACCAATGTTCGAATGTCCGGGAACAGCATTTGTACTTCTTCGGCCAAGCGCTCAACGCCTGGGCCACACGGCACCATGGATTCGGTATCTTCACAGTTAGGGCATTGTTCGGGTGGTTTGGTTGCAAATCCACAGTGGTGGCATTGCAGACGACCCAACAATCGATGTTCCACCAACCATGCGGAACACCGGGGGCACTGCATCCGATGGCCACAAGTACGGCATAGTGTCAGCGGCGCATATCCCCGGCGATTCAAGAACAGCATTGCCTGATCGCCGTTTTCAAACGTCTCGGTCATGGCGTCAGCCAATTCGGGTGACAACCAACGACCGCGCGCAGGGCCAGATGCGCGCATGTCCACCACATGGGTTTCCGCCATATCCTGCCCCCCATGCCGGGCGGGCAAATTAACCTCGTCATAGCGATCACGTCGCACGTTCACGACAGTTTCCAATGATGGCGTCGCAGATACTAATACTAGTGGCGTTTCTTCGAATCGGCTCCGGACCACGGCCATATCCCGCGCGTGGTACATGACGCCGTCTTCTTGCTTGAACGAGCTATCATGCTCTTCGTCGACAACGATCAAGCCTAATTCCGGGAATGGCAAAAACAGCGAACTTCTAGCACCGACCACAACCCGCGCTTTGCCAGACGCCACAGCCCGCCATGTATCGCGGCGACGCGCCTGCGTCAGCTCCGAATGCCATACGGCTGGCGGTGTGCCGAATCGATCTTCGAACCGTTGAAACCATTGTGCGCCCAGGGCAATTTCTGGCAGCATGACTAGGACCTGTTTTCCAAGCGCCAACGCTTTGGCGATGGCTTCGAAATAGACCTCGGTCTTTCCTGATCCCGGAACACCATCCAGCAAGGTCACAGCAAACCCCTGCCCGACCTTTCCGCCCAGGTCAGACGCAGCCGATGACTGATCCTTAGATAACTTGAACCCGTCACGTTTCGGATCGGGCACAGGCCAATCAGGTTCTGCAGACGCACTGATCGGCAACAAAACCGCTGCGTTCACCAGACCCTTAACAACTGAGGTGCCGCATCCGGCCTCTCGCGCAATATCCGCTGCAGGCATCGGCAGCGTTGATTTCAGAAATTCACAAACCCGCTCGCGCGCCGGCGTCATTCGGATATCAGGGATGTCGTTGGCTACTTTATATAAAGTAACCTGTTTCGGAGGCTCCAACGCGGCGGGCACGCTAATAACCATGCGCAATACGGCCCCTGCCGGATATAGTGTATAATCCGCCACCCAATCGACAAAATCGATCAGCGTTTCATTCAGGGGTGGAGCATCTTTCGGCCCGATGATATAGCGAAGCTTGGAGTCGTCAATATCCCCCAGTGCCGCCCCCCAAACGACACCAGTGGCCGTTCGGGTGCCAAGTGGCACGGCCACCACATCGCCCCGCGCAACAGACAAGCCATCCGGAACCTTGTAATCATAGGGCCCTGCCAGCGGTAGCGGCAGCAAAACAGCTATACGCGCGCCAGGCTCGTATATTGTATCGCCTCTATCCTCGGTGCCGGTTTTGCTCATGCTTTGTGTCATTTGTTATTTGTTAAGCTGAAAATCGGTATAATGAAACGATTCGCATACTGGGCAAGTCGCGATACGTAAATTAACTGGGGATTTATGATGAGCGGAGAACTACCTGACGTTCGCGTCGATGACGACGCAGGGCCGGACATTGCGCCGGACGATGTTGCTGTATTTTTGATGCAGAACCCAACATTCTTTACCGAACATCCTGACGTGCTGGATTGCGTTGATCTGCCAGATCGTTTTTCAACGACAGGTGCAGGCGTGGTGGACTTCCAAAAGTACCAACTGGAAAGACGCGACAGCGAAATCGACGAACTTCGCACCTGCGCACAGGATGTGATCGAGACCAGTCGCTCAAATATGTCGGTCCAGACCCGCACACACGCTGCTGTGCTTGCCATGTTACATGCATCGACGTTGCCGCAGTTATATCGCATCGTTTGCGATGATCTGCCCATATTGTTGGATGTTGATGTTGCCGTGGTGGGGTTTGAACCCGCTGACGACACAAACGTCGCAACACTCAGCGAACATCTTCGTGCGTTGCCAGCTGGCACCGTCGATTCGATTATCGGTCAAGACCCAGATGTACAGCTGTACCGGGAATTCTGGGATGACGGCACTGTGTTTGGCAGTGCCGCCGGTTTGGTCAAATCTGCCGCGATTTCTAGAATCAAGCCTGTGGTCACCATGCCGACCGGGTTGATTGCGTTGGGCACGCGGGACGAAACATTCCGCCCTGGGCAAGGAACGGAGTTGTTCTCCTTCCTGGCGCGCGTCATCGAAGCCTGCGTGATGAAATTCTCGACCCAAGGAAGATAGTTATCTTGTGATCGGTCTTTATGTTCAGCCAGGGTTAACGTCAGTCCTAGAAGATTGGATTGGCTGGCTCACGCACGAACGCCGATTAGCTGCGCGAACCGTGGATGGATATCAGCGTGACGTCACCATCTTCATGAAGTTCTTATCCGAACACCTGGGCTTCAAGCCCGGTGTCGACGATCTGGAGAAACTAAAACGCGATGATCTGTGGGCGTATCAGTCCATCCGCCACAATGATGGTCTTGGCCCCACATCGATGGCGCGGGGAATTAGCGCGCTCCGAAGCCTGTTTGTTTTTTTGGACAAGCGCGGGCTTTGCACCAATGCCGTCATCATGGCGGCAGAGATGCCGAAGTTGCCGCGCACCGTACCCAAACCCTTAAACGTCGAAGAAGCATTCGAAACATTGGACGCTGCCGAAGACATGTCGGTCGAACCCTGGCATGGCAAACGCGACCGCGCCCTGTTCGCTTTATTGTACGGATGCGGACTACGCATCAGCGAAGGATTGGGGCTTTCACCCAAAGATATCGTCAACGCTGACAGAATTATCGTCACCGGCAAAGGCAACAAGCAACGTATTTTGCCTGTCCTTAAATCCGTCAGCGACACCATCAACGACTACATTCGAATGTGCCCTTATGACTTGGCCGAAGATGGGCCGTTATTTGTCGGTGCGCGGGGCAAACGACTGAATCCGGCCATCGCCCAACGCAAAATGCGCGATGTACGTGCTGTATTGGGTTTAAGCGAGACCGCGACTCCACATGCGCTACGGCATAGCTTTGCAACACACTTGTTATCAGGTGGCGGAGATCTCAGAACCATTCAAGAATTGCTCGGGCACGCGTCGCTCTCGACGACACAGCGTTACACTGAGGTTGATGGGGAACGATTGCTGGAGATTCATGCCGCCGCCCATCCGCGCGCACGGCGTAAAACCTAACGCGCGATCATCACCGCCGCACGGTAGCTGAACAATCCAATCACTGCGAATCCACCGATCACCATCAGTGCCAAATCATAGCCGCCTGCTGTCCATAGCAATGATCCAAGGAGTGGTGCTGCCGCCCACATCATTAGATACGGCACGGCGATCGCTCCACTGATCGCACCGAAGTTCTTCTCGCCCATCAATTCGCGGACGATCACGGGGCGCATAATGCTGGTCACGCCGTGGCCGCTACCTTGCAGGATCACAAACAAAACCAGCAGCATCGGGATGGCGGTTGAATAGAACAGTGCCGCCGTCGCACCGCCGACAGCAAAGAAGCAGGCGGTCGTGATGGCATGACTGGATATCCGATTCTCAACGGCCATCATGGCCAATCGCCCTGCTACTTGCATTGGTCCCACCATGGATGCGATCAGAACTGCGGCATCACCTGATAAACCCCGATCATCCAGAATGGGTAACATGTGGTTGATGATGATCCCGTGGTTCCCTGCCAACAGGGCAAATCCCCCCGCGATCAACCAAAACACCGGGTTCTTGAATAAGCTTACGGGTGCGGGTTGTGGTTCGGGTGGTTCTGGTGACGCGGCCGCCGCAGCGGCGATATCAGCTTCTGATTGTTGATGACGCGATTCAAGGAAATTGGCCGCTGTCGAGATCAAAGGTACGCCAATAAGTATGACCATCCCTGACAAGGTGAAGGCGGCATAGTGCCAACCAAAGGCTTCACTGATCCCGTGACAAAGCGGGAAGGATAACGTGCTGGCAAAGCCCGCGAACAATGTGATTAGGGTAATGGCGCGTTTGGATTCTTTTCCCCGCGTGCGCGTCACAAACGCAAAGCAGGTTTCGTACAGACAACAACCCAGGCACGCACCGAGCCCCAAATAAATCGCGACGAACATCCATTCATTTGTTGCCGTGGGCAACAACGCAACCAGACCGGCGCCAATCAGCGCTGCACCAGTCAAGGTTTTAGGCCCATGGCCACAGTCAACCAGACGCCCGGCAATGGGCGAGAACAGGGCCGCCATCAAGATGGCACCGGTAAATGCACCGGTCAGGGTTGTTTTTGACCAGCCCTCAGCCATTTCCCAACGGATCAACAGGGCCGCAAAAATGTAATAAAGGCCCGCCCAGAAAATGGTCTGACCAATGGCGAGTTGGATGATGGCGCGGCGGATGGTCATAGCGCCCCTTAGATAAGCGAACTAGACGATGAGTTGATAGCCTACACCGGCAAGGACACCGCCGAACAGTGCGAATGAAACATAGAGGGCGAAAACGGGCTTCTTGACCAATGCAAAGACGGCAATCGCGGCAGGAATGCTCGTCATCCCACCGGCGACCATGAATGCCATGCCCGCACCTGGGCTAACGCCCATATCAATCATCCCCGATACGAGCGGGAGTGCGGCGTATCCGTTCAGGTAAGCGGGCACGCCGACCAACGCGGCCAGCGGAATGGCCATATTGCTGCCAGCACCCAGGACACTCGCCACAAGATCAGCGGGCACATACGTGACCATCAAGCTTTCCAAGAAGAACGCGATGATCAACCATTTGCCCAAAAACAATGTGTTGGCGAGGGCTTCGGACCCAAACGTTTTGACTCGGGTTTTTTCTTCCCAGAACTTCCAGGTGACTTGATTGGGGTTCGTGACGGTGCCAGCGCCGCATCCACCAACAACACCTTTGCGCAACGGATTGTTTAACCAGCCCCACGCTTCGAGTGCCCAGATCGTATAGCCACCTGCCATACCGATGCCGATGGCCGCCGCCAACTTGGCCGTCGCAAACGTCGCACCGAGGGTACCTGTGGTCAGCACAAACATGGATGGGTCCATCACCGGTGATGCCAACCAGAATGCCATCACGGCTGGCAACGGCACACCCATCGCCAGCAAAGCAGCGATCAACGGAATGACCCCACACGAACAAAACGGTGAAACAGCACCAAACAATGCCGCAACAAAAATCATAACTGCCAAGCGACCCGAGAAAACCTTGGCGATTAAGCTGTCAGCATCGCTGGCTTTGGCATACGCCGCGATCCCAATCGCAAGGGCCAAGAAGGGTGCTATATCTAATAGATTATTTCCAACGAAGATAAGCGATTCGGGCGCCTGGTGCGTATCCAAAATCGCGAGCGTCAGAAATCCCAGACCTGCAACTGTCCAAGCCATTTGCGAACGAACGGCGCGCACGGCACGCTGAAACATATTTTCATTCGCAGGTTTTGCCGGGCCGCAGCATGACGATGCAGCCGCTGGCGTGTCGTTCACTGTCGTTTCACTCATGACGTTTCACTTTCGTTAGAGAGCTTATGTAGCGCGCCCTTATGTAATCCCTGGCAACAATCATCGGTCAGAAAATCTATCAAGCCCCGCATGGATGTGTAATCCGCACGAGAGACCAACACGCGACCTTTGCGTTCTTGGGTGACCAAGCCCGCCTGCATCACTGCCTTAATATGATGGGACAAAGTCGATGCCGGGATATCCAAACTGTCCTGGAGGGCACCCACAGGCGCCCCGTCCTCGCCCGCTTTCACCAGCGCACGATAGATCGTTAGGCGCGTGGGGTGGCCAAGGGCAGCAAAACAATCGACGGCATTTAAATCATCCATGTTGGATGTATACGCTTCATTTTCTGGCTTGTAAACTATATTTCTAGAATTGTCGAAATATTTTAAAATAACACTTACCGTGTCCCTGCCCCGTCATCCCGGACTTGATCCGGGATCAACTCGCTGACATTTGATTCCGGCATTCGCCGGAATGACGTAGCTTGTTTAGAAACCCGCGCTAAGCATCACCCTGAACTCGTTTCAGGGTCAATGCTTCAACAGAGAAACTCTCTAGGATGATAAAAGATCATCCCCCTCACACCCGCCCTCGCGAGAGCAGGCCTAACCTCTCCCCATGCAACGTGGGGGAGAAGACAGATGAGGGGACCTTAGATATGTATTGCCCGACCAGCGACACCAAGGGCCGCTTCTTTAACCGCTTCGGGGAGGCCAGGGTGACCGTGGCAGATGCGCGCCAAATCTTCGGCGGAGCCGCCGAATTCAATCACGTTGACGACCTCCTGGATCAAATCACCGCCCTGCGGGCCGATAATATGACAGCCCAAAATCGCGTCGGTTTTGGCATCCGCCAAAATCTTCACGAAGCCATCCGTATCACCGTTGCAGCGTGCCCGTGAGTTTGCGGTGAACGGGAACTTACCCGCATTGTATTCGATCCCCGCTTCCTTGAGTTGTTCTTCTGTCTTACCGACATTGGCGACTTCCGGGTGCGTGTAGACAATCCCCGGAATGGCATCGTAATCGATGTGGCCCGTTTGACCGGCCATGATTTCAACACAGACCATGCCTTCGTCCTCGGCCTTGTGGGCCAGCATCGCACCGCCGATCACGTCACCAATGGCATAGATGCCCTCGACGTTAGTTTGGAAATCAGCATCGACTTCAACGAAGCCGCGGTCAGAGACTTTCACGCCGACTTTATCAAGCCCAAGACTTTCGATGTACGGGCGACGTCCGATGGAAACCAAGACAACGTCGGCCTTCATGGTTTCCGCATCACCACCGTCACGCGGTTCCATGGTCAGGGTCACACCACTTTTGGCCGTTTTGGCGCCCGTTACTTTGGTCTTCATTTTGAACTTCATGCCCTGCTTTTTCAGGATACGCTGCATGTTCTTGGACACTTCGCCGTCCATACCGGGCAGCACGACATCCAAAAATTCAACGACAGTGACCTCAGCACCCAGCCGACGCCAAACAGAACCCAGTTCCAAGCCGATCACACCGGCACCAATGACCACCATGGATTTCGGTACTTTGGGCAGTTCAAGCGCGCCCGTGGACGTGACGATCTGTTTTTCGTCCACATCAACACCGGGCAACGGCGTTGAGTCCGATCCCGTCGCGACGATGATGTTCTTGGTTTTCAGGACCTGTTTCTTTTTGCCCTTGGCCGATGGCGTCACGGTCACTTCGCCCTGCGCGGTGATGACACCTGTGCCGACGATATGATCGACCTTGTTTTTCTTCATCAAAAACGCGACACCGCCGGTCAAATCTTCGACCACCTTGTCTTTGCGCCCGAGCATGGTTTTGAGATCAAGCGAGACATTGGCCTTGATCCCATGGTCTGCAAATTCATGCTCTGCCATTTCAAAATGATGCGATGACTGCAACAGGGCCTTAGATGGAATGCACCCGACATTGAGGCACGTGCCGCCAAGGGTTTCACGTTTTTCGACAATCGCGGTTTTCATACCCAACTGCCCTGCGCGCACGGCCGCGACGTATCCGCCGGGGCCAGCGCCAATAATAACGAGGTCGTATGTATCGCTCATGCCTACCAATTCCTCTTTATCTGTCCGTCACCCTCGCGAAGGCGGGGGTCCAGAACCTTTACCCAATGGATTCCCGCCTACGCGGGAATGACGATATTCTGATTTAAACGTCCAACATGATCCGTTGCGGATCTTCGATTAGATCCTTCATCCGAACCAGGAACGACACAGCTTCGCGGCCATCAACAATACGGTGATCATAGCTGAGCGCCAGATACATCATCGGGCGTGCAACGATTTCGTTGCCAACAACCATCGGACGTTTCTGGATTTTATGCATACCCAGGATCGCGGATTGCGGCACGTTCAAAATCGGCATTGAATTCAACGACCCAAACACGCCACCGTTTGAAATGGTAAAGGTGCCGCCCATCATTTCGTCCATGCCCAACTTGCCATCGCGCGCCCGCCGACCAAAGTCGGCGATGCCGCCTTCGATCTCTGCGAAACGCATTTGATCGGCGTCTTTGAGAACCGGCACCACTAAGCCCTGCGGCGTGCCAACAGCAACGCCCACGTTGTAGTAGTTTTTGTAGATCAGTTCTTCGCCATAAATCTCGGCATTGATGGCAGGCCATTCCTTGAGCGCGATCACAGATGCACGGACAAAAAACGACATAAAGCCCAAGCGCACGCCGTGCTTTTTCTCAAAATCATCTTTGTATTCTGCGCGCAGTTCCATCGCCGCACCCATGTCGACCTCGTTCCAGGTCGTCAGCATAGCTGCTGTGTTTTGCGCCTGCTTTAAGCGACCTGCGATGACTTTGCGAAGCTTGGTCATCCGGACCCGTTCTTCGAGTGGGTTTTCTGGGCGCGGTGGCAACTCAGACGATGGCGTAAAGCCAAGCGACGATTGTGCGGCAGCAGGTGCTGCGGTTGCTGCCCGACGTTTGGCAGAACCATTTTCAATGGCCTTTAACGTATCACCTTTTGTGACCCGACCATCAGGCCCCGTGCCCGTAATCAACGCGGCATCTAAATCATTATCATCGACTAACTTACGAACAGCGGGCGAGAGTGGTGGCCTGATGGCTGCTGCTGGTGCCGGCGCAGCAGCAGGTGTCGCTGCCGGCGGTGGTGGAGCAGGTGCTGCAGCAGGTGGCGGCGATGGTGCCGCAGGTGCGGGTGCGGGTTCTGCGGCTGGTGGCGGTGGTGATGCCGCAGCCGGTGTAGCCGCAGCCCCTTCTGCCGTTTCGTCAATTGTACCCAACAGCGCATCAACGCCGACGTCTGTGCCTTCATCAGCAACAATGGATGCAAGCGCACCTGCCGATGGGGCATTGACCTCGATGGTAACTTTGTCGGTTTCCAACTCGCATAGCGGTTCGTCAGCGGCAACCGCATCACCTGGTTTCTTGAACCATTTTGCGACTGTGGCTTCAGAAACGGACTCACCCAAGGTCGGAACTTTGATCTCAACAGTCATGATATGTTTCCTTGTTCTCTATCCGTTACTTCACGCGCTTCGTGCGAGACGTGGTTTTGGTTGTCGTTTTATTTGCAGTTGCCTTCTTGGCAGGTGCTTTCTTTGCAGCTGTTTTTTTGGCAGGTGCCTTACGCGGCGAAGCTTTCTTGGCTGCGCCCCGACGGGGCACCGCCTTTTCGATTGTCAGGGCCTCATCAACAAGCGTCGCCTGTTCAATCACGTGTTTCTTGGCAAGACCCGTTGCTGGCGATGCCGCAGCGGCCCGGCCCGCGTAACGCACGCGGGTATCGCTTCGACCCATCTCAACCAGATGATCCACCAAAGGCTCATGTATATACGTCCAGCTACCCATATTTCTGGGTTCTTCCTGGCACCAGACAATTTGTGCATCCGGGAACCGCATAAGCTCGTTGGTCAAAGCTTTTTTCGGATAGGGGTAAAGCTGCTCCAGACGCAGGATATAGACATCTTTGATCCCGCGTTTATCGCGCTCTTCTTGAAGATCGTAATAGACCTTACCCGAGCACAAGACGACTTGTTTGATTTTGCTGTCTGGGCCTGGGCTGCCTTCATCCCACAAGACACGGTGGAAAGTTGTGCCTTCACCCATTTCATCCAATTTCGATACGGCCGATTTGTGACGTAGCAATGATTTCGGTGTCATCAACACCAATGGCTTGCGGAAGTCACGATGGATCTGACGACGAAGCACGTGGAAATAATTGGCAGGCGTCGTGCAGTTGCAGACCTGCATGTTGTCCTCGGCACACAATTGAAGATAACGCTCCAACCTTGCGGATGAATGCTCTGGCCCCTGACCTTCGTACCCATGCGGCAACAACATGACCAAGCCACACATCCGCAGCCACTTGGCTTCACCGGATGAAATAAACTGATCGATGATGACTTGGGCACCGTTGGCAAAGTCACCAAACTGGGCTTCCCAAAGCACCAGCATGCCTGGTTCTGCCAACGAATAACCGTATTCAAAACCGAGGACGCCCGCTTCGGATAATGGGCTGTTCAATACTTCGAACGGTGCCTGCCCGAACCGAAGATTATTCAACGGCGTGTGTTTGTCTTCGCTCATCTGATCGGTGATCACGGAATGGCGCTGCGAGAACGTGCCACGCTCAGAATCCTGACCGGACAATCGAACCGGATGCCCTTCTAACAATAACGTGCCAAAGGCCAGCGCCTCACCTGTCGCCCAGTCAATCCCCTCACCGGTATCAAACATTTTGGCTTTGGCTTTTAACTGACGGGATATCTTTGGATTCACGTTGAAGTTATCAGGTATATGCGTGAGCGCCTGTCCAACTTCTTTTAAGCGGTCAACTGGGACCCCAGTGAACCCCCGGCGGTCTTCACCAGAGGCCACGGAAAGACCAGCCCATTTGCCATCAAGCCAATCGGCCTTGTTGGCTTTGTAACTCGAAGCACCTTCGAACGCTTGTTCCAGATGGTTTTCAAAGTTCGCTAGTTCTGCATCAAGTTCGTCTTGTGTCATCACCCCTTCACGCACCAAACGCTGGCCGTAAATTTCACGTGTCGTCGGGTGTGCCGCGATTTTCTTGTACATCAACGGCTGCGTGAACATCGGCTCGTCGCCTTCGTTGTGGCCATGACGGCGATAGCAAATCATGTCGATGACAACGTCTTTCTTGAATCGCTGACGGTATTCAGTCGCAATCCGTGCGACGTGCGTGACTGCTTCGACATCGTCCGCATTGACGTGGAAAATCGGCGCAGCGACAACTTTGGCCACATCTGAACAATATGGCGAGGAGCGCGAGTGCGCCGGATTGGTCGTAAAGCCAATCTGATTGTTGATCACGATATGGATCGTGCCGCCGGTTTTGTAACCGTTCAGATTTGAAAGATCGAATGCTTCTGGGACCAAACCTTGCCCCGAGAACGCCGCGTCTCCATGCAGCAATAAGGCCATAACCTTTTCGCGGTCATGATCATTCTTTTGTTGCTGTTTGGCCCGCGCCTTACCTAGGCAGACAAAATTGACACATTCCAAATGTGATGGGTTCGCCGTCAACGATAGGTGCACAGAACGACCATCAAACACTCGATCAGAGGACGAACCCAAGTGATACTTCACGTCACCTGAACCACCGACATCTTCGGGCTTAGAAGAGCCGCCCTGGAATTCGTGGAAAATAGCCTGGAACGGTTTGCCCATAACGTTGGCGAGAACGTTGAGGCGGCCACGGTGCGCCATTCCCAATACAATTTCCTCGATACCCAACTGTGACCCACGTTTGAAAATTTGTTCCATCGCGGGAACCAAACTTTCGCCGCCATCAAGGCCAAAGCGCTTGGTGCCGGTGAATTTTTTATCTAGGAACTTCTCAAAACCCTCTGTTTCGATCAACCGGTTGAGAATCGCTTTTTTGCCCATCAAAGTGAATTCAGGCTGGTTATGAATGCGCTCAATCCGTTCTTGAATCCAAGACTTCTCATCCGGGTCTTGGATGTGCATAAACTCGACACCGATGGACCCGCAATAGGTCTCATCCAAAACATTCATAATGTCGCGGAGGGTAGCTTGCTCAAGCCCCAATACATAATTGATGAAGATTGGGCGATCTAAATCCTTTTCTTTGAACCCGTAAGACATAGGATCAAGTTCAGGGTGCTCTTTTGGAGCTTCCAAGCTGAGCGGATCAAGGTTTGCCTTTAAGTGGCCCCTAACACGATAGGATCGGATTAACATGAGGGCGCGGATACTATCCAACGTGGCATCACGGACTTGTCGCCCACTTGGCACGCCCGCTTGTGGCTGTTGCGTCGTTGTCTGAACGTGATGGCCTCCAGCCATTTGTTCGGACAATGTTTCCAGTTCGCCCTGGTTGAGAACACCTGCATCGGACGGGGCCCAAGATGCACCGCGGTTCTCGGTCATCAAGTCGCGAGCATCGTCTTCTAGGCTTTCGAAGAAATCCTGCCATCGATGATCAACGGAATGCGGATCATCAAGATACCGCTCATAAAGCTCGGCCACATAGACTTGGTTTCCTGAAAACAGAAACTGCGTAGGATCCATTCCGTCCATATTCATGTCACCCTTGTATGGGTGCCTCCCTTGGTTTTAGCGCCTGCCCCTAAAGCTGTAAGCACCCGTCATATGTTCACCCCGACTATGCTGACGGTGGTGTTGTTGAATGATCCGTGGGTTGCGGCGTCATCGTCATGACCGAAACGCCATCGAACGCTTCGAACTGATGCCAACATCCACGAGGAACAACCGTGACCATCCCGGCCTGCATATGCAGGGTATGATCACCATCTTCCATTTTAATTGTTAATTGCGTTTCGCCGACCAGCACTTGAACAAGTTCATCACCATTGGGGTGACGTTCCCAGGCGCTGGTACCTTCAAAACTTCCGGCAAAGACAGCCCCCGTTTCCGTCTCGGCCAAAACCGCAAATGCACTGGCCGCCTCCGAACCCTCGGTCTCGGGGGTTCGGTTTTTCAGCACCGGCAAAGGAGCGATGGCGGCATCAATGTCGACGGCCTTAGGTGGCATATTTGGGATTACCCCCCAAGTGCTTTCTGCATGGTTTCGCCGATTCCAGCGGGGCTATCAGTGACATAAATGCCAGCCGACTTCATGGCTTCAATCTTGTCGCCAGCACCACCTTTGCCGCCAGAGATAATCGCACCCGCATGGCCCATACGACGACCCGGAGGCGCCGTCAGGCCTGCGATAAACCCAACAACGGGTTTCTTAACGGGGCTGTCTTTGAGCAATTGTGCGCCATCTTCTTCGGCGGAACCACCGATCTCTCCGATCATCACAATGCTTTCGGTGGCATCATCGGCCAGGAACATTTCCAAGCAATCGACAAAGTTGGTGCCGTTCACAGGGTCACCACCAATACCGATACATGTTGTCTGGCCCAGACCAACAGCCGTTGTTTGCGCCACGGCTTCGTAGGTCAGCGTCCCAGAACGCGACACAATCCCAACAGAACCCTCGCGGTGGATATGGCCGGGCATGATGCCGATTTTGCATTCACCTGGGGTAATGACACCCGGACAGTTCGGCCCAATCAGACGCGTGCCCGAATTTTCAAGCGCACGTTTTACTTTGACCATATCAAGGACGGGAATCCCTTCGGTGATACAAACCACCAACGGAATTTCTGCATCAATGGCTTCTAAGATTGCGTCCGCAGCAAATGGCGGCGGCACGTAAATCACAGATGCGTTGGCACCCGTGGTATGAACCGCATCTGCAACCGTATCAAAGACAGGCAAATCAAGATGCTTGGAGCCACCTTTGCCTGGCGTTACACCGCCAACCATCTGCGTGCCATAAGCAATCGCTTGTTCGGAGTGGAAAGTCCCCTGCGTACCAGTAAACCCCTGGCAGATGACCTTGGTATTTTTATCAATAAGAACGGACATCAGCTGGCCTCCTTCACGGCTTTAACAATTTTATCGGCGGCGTCACTCAGGTTATCTGCCGACGTAATTGCCAGACCACTGTTGGCCAAGATTTCTTTGCCTTGTTCGACGTTCGTCCCTTCCAGGCGAACAACCAATGGCACAGAGATGTTCACTTCTTTTGCTGCGGCGACCACGCCCTCGGCGATGATATCGCAGCGCATAATACCGCCAAAAATGTTGACCAAAATTCCCTTAACGTTGGGATCGCCCAAAATAATTTTGAAGGCTTCGGTCACGCGCTCCTTGGTTGCGCCACCACCAACATCCAAGAAGTTGGCAGGGTCGCTGCCATACAGCTTGATGATATCCATCGTTGCCATGGCAAGGCCTGCACCATTCACCATGCAGCCGATTTCACCATCCAATTTGATGTAGTTGAGCTCGTGCTTGGCAGCTTCCAACTCAGCAGGGTCTTCTTCTGATTCGTCGCGAAGCTCTTCGACGTCGGGATGACGATACAGCGCGTTGTCATCGAAGTTCACTTTGGCGTCCAGGGCGATCACATCGCCGCCCCCTGTAACGACGAGCGGGTTCACTTCGACCATAGAACAATCCAGATCATTGAACGCCTTATAAAGTGCTGCGATAAACTTGGAACCGGATTTAACCTGCGCCCCTTCAAGGCCCAAGCCGAACGCCAACTGACGGGCGTGGAATGGCATGATGCCGGTTGCAGGGTCGATAAAGACTTTGATGATCTTCTCAGGCGTTGCCTCTGCAACCTCTTCGATTTCCATGCCACCTTCGGTCGATGCCATGATCACCAATTGTGATGTCTCGCGATCAAGCAGCATGCCGAGATAAAGCTCACGTGCGATGTCGCAGCCTTCTTCAATATACAAGCGATTGACCTGTTTACCTGCAGGGCCGGTCTGCTTGGTGATGAGGGTCTTGCCCAACATTTCTT
This sequence comes from Rhodospirillales bacterium, assembly GCA_965659695.1. Classification (GTDB taxonomy): domain Bacteria; phylum Pseudomonadota; class Alphaproteobacteria; order Rhodospirillales; family Casp-alpha2; genus UBA4479. The sequence goes on from CBFHXC010000024.1 coordinate 36,083, forward strand.
CGGCATTTGTGCGAACTTCGTCAACGGATTGGGAAACGCGGACGCCGCCCTTACCGTCTGGCTTACCTTCGAAACGGCCAGCGCCGCGGCCACCCGCATGAATCTGCGACTTCACTACGCAAATGCCACCACCTAGGTCTTCGGCTGCTTTGACCGCCTCATCGACGGTGAAGGCGACGTGCCCTTTAGGCACGGCCACCCCGTATTTAGAGAGCAATTGCTTGCCCTGGTATTCATGAATATTCATCTCGTATCCCCGGTTGGTTCGCCCCCGGTGATAACCGAGGGCGATGACTTCTCTCGGTCTCTATCGTTATTTAGATGCGACCTTCTTGCCCGCTTTCTTGGCATCAGCCTTAATGCGTTTCACAATCGCAGCCAACTCTTCGACGGCTTTAACTGATTTTTTGAACATCGACCGCTCGGACGCATCTAGCTTAATCTCGACGATCTTCTCGACACCCTTCGCACCGATGATACATGGCACACCGACATAGATGCCTTTTACGCCATATTCACCACGAAGATAAGCCGCACACGGCAACACGCGTCGCTTGTCTTTCAAATAGCTCTCGGCCATCGCAACCGCAGAAGAAGCAGGTGCATAGAACGCAGACCCCGTCTTCAGCAATGAAACGATTTCGCCACCGCCCATACGGGTTCTCTGAACGATGTCATCCAATTGCTTTTGAGTCAGCCACTTCATTTTGACCAGATCAGGAAGCGGAATACCGGCGACAGTAGAATATCTTACCGATGGCACCATTGTGTCGCCATGACCACCCAGCACAAAAGCGGTTACGTCTTCAACAGAGACGTTCATCGCTTCGGCCAAGAAATACTGGAAACGGGCACTGTCCAGAACACCGGCCATGCCGACCACTTTGTTGTGCGGCAGACCACTGGCATCGCGGAGCACACCGACCATGACGTCGAGCGGGTTGGTAATGCAAATGACAAACGCGTTAGGAGCATATTTTTTGATGCCTGCGCCGACTTGTTCCATCACGCTGGTGTTGATGCCCAGCAGATCGTCTCGGCTCATACCTGGTTTACGCGCGACCCCCGCAGTGACGATGATCACGTCTGAACCTTTGATACCGGAATACCCTTTGGTACCGGACATCCTGGAATCGAAGCCTTCGACCGGGGAACTCTCGGCAATATCAAGCGCCTTGCCTTGTGGGATTCCGTCAGCGATGTCGAAGAGCACAACGTCACCGAGTTCCTTTAGTCCGATGAGATGAGCGAGCGTCCCGCCGATGTTACCCGCGCCGATCAGCGCAATCTTGTTTCTTGCCATGTCTAGTTCCTCGTCGATTACAAATTATCTAGCCCACATTTCGCGAGCCTGCGTCGAAAAGTCGTACTCTGATTCATGAATGAGAGCAAGGTTCAGAGGCCATAACGGACCAATAAGTCCAGTATATTTTATTGGGTAATAACACGCTGCGTATGTTGCCGCAGCGTGATGACAAACAGGCTCGTCAGTAATAGAAACCCTGCTGCAACGATGAGGCAGCCGGTCAAGCCTGCCCAATGATATGAAATTCCTGACAAGATCGTGCCAAGCAGCCGTCCCATGGCATTAGCCGCATAATAAAATCCAACGTTCATGGAGACACCATCACGTTCAGAAAGCGACAGGATCAGATATGAATGAACGGCCGAGTTGATGGCAAAAACCACCCCAAACAAACCAAGTCCCCCGATCAACAAAAAGCCGGGATCAATATTCCGCGTTAACCCATAGGCAATCGCCAACGGCACCAGCGCCAGCACAACGCCCCAAACAACTGCAGATGTGATTTCGGCACTTTGACCATCATGTGATTTTCTCGTCAGCTTTGGCGCGATCGCTTGAACCGCGCCATAGCCGATAACCCACAATGCCATGAACAGGCCCACCTGATTGAACGTCCAGTTCAAATGGTCATACATGAACACCGGCACACCGATGACAAACCACACATCCCGCGCACCAAATAAAAAGATACGCGCCGCCGATAGCAGATTAATCGCACGCGACTTGGAAAAAACGTCCTTGAACCACGCCTTTGCTTTTATTTTGCCCATGTTGGCGTCAACTGCGATCAGAGACGCCACCCAAATAGCAGCCAGGAACCCGGCCATCGCCCACAGACCATACTGAAACCCGACCGATGACAACAACAGCGCACCGACAAAGAATCCCATACCCTTTATCGCGTTTTTAGAGCCGGTCAGAATGGCGACCCATTTATACAGCGCCCCATGTGAACCATCGGGCACGACCAATTTAATCACACTTTTGGAGCTCATCTTGGTCAGGTCTTTGGCGACACCCGAAATACCCTGCACGGCCAGGACGAAAATAACGGATGCCG
>CBFHXC010000025.1:0-36702 GCA_965659695.1 Rhodospirillales bacterium
GTGTCCGTACCACCTTCGCCATCACTGACTTGGTACGTGAACGTGACTTCTTGTGTCTCGCCCTCAGCCAGGTTCTGGAAGTCTTCGCCCGGATCAAAGCTGTAGGACCCGTCATCATTCACCGTGACAGAACCAGCACTTGGTCCTTCGGTCAGTTCATACGTCAGGGTATCGCCATCAACATCTGTTGCATCCAACTGACCTGTAACCGCTGCACCGTCTTCAGTGGCTGATACTTCCTCTGCAGATGCAACAGGGCCATCATTGGTGCCAGTGACTGTCACAGTCGCCGTCGCGGTACCACCATCTGTCGAGATCGCGGTCACTTGCACGTCGATCCCGCCAGTGTAATCGGTCGGGGGTGTCATGATAAGGCCTGACAATTCGCCGGGTGTTAGCGTGAAGGTGCCATCGGCATTCTTCGTGCCCGCATTCAAGATCACGCCTTCTTGGTTGAAGCTTAAAATGACTGTATCGACTTCTTCGCGACCCGAGGGGTCCATAAACGCGAGAATTTCCAGCTCGAGTTCTTTATCCTCAATCCCTTCGAGATCATCTACATCAATATCAGGATTGTCCAAAACAGGTGTTACGGTCACACCAAACGTAGATGTCACGGTTGCTTCATCGCCAGTTTCGGTCTCAACGGACGTAGCACTTACGGTCAGGTTGAAATCACCATAGTAATCACGAGGCGGCGTGATGGTCAGATCATCCAGAAGATTTTCATTGTTTTCAAAATCCTCTGCTGAGATGGTCCAAGTCCCATCGCCATTATCCGTTCCAAAATTCAAGGTGGAACCGACTGGAATATCCGAAATTGTCAGCGACAACGTCTCTGAGCCATCCAGATCCGTCAGTGACGCAGATATATCTAGGCTGACTGCTGTATCCTCAGCACCCGTAATACTGCCCGTATCCAAACTTGGATCATCTGCGACGTCCGTTGGTTGACTTGGATCCGTCGGCACTGTCGGATCGGTCGGTACAGTTGGATCCGTAGGAACGGTCGGGTCAGTCGGTACCGTAGGGTCGGTAGGAACTGTTGGGTCAGTCGGTACAGTAGGGTCGGTGGGAACTGTTGGATCTGTCGGCACCGTAGGCGTCGTTGGAACTGTTGGCACCGTTGGCGTTGTTGGCACAGTGGGCTGATCTGTAACAGGCGGCTCGGTCGGGACTGTTGGTGCCGTCGGCACCGTAGGATCGGTGGCTTCTGTCGGTGCGGACGCCACGGTTGGCGTTACAGGAGCGGTTGGTGCCTGGGCTACATCAACTAACTCTTCTTGAGCGCCATCTTCGGCTTCGGCTTCTCGGCGTCCTTCTTCCTCTTCATCTTGCTGTTCTTCTTGAGCTACAGCGGGTTCATCGCCGCCAGCATTATTGAATTCCGCACCAGGTCCACCTGGCTCATCGGCGCGACCCTCGGGAGTTGGTTCCTCCGTCTCAGCGTCAACTAATAGGTCGGTGTCTTCTGGCTCTTCTTCCAGCGCTGACATCTCGCCGCGCGGAATCACAACCTCACCAGCCGGGGGAAGGCCATCCGTCAATTCTGCATCTGTGAGTTGGCTCCCGGTATGGAGCGATGACATGCTCAACGAAAGACTGGGCTCTAGCCCCTCTTCATCGGCACCGTCGACCCCGTCAACTTGATCGTCAACGTCATCGAGCGGGCTTTCACCCTCATTAAACTGCGTCAGGTCATCGAGGATCTTCTGGGCTTCTTCAGACGCCTCCTCGTTTTCCTCTTCTTCATCTTCATCCGCATTCGGGTTCGGATTGATATCTTCTTCAGCCATGACGCACCATCCAATAAGGTGTTGAGCATCCGCGCGCGCGGAATTGCAGCGATTTTTATGAAACTTGAATACGTTGATGGGGGGCGCAAGTCATCGAAAAGCGACCCAGAATACGTCTAAGGTCAAACAGATGCACTTAGAGGCTTTAAATGCCCGGATTTACTCGGTTTTTTGAGTAGTTGGCCAATTCTTGACCGGCCACTGAGGCATGCGCTTAATGGCACCCCCAACATGGATTTTTCCAGGCAATCGACATTGGGGTGGAAAATCACCAGCGCCTCGGAATTGGTACACGCTGTCATGAACACAGGCCCGGGTTCGGATCATGGGCCAGATCACGTCGCGCAAGAATTCCTGATCATTCCAGCGATTTCTGCGATACTCGAGCGCAGTGTTTGCGAGTTCGCGAACGTTCGGCAGCACACCAGTCACCCCACCCCAAAGCCCCGCAAGCATGACTTCCATGTGGTAAATGTGATCTCGCATCAGGTGGAACGGCTTCGCGGACTTTATCCACGCATCGACTGCCACCGCTTCTTGGGAATTCAAACGTGAGTCCGTATCTCGACAGATAAATCTATCAACTTTCGGATCATCGGCGACCAGGAACCGCCAGATCGTTTTTAAATCGCTCAGACCAGGATCTTCGATCATTCGAACATCCGATCCAAGTCGCTTGAGCTCTTTTCGAATCGGTTCCGGCACACTGTCATCACAATAAAACCGACACTGCCAGCTGGGATAGATATTCGGCGCCATCTGCGCGTTGACAATTGCCCCATGGGTATAAATGGGATCATCGCCCCAAAGACTAAAAGAAATGATGTTTTTGGTTCGGTCCGTTTCGTTGAATGGTTTATGAACTGGTGACTTAAGAGCCGACAGTTGAAGGGCAGCAAATCGCTCTGTCGCCAGGCGATCTTTGAGTGCTAGCGCAGCTTGCCCCTCTGCAATCGCAGCGTCGTGCTCACCCGCCAGATAGTGAGTGATGACCAGCGCATTGCGAGCTGGAATATCATCCGGCTCCAACTCAATTGCATGTCGGATCGCTGCGACCGATTCTGCCATCTTTTCAAGATTTCGGTACGCGACACCCATCAAGCTCCAAGCCAACGCATGCCCCTGCCCCGCCGGAAGTTTCGTGTAATGCTCAAAGTGCTCAACGGCCGCTTCCAGATCGCCCATTTCTTGGCGCACAACGGCAAGGTGATAGCGTGCTTTGGCGTTTTCTTGCGACAATGCCAAATGCTTCTTCAAATGCTTCAGCAGCGCTTTCTCGGGCCGCTAAATCGCGTCGGCAAATGCCCAGCAATGTCCACAAATCAGATCGCTTGGGATCAATCTTGATGGCTTCTTCAAGGCGCTTACAGGCGTGTTGTTGTTGCCCCTGACGCCGTTTCGCCAAAGCGATGATGAGCCGAAGGCCAACTGGGTCCTTCGAGTCATGAAGACCTTTCTCGGCAACAGCGATGGCCTCATCAAACTTATCACCGGAATAGTACGCAAAAGCTTCTTTTACGACAGGCTCGGCGACTTCTTGATCGGGGGCAAAATCATCCACCATTGTTAACCCAATCTGAATTCTTTGTGTAGCCAAGAGCCACAAGTGCGTCCCCTGCTTCTTTATTGATGTTCACTTTCGCTTCTTGATTCAACGCATGCTGCCAGTCGCCCACAATACCTTTTCGAAACTGAGAATTCGGGTCTTCTTGTCCCCGCTCCCGCCCCTTGGTCAGGTTCTGGAACAGCCCTGCATCCACGCACGTCGAAACACTCTCTTCATCAGCGCTTACATCCCAATGCTCTAATATCCTGGCCACACATTGATGCGGTTCAGCATGCAATTTCTTGTAGTGAACCAATGTGCACCGATCCGGATTGTTCGACATGAACGCCTGAGCACGTCCAACATCTTGAACCCAAACCTTCGAAACACGTTTCGCGTAATTGGCAATGGGTTCATCACCTGCTTCACCATGCTGTCGCTTCAGATGCACATGCCCTGAAACAATGATGTCTCAGATATCACGGATCATTAAGACAAACTTGGCATTGGGAAACAATGCCAGCAGCGCTTTCAAATAACGAACGTTACCGGGGGTCTTTTCGCCAACAGCCGTTATGTCTTCACCCACATCATATTTGGAAAATAACATCCCTGAAGACATTCGAAGCAAATGCGACAAGTCATTACGATCAAAAGTTGGAAACCCATCGGTTTCCGAGAAGACTTTTTCGTTAAGACCTTCGATAAAGGTCGAATACTCGTTGAGGGCGCCGCCTAAACATCCAGCTAATTTGCTGACAAACTGCCCCTCGCCGCGGCATGCGATCTCGGGATGAGCGTCTAGCATCAGCTGCATCCAAGTCGTACCTGACTTTTCCGTGGCCGCGATAAAGAACAATTGCCGAGACAGAATTTCTTCGATCTCTCGGTTTACCTCTTGGAACATGGAACCCTCGATAATATGTAATTGAGTGTGCCAGTTGATAAGTTGTCGGGCAATCTGGTTAACTTGGCACAGACAATATTTTTCAGTTGGTGCCTAAGTTCAACAAAGGGGATAAAAATGGTTCGGATTCTAGGACGCGCCAATTCAATCAACGTGCAAAAGGTCATGTGGCTCGCTGCCGAAATCGGCCTTGATATAGAGCGCCTCGATGTTGGCGGTGCCTTCGGCGGCAATGACACACCTGAATATCTCGCCAAGAATCCAAGCGGCAAAATCCCAACGATGGAAGATGGTGACTTTGTGCTTTGGGAATCAAACTCCATTGTGCGTTATCTAGCGGAAAAATACGGCTCTTCCCCTTGGTTTCCGGCGATGGTTGAAGACCGCTACCGCGCCAGCCAATGGATGGACCACTACATCGCGACCCATCATCCGCATATGACTACAATATTTTACAATCTGATCCGAATGACGGAAGAAGAACGAGATGACTCTGTCGTTGCAAAGTGTGTTGGGTCCCTCTCCGTGGCTTGGGAAGTTGTTGATCGTCATCTGGCTGAAAATGAGTTTTTGACAGGTACAGCGCCAACCATGGGTGACATCCCAATGGGCTGTGCCGCATATCGTTGGCACAATTTGGAAATTGATCGCCCTGATCTGCCAAACTTGAAACGTTGGTACGAAGCGCTGGCGTCAAGGTCCGCATTTAAAGAGCATGTCATGCTCCAAATGACCTAATCCGATCGGTCTTAATCACCCACACCATAGAGGATCAGAATGAGCAGCACAGAAATCGTCTACCGCAACTACGATCAAGAACAACTGGATGCCCAGTACAACAATCGCGCTCTCGTCAGTAATCACGAAGACATCATGGGCGCATTGGCAAAGCGGGGGACAATTTTCGCCAATAGCGTATCTTACTTCCCCGATATTGCATTCGGCGATGATCCCGACGAGGTGCTAGACGTTTTTCCAGCGGCCAACGGCAACCCTAATGCCCCAGTGATGATCTATTTCCATGGCGGTTTTTGGTATTCACGGCATAAAAACGATTTCCAGTTCATCCCAACCGGGTTCAGCGATGCCGGTGCCACCGTCGTGGTCGTTAACTATGGCCTAATTCCCAAGATCGATATGGCGGAATTGGTTCGCCAGTGCCAAGCATCAGTGGCATGGGTATATAAAAATATTGCCGATCATGGCGGAAGCACTGACGACATATACATCACCGGGCATTCTGCTGGTGGGCATGTCGCCGCCATGATGATGGCCACAGATTGGTCCGCGTGGGGGATCGATGGGAGTGCGATCAAGGGCGGATTAGCTATATCCGGCATTTATGACTTGGAACCCATTCGTCTATCCTTTATGAACCCCACGCTGGGATTCACAAAAGATACGGTCGCCCATTACAGCCCCATTCATCTGTCACCAACCATTACCCCAAAAATGGTCGTTGCCGTGGGCGGAGCCGAGACAGACGAATTCATTCGCCACAGCGAGGACATCGTAAAGGCGTGGGGTGCCAAAGGAATGGAATGCCCCCTCGATATTGTTTCAGATCTAAACCATTTTACAATCTTGAGTGATCTGACGAGCGAAGGCGGCACATTAAATCAGCAAATGCGAACATTGATGGGACTGGCATAACATGACAAGTGATGACGGCTTCTCCGTTGATGTCTTTTGGTCATACCGAAGCCCTTATTGCTATTTGATGCTTGATCGTCTGCTCGAGATTTCAAAGAATTTTGACGTTTCTATCAACATCAGGCCGTTATACCCGATGGCCGTACGCAACCCGAATTTCTTTAAGGAGATCAATCCGAAGTATCGCAAATATCATCTACGAGATAGCCAGCGGATCGCGGATTATTACAAAATCCCGTATCGTCGCCCTATACCTGACCCCATCATACAGAACATGGAAACCAATGAAATTGCGGCCGAGCAACCGCATATTCGCCATATCACTCTGCTAGGTGCGGCAGCACAGACTCAAGGGGCCAGCCTAGCGTTTACGGATAAAGTATCGCGCATATTGTGGGATGGTTCCGTTGATGGCTGGGACCTAGGCACGCACCTGGTCGATGCGATTGAAGCGGCGGGTCTAAACGGACGGGCACTTGTTGCCGATGTAAACGTGGATCCCGATCGTTTTGATGCCGTGATTTCAGAAAACCAAGCCGCCCATGACGCATCTGATCATTGGGGGGCACCGTTGATGATCTTTCGCGGCGAGACATTTTATGGGCAAGACCGCATAGACATCTTGTTATGGAGAATGATGCAAGCAGGACTGCCTGTTCGCCAGTCACTCTCAAGTAAGCCCTAATGCTCACTTTTCTCAGCATCTGGCAGCATAAATACCAGCACGTTGGCGACGACCATGGTGCCTGCCAGCAAATAGAACACCGCACCGACCCCATACGAGTCAGCAATCCATCCGCCAATAATCGGGATGGGCAATGACAATCCAGATTGCGCCCCGAACAAGGCGCTGGTCGCAGTCCCATGCATTTCAGGTGGGTTCATATCCATCATCCAGCTATGAATCACCGGGCGCAACGCGAACAGGACAAACCCCAGCATCGACACACCTGCGATAAACAAATATTCATTGGGCACAAGCGCCAAGAAAAAGACGACCACAGTGGTCCCTGAAGCGGCCATGATGACAATCGGGCGTCGACCAATCCGATCTGACCAAGCACCCGCCAGAGGCCCCGAAATAAACCCGCCTATCTGCATTGCCATCACGCCGACACCCATCATGAACGGACTAACCTTCAGCACATCCAACAGATAAATCGGAATAAACATCAGAAGGCCCTGCTGGGTCATGGAGCGGAACCCCGCCATCAAGCATAGCCCCATCGCGGCCTTGTCTCTAAACATCAGGCCGAGGCCACGGAAGTATTCGCCAACCGTGATCTTTCGCGTAACCGTCCCGTCAGACCCGCGATCCATCCTTACCAACGACATCAAAATCATCGCAGCAATTACCAACACAGGAATGGAGCCCCAAACGGCCGTTTCCTGCCATGTCAAAGCCACCAACAAGGCACCAATACATAAAGGTGCAAGGCTATCACCCAGTGACGCCCCAAGGGTGTGAATAGACAATACATAACCGCGGTTCTTGGGATACGCACCAGAAAGAAACGAGATGGCCGCCGGATGCCACAAATTATTGGTAGCACCCATCACACCAACTAAAATCATGATTAGCGCATAGCTTGCTGACAAGCCAAACAGGATCAGCGCGAATGCTCCAACAACCAGCGCGATAACTTGCACTAACACTCGGCGTCCCAATACATCAACGACCATCCCGCTGCCAAAGTTCGCTGCGAAGGAACAAACATAAAATGTCGTCACAAGGAAACCAGCGTCGGTGTAACTCAACCCGAAATCAGCCGTCAGAAACGGCAATAATAAATAGAAAGTTGCAGCGATCCAGTGCGTTGCCCCGTGCCCAATCCCAACGATCCAGGCAGGCACCTGTTCCCTGACGCCCAGGCCGGTCACTCTTTCAAATGCTGCGATCATGATATCCTCAATTCGGAGAGCTTGGATTATTGACAAGCGACTTCAACAATTCAACCGCAATTCAGGGCCATTTTCGCTCGTTTCGGGCCAATATTCGGTTATTGGACGTATTTGCCCCTCTTGCCCCGCCCCGCCTCACGAGCGAAAATGGTGCAAATCAATTTTGAAATCGGAGAGAACAAATGCCGGACGCTGGCTCTGACGCCCCTATAAAACGCCTGATTGTTGAAAAAGATGGCCCAGTTGGGCGCGTCAAAATGGATAACCAAACCCGCCGCAACGCCATGACGTTGGGGATGTGGCAAGCCCTGGGTAAAGCCATTGCAGATTTTGCGGCCGACGATGCCATTCGCGTGGTCGTCGTATCTGGTGAAGGGGGAAAAGCATTCTGTGCCGGCGCAGATATCTCTGAGTTCGAGAAAAACCGCTCTTCCGAAGAAAGCGTAAAGATCTATAACACCGCGGTTGAAGAATCATCCGAACTGCTGCGCACCATCAACAAGCCAACGATCGCGGCCATTGATGGTTTTTGTGTTGGCGGCGGAGTCGGAATTGCGACGTGCTGCGACATTCGGATTTGTACTGATGATTCAATCTTTGCCATTCCTGCCGCCAAGCTTGGCCTTGGATATCGTGTTGATGGTCTGAAGCCGTTGGTCGATATCATTGGCCCCAGTTACGCCATGGAACTGTTCTACACAGCGCGCAAGTTCACAGCCGACGAGGCAGAGCGCATGAATTACGCGAACCGTGTGGTGTCTCGTGATGCGTTCTCTGATTACGTCGAAGATTACGTTCAAACAATTGGTGGTAACGCGCCGTTGACCATCAAGGCCGTAAAAGTCGTCGTAAAAGAATGTGTGAAGGATGACGCGGATCGGGATCACGACCTGTGTGCCAGCATCGTCGATGACTGCTTCAACAGCGAAGACTACGTCGAAGGTCGCCGCGCTTTCATGGAAAAACGCAAAGCGGAATTCAAAGGAAAGTAATCATGTCCGGCCCAGTTCTAAGCCCTTTTGCCAAGTTCATCGCTGATGCGCAAAAAGCGACGTTCGATGAGAACGTTCTTCACGCGGCTAAGCGTTGTCTCCTAGACTACATAGGGGCGACGATACCGGGGGGCGTGGTTGCACCTGCAACGCTTTTGAAAGACGCGTTTGCAGATATGCTGGGTCGGGACAGTGCATTTCTGTATCCAGGTGGTGAAACCACGGATGCCAAGACCGCAGCGTTGATCAATGGGGCTGCTAGTCACACGATTGAATTCGACGATATTTTTCGTGACGGCATTTATCATCCTGGCGTACCTGTCATTTCTGCAGCACTCGCGGTTGCTGAAAGCAAAAATGTCTCTGGTGACATGCTACTGCGCGGCATTATCGCAGGATACGAAATCTCAAATCGGATCGCCCGAACGGTGAACCCTGCGCACTACGCTTATTGGCATACGACGGGGACAGTTGGAACTTTTGGTGCAGCGGCTGCGGCGGCAACAATTTTGCAGCTAACTGAAGAACAAGCCCTCAATGCGCTTGCGAATGCGGGAACTTTAGCTGCAGGTCTGCAACAAGCGTTCCGAGGTGATGCGATGTCGAAACCCATGCACGGCGGTCATGCGGCAGAAACGGGAATCACCTGTGCGCTAAGCGCCAAAGCAGGCGTTACGGGCGTAAAAGACATGTTGGAGGGTGAACGCGGATTTGGAAAAGCCATGTGCGATGATCCTGATTGGACAGACGTCGCCAGTGGATTGGGGATAGAGTTCACCATTACCAAAACGACTACCAAAAACCACGCGGCGTGTGGTCATGCGCATGCAGCCATCGATGCAGCCGCAGAACTACAAGCGAAACATAACTTCGGACCAGAAGATGTTGATCGCATTGACGCGGGCACTTATGGCCCCGCCGTGGAGATCGTCGGCAGCCAAGAGATCACGACGGCGTTCGAAGCCAAGTTTAGTTTGCCCTATTGTGTTGCCGTCATGTTGACCACCGGCAGTTGTCGAACGGCTGCGTTTGAACCTGAATTATTGGCCAAACAAGAAATCCTGGCGCTCGCCAAACGAATTTTTGTTTCCAAAGATCAAACTTGTGACGACGCGTTCCCAAAACAACGCTCAGCGGCTGTAACCATCCGATTGAAGAACGGCGAGACGTTTTCTCAACATGCCCCCACGCGCAAAGGCGACCCGGATGCACCGTTGAGCGATGATGAGCTCTCTGAAAAATACCGCGAGTTATCTGAGCCCGTGATCGGCGAAGGTCATGCAAGTGAACTCGAAGACCGCATTTGGAAAGTCGAAACACTAGTCAACGTAGCGGCACTATACCCGTCACTGTCTGCCGCTGCGGAATAAGCGCATTTAATCTTTCGAGATTTCAAGAACGCGCTTTGCGACCGCTTGACCGATATCACTGGTGCTGGACGAACCGCCTAAATCAGGCGTGCGAACCGTGCCGTTTTCCAAAACGTCCGCCACAGCATCTCGCATGGCAGCACCTGCTGCGATCAGATCGTTGTGACTGTTTTTAGATCCCAGCCACTCCAGCAACATACCGGCCGACACCATTAATGCGGCAGGGTTTGCGGTCCCTTGCCCAGCGATATCTGGCGCTGCCCCATGGGCTGCCTGCGCGATGGCAACATCATTACTAGCATTGATCGAACCACCCAATCCCAAACCGCCTGCCAATTCGGCTGCCAAGTCCGACAGGATATCGCCATACATGTTAGTTGTTACCAATACATCGAAATCTTCTGGTCGTCGGATCAAATGGGCGGCCGCTGCATCAATGATCAATTCTTCTAACTCGATATTTGGATGTAATTTTGCGACATCATTGACTTCTTCAAGGAACAGGCCGTCCGAAACTTTGAGAACATTCGCTTTATGAACCACAGTGACTTTTTTGCGCCGCCGCTCCGCCTGCTTGAACGCTTCAACCGCGATCCGGCGGCTGGCACCACGGGTGATTTTTCGAACTGATAACGCTAGGTCCTCAGTCGGCATAAACTCACCTGATCCCATAAACATGTTGCGATCCGCATAGAACCCTTCTGTGTTTTCGCGGACGACAACCATGTCCATTTGCCCTGCCCGAGACGGCACGCCTGCGAACGTACGGCTGGGCCGAATATTTGCGAATAGGTCGAGGGATTTTCTCATCGTCCCGGATGGGTTTATGCCCCCCTCTTCCGCCGGAGGATAAGCATACGTGTCTACAGGGCCCATTATGGTGCCGTCGGCTGCACGGCACGATTCAAGTACCTTATCTGGTAAAGACGAGCCGTCCTGCGCAATCGCCTCCAGTCCTAATCGATGCGTTTCGAGTGTAATTCCCAGCCCGAAAGCATCGTCTGCCGCACGAATAGCTGCGACCGTGGCATCCATGATTTCTGGGCCGATCCCATCACCGGGTAGAACGATCAATTTCATCAGTGTGTCCTAATCAAAAGCTTTGAAGTTTGTGGTGCCGTCGCGCTCTATTTGGCTCACCAGGTTGATCTCCCAACTCAGGTATTCTTCCATTGCGTCTTTTCGTGCATCGTCATTATCATATGGTTTAAACCAGACATCCACGGGTGGGTCTAAATTATCTGCGAAACCAGATTTCATCGGTAGCTTGGCTTCTTTCCAGGCTCCATTACCGCCTTCTAACACCAAGACCTCTCTATCAAAGCCAGAGTTTATTAAATCGGCAGCTGCGAACTTCGCCATCGTCCCATCACGAGAGGTCAATACAATCGGCCGATCTTTAGACAGTTGATCAAGGTTTCCGGGCATGTTCGCCCTGATCGCAAAACGGCTCCCAGGTATATGACTCCGTCGATGCGAAACACTGTCGTTCAAATCTATCAGGTGCACCTGGATCATGCGCGCTGCCAGTTCAGTAGCGCTCAAGGTTTTTACTTCGGGAATTGGCGGCATCGTTGGCACGTGCTCGCCAATGTCTCTCATTTCAATACTCTTGGGTTCTAAAACACATGCATCCCATCCGATCTGCACCAACCATGACGCCGTCATGATGGCACGAACACTGTTATCATCGACGCAAACAATACGCGCGCCCAAAGTGCCTACAAAACGATCAGTCGCCTGCACCAACTGGCCTCCTGGTGCGGATCGGCTTCCGGGAATATGCCCCTGGGCAAATTCCGTTGGATCTCGAACATCTAACAAATAAGTCGTGCGATCTTTTTCGGTTTGCCAGTTCGCTAACGTATCCGCATTGATCATTTGTACGCCAAAGCGCTCTTTAACGTCGTTCGCACACGCCAGCGCTTTCGCTAAACCTTCGTCCGTCAGTTGGTCATAGGTGTCCGTATTGCCCTGGCCCAACTCGAACCCGGCCAAGTGCCAACCCATGGTGCCGTTCTCTAGCGCAACAACTTTGTTCGGTATGCCCGCGTTCTTTAATGACTGACAACCGATGATGGAGCGGGTACGCCCAGCACAGTTCACAACGACAGTGGTCTCTGGGTCGGGTGCCAGGTCATGAACCCGAAGCGCCAATTCCGCACCCGGCACGTCAATGCCTGTTGGAATATTCATCACATTGTATTCGGGCATTGGGCGCGAATCTAAAACAACGACGTTGTCCCCCTCGTCCAGCATGCGCTTAAGATCGGGTGCCGGCAGCCGAGGCGTGTCATATGTGTGCTCAACGAACTCGCCAAAGGCTTTTGATGGAACATTCACACCTGAAAAAATTTCAAACCCAGCATCTGCCCATCCTCTAAGGCCATCTAACAAGTAAGAAATTTCGGAATATCCCATCGCCTGAAGCTTTGTTACGGCACGGGAAATACAAGGATCATCGCGACTGTCCGCCGAACACAAAATGATCGGCGTATTCAGCCGTGGAACCCGATCCAGCATATCCAATTCGATACAAGATAGAGGCACCGAATTGGCCCAAAGCATGTGAGCTTTGGCAAAAATCTGCTCTGTTCGGATGTCGATGATTGCGATTTCGATGCGATCAAGATTGAGAATACACTCTCGAACTTCGCCCGCATTGCGTGCTTTTATACCATCTAAAGACACAGCCGTTTTCTCCCAAGCTCTTTATTTTTATGGCTTTTTCGATGTTCGTGACCTAGTGCAACACTGTCAACTCAAGCATCTCGATATCTCATATAAAGATCGATTTTGAATTTGTAATGTTTCAACTACTTGCGTCGAGTGTACATTTTGGGTGACAATATTGCATGATGACATTCAAAAACATCATACCAATTGCTTTGGTAGCGACCGTAGCGCTCCCCGCTTCGGGGCATGCTGCGCCACAAATTCTTGCTGTTATGGCTTCACTTGGTCCACAACCGATCAGTTGTGGCAGCGCAGTGTGTACAACGTCGTTCACGAGTTACTGCCTCCAACGCGAGCGTGACGTGCCGATTACAGGACAAGCTTATCTGCCGACCCACGAAAAGGCCTTTACGCTGATAATCGCCCGTGAGGATGGATCAGAGGTGAAAGTCCCTGCGATGGATAACGTGGATTTCACAAGCGCGCGTGGATATTCATCCGTTCGTGCCATCATCCCCAAGGATGTCATCACAAAGCATGGTGGTGTCTCTGCTACGATTGTTGCCGCTGCAGGCGCATCGTTGATGCCTGAACCCATAGCCGGTGAAGAGAACCCAATTTCTGAAGCTGAACTTGCATTCGCCACCAAATCACTCCGCGAACATGGTCAAGACATCGTCGATGCGACCCCGGACGCCAAGTCAGCGCAAATCGTCAACCGTATCGCGGCGACGATCGTTCCAAAGGCGCGGGCGACGGATGACGCCTTAGATCAGCTATGGCATGACGTGATTGACGATTTGGGTACGGCAAAGCCTGCAAGTACCGATGCAATCCAGCGTGCTCGTGACATCTATGATTGGTGTAAAGGTCGCACGTCATATTATTCCATGGGTGGCATCAAGAGCTGCCTAGAATTCAAGCATGACGACACGATTATGAAACTGAATACAGATTATTGGGAGAGCCAGCCCGGCTTTTAGTCACTATTGACCGTCGCGGCGTCGGCTTCCCGCCCACAGCAGGAGGTTAAGGCGTTATGAAATTTAAGGCATGGTTGATTGGTGCGTGTGCACTGAGCGCAACACTCATGGCGAGTGATGCGAGGGCTGCCCCACAAATTCTGGCAGCATTACCAATGGAAAGCGGAATTGAACTCGCATGTGCGGATGGAATTTGCGCTGCGCAACTAACCACCTACTGCCTTCAACGTGAACGCCCAGCACCTACGATGGGTGCAGCTTATGTGCCTGCCACCAAGGAGCACTTCACGCTTGTTCTGACCAACGCGAATGGCAACGAAGTACGTCTGCCTGCCAGCGAACATATGCGCTTCGTTGAGAACAGAGGTTTCATGTCCGTAGCTGCCTCTATCGAACTGGGTCGAATGAATGCACTAGGCGCACAATCTGCCAAAATTGTGGTCTGGGAAGGTGCGTCTCTTATTCCTGTTCCAGAGGAAAATGATCCGAACCCGCTAACAGAGGATGAAATTGAGTTCGTAACAAATTCTCTGCGTAATGTCGGACAAGACTATGTCGATAACAAACCAGAGGCTGGCTCCGCGCAATTGTTGGCGCAGTTGAACGCCGCATTACCGAGTGGTGGTGTGGTCGCCACCAACACATTTGATGGCATGTGGCAGAACTCCATTGGTGATGAAATTCCATTACCCGCATCTGGGCCCATCCTAAAGGGGGCACAAGAAGCCTTTGAGGAATGTTCGGGTCGAGCAAACACCTACATGGTCGGTGGATTGCGTCGTTGCTTGGAATTCCAGCATGACAACATGATCCGCGGTCTCAATGTTGACTACTGGCAGAATCAGCCTGGTAGTTAATCGATATCTATTTCAGGAAAACCGGGGCATTGCCCCGGTTTTTTTATGAGATGCTCTCGTCATTATGGCGCGCGACCTTTAATATCACGATCTCAGTCACCAAATCCCTTTTTACATGACCAAGGGGCATCTCATGATTTCTTCTCCAAACGATACAGTGCTCGTCGACATCACAGACAGCATCGCAACAATTACCATTAATCGACCCGACAGCCTCAATGCGTTGAATGACGATGTGGTCACTGCGCTCATCGATATCACCGGTGCGATCAAAAATAGTACTGATATCCGCTGTGTGGTCTTAACAGGGGCCGGCGACTACTTCATTGCAGGTGGTGATGTAAAACGGTTCAAACGTAAATTCGAAGAAGCGTCAGACTCGGCAGAGGCCGAGGCATGGTTTCAAAGTATCCTGGGCCGCATTCATATTGTCGTCGATAATATGAATGCATTCCCAATGCCAGTTGTTGGCGCTGTAAAAGGTGCAGTCGCCGGTGCGGGGTTCAGTTTGATGCTTGGTTGCGACTTAATCATCTCGGCTGAGGAGACCGTCTTCACCCTGGCTTACTGTCATCTGGGGACGAGTCCAGACGGGGGTTCCACATATTATCTTCCACAGGCTGTTGGCATGAAGCACGCCATGGAGATCGCATTATTGGGTGATCGCTTTGGCCCTGATCGAGCGCTTCAATGGGGCTTGATCAACAAGGTCGTCCCAAAAGTCGAGTTGAATGAGGCGGTTGCAAAACTCGCCGAGCGATTGGCAAAGGGGCCGACCAAAGCCTATGCGGAAACCAAACGTCTACTGCTGGATAGCACTGATCGATCACTCGATGAGCAGTTAAGTGCCGAGACCGCAAGTTTCGTCAGATGCGCCATGAGCGATGACTTCAAAACTGGCGTTACGGCATTCGTTGAAAAACAAAAACCTGCTTTCGAAGGCAAATAACAATTACAGGGGACTTCCACAATGACTGACAAACCTTTATCTGGGAAAACCGCACTGGTTACCGGCGCAGCACGCAATATCGGTCGCGGCATCGCACACCATTTAGCAAAAGAAGGCGCGAACATTGTCGTGAACGCCGTATCCGACCCTGATGCCGCCAATCAGGTCGTCGGAGAGATCAAAGGTATGGGAGTGGGAGCCATCGCCTGCATTGCGAATGTCACCGACAAATCCGCCGTCGATCAAATGTTTGCCGATGCTGCCGATGCCTTCGGCGGAGTCGATGTTCTGGTGCTCAATGCTTCATCACGCGGGCAAGTTCCGTTCCTGGAAATGACCCATGAACAATGGCGCAATGTTATAGATATCAGCTTGGATGGCGCATTTTATTGTTCGCAAGCGGCGCTGCCGATGATGCAGAAAAATGGCTGGGGCCGGATCGTCACGCTGGGTGGTATTTCATGGCACATCGGCACTGGGAACCGGGTTCACAACCTAGTATCTAAATCTGGCCTCGCAGGTTTCACTCGGGGTCTCGCGGTTGAGTTTGCGGAAGACGGCATCACGGTAAACTGTGTGTCTCCCGGGTTTATTGATACGGTGCGCCCAGCTTCGGCGGGCGCACGCCCCAATCGCAAAGTCAGCGCCCCCATCTCACGACTAGGTACCGTCGACGAGATCGCATCAATGGTCAAATATTTGTGCATGCCAGAATCCGCCTACGTCACCGGCCAGATCATGCATGTAAATGGCGGAATGTATCTGGGCGGTTCTTAATCGGCGATCAAGTCCCAGGTTGATTGAGGAGCTTCAAAACCTCTTCGATTGAAATCTCATTACCTGTCTTTAGGTCCTCGTCGCTCTCGTACTTGTCACCAAAACATGCATCGTGTTGGCCAAATCCGCGATCAATGGGAACACTTTGATTTTGGGGCGATGTTGTTTGACTGGCATCCGTCAAATGCGGGCCAAACGATAGCGCCACGATGAATACGCTGATGCTTATAATTCTGGTACGGACCATGTTGTCTCCTCGTCCAAAGGATACACAGGACGGATCAAGTCGCTCCAGTTAAAATTACTCAGTACGGGCGAGGTCAAACCTTTGCAATCGATCTCATAGACGCGATCGGGCGAGAAGTACTCGTCAAAACCTGCTCGAAAATGGCCGCGTGATTTGACCACAATCGTCCGTAAGTCTGCGATATTAAGATCAAACTGTTCGACCATGGCAGGGTCAGCGCATTGTTTGCGATGGCTTGCAACGCCGATCAGCACCCCACCAGCGCGCAATAGCACGCATGGGCCCAAGGACACTGATCGCCCGCGTAAAATACCACGGCGTCCGATAAACTGGCCATCCGTTAACTTTTCAACGGTCACCTGCAAAGACAACGGTTCATCAAAATCAGTTCCGCCATTGGCATTAAAATTCGCCTGGAACGATCCCCCAAGTCCGGCTTCATGCGCCTTGTTCGCCACATCAGCATCAATCATCAAGCCGATAAATGCACCCTGTACATCCGCATCAGTAAAGGCTTTGGCGACAAACGTCGTATTGCCGCTGCCACCGCCACCTGGATTATCTGCCACATCCGCCATGATGATTTGTGGTCGTGTAAGCTCAATGCCATTTGCCACGGCCAGTTCCGTCGCTTTTTCTAGGGATGTGAGTTCCTTTTTAAATCGATTGCGGTCGGACCATGCCCGACCTGCGATATCTTTGGCGAGGGCCTTGGCTGGCTCAGGATCATTCCGCGAACTCACAATCACGGACATGCCGCATTTGGGGCTGTCGGAATAAATGAACCCAGCCGTGACAGATACGTTGATGATATTGCCATCCAACTTAGTTTGCCCATAGTTGATCAAATCAGCATATGGACCCTCGGCGGTTAGTAGCGTGACCGTCGGTGCGGCAATTGGGACCTTGATAAACACTTGCTGCGGTTTCATTCCGTCCCACATTTCCAACATGATGGTTGCCGCCTCTGCGGCGCGCTCGCGTTGATCAACATGTGGATTGGTGATGTACGACACCAAGACATCGGTCAGTTCGGCCATTCGAGCAGACACATTTGTATGCAAGTCTAATGTCGCGATGAATGGGACATCAGGACCGACGACATCCCGAATCATGGCATACATGCTGGCATCTGGATCCCAGTCAGCAGTGGCACGCATTGCCCCATGACTTGCAACGTAGACCCCATCAAGCGGCCCCGCTTGCTCCAGGAACTCCCGCATCTTGGCAAGTGTCGCTTCAAAAAATGACTGTTCAATTGGGCCGCCTGGTTCCGCATCTGCAACTACACATGGGACGAGTTCCCAATCGATACCCAGGCCATCCAAGGTTTTCTTAAAACTTCCGATTTCGGCGGGCGTTCGTGGCGCGTCACGCTTCAACTCATCTAGGATTTCGTCTCCTTCGAGGTAGCAGCGACGCCGATAATCCTCTTCGGTCGTCATGGGTGAGAAGTTATTGCTTTCCAAAAAGAAGCCTAAGACAGCAACCCGTTTTGTCATTTTAATCTCCTGAAAAGAAAAGGGCACCCGACGATGCGAGTGCCCTATAACCTTTTACAAACAACCTGGAATTAGCGCGAACGCAGGCGCGGATCCAAGGTGTCACGAACAGCATCGCCAAACAGGTTGAAACCAAACACGGCGAGCGAGATTGCCACACCCGGCCACACAGCGACCCAAGGTGCACTCTCTGCGTATTCTTCAGCACCACCTTGGAGCATCAAGCCCCAAGCAGGTGTTGGCTCTTGCACGCCCATACCGAGGTATGAAAGCGAAGCTTCGAGTAAAATAGCCTGCCCCACAAATGCAGTGAACAAGATCAAGAACGGCGCCATCACGTTTGGCACCATATGCCGGAGGATAATCCGAGCATGACCAAAGCCCAATGCACGCGCAGCATCAACGTATGGAATTTCCCTAATCGCCAAGGCGTTAGACCTCACGACACGTGCGCACTGCGGAATGAATGGGATCGTAATTGCGATGATCACATTTTCTGTTCCAGGGCCCAATGTTGCGACCACAGCCAGAGCCAAGATGATCAATGGGAATGCCATGAAGACGTCCATGACACGCTGGAAAACCAAGTCGAACATGCCGCCAAAATATGCGGATGCAACCCCTAGAACCAAACCACCGACGGCGCCAATCGTCGCAGCGCTAAAGCCCACAAATAAAGCTGTTTGCGCGCCATAAAGGATGCGGGTGAAAATATCGCGACCAAATTGATCGGTACCCAGCCAGAAGTCCGCATTGGGTGCAGTCAACATGTGTTCAAACGAGTTATACTCAGGATGATACGGCGTCAGCCAAGGCGCGAATAGACCAGCAAAGATCATCGCAATCACAACAGCTAGACCCGCGACACCAACTGGCTGCTTTTTGGCCATCTTCATACAAGCCTGCGTCCAAGGTGTCTTTTCCTCTAGCTCTTCGATCTGTGCTTCTACAGCCGCTTCACTTGTTGTTGTCATATCGCGTATTCCTTAACTGTACCGAATGCGTGGGTCGAGCCATGCATACATTAGGTCAATTACAAAGTTTGTGATCACAAAGATCAAAACAACCAACATCACAAGTGCTTGAGTCATCGCGTAATCATGGTTACTCACGCTTTCAACGAACAGCTTACCCAACCCATTCAGGTTGAAGACCTGCTCTGTCACCACAAGAC
Organism: Rhodospirillales bacterium; assembly: GCA_965659695.1. Classification (GTDB taxonomy): domain Bacteria; phylum Pseudomonadota; class Alphaproteobacteria; order Rhodospirillales; family Casp-alpha2; genus UBA4479. The sequence continues at coordinate 19,332 of CBFHXC010000025.1, forward strand.
CGCCCATCAGGAATGCAAACTCAATCCCGATAATCGTCACAACTGGCAACATGGAGTTTTTCAAAGCGTGACGATTGATAACCACTTTCTCAACCAGCCCCTTGGCACGTGCTGTCCGGATATAATCTTCACGCAACACTTCAAGAAGTGCAGAGCGCGTCATCCGCGTTGCGACGGCAGAATAACGATATCCGGTCGCCACTGCAGGCCATATCAACTGAGAGATGTTGTGAACTGGATCTTCCCATAGAGCTTTGTACTCGATAGGCGGCATCCAAGGCACCCCGGTCATAGACTGCGTGATAATCAGCAGTCCCAATATGATCATGATACCGAGCCAGAAGGATGGGATAGCGATACCAGCGATCGAGAACGCCCGTACGAAATAATCCAACCAAGTGTCTTGCTTGATAGCGGAAATCGCACCGAGAGGAATGGAAATCACGATCGCAACCAAGGTCGCCATAATGGCAACCTGGAGGGAGAGCTCAAACCTCAGGCCGATTTCAGTGGTAATGGGCTTACCCGTCCACATCGAATCACCGTAGTCGAACGTGAAGAAGCCCCACATGAAATCAAAAAATTGGATAAATATTGGCCTGTCGATACCTAAGTTCGAGCGGCAAATATCAATCTGTTCTTGGTCAACATATAGACCAGTACCGGCAAACCGTAATTCACAGACGTCGCCCGGAATGAGTCGCATCAAGAAGAAAACAAGAATCCCCGCGCCAATCAGCGTCGGGATCATCATGAGCACTCGTTTCAAAATATACTTAGACATGGATGTCCAACCGTACCCGTAATTTCAACAAATCAGTTTTAATTTTTATTGGCAAGGTCACCACCCGCCGCATTTTGCGACGGGTGGATCCCAGCAAATCGCTCGTGCGATTACTTGTCCAGCCAGACTTGATCTAAGTGCTGACCCAAGTAGTGCGATGGTGCAATTTTCCACCCCTTAACGTAGGAACGGTGTGGATTGATTTTGTACCACCAAAGAGTGACGATACCACTCGCCTCGTCGCTCAGCGCGCGAGTTTCATACTCACGAACCAGCTTACGAACGGTTGCAGCATCACCCTCTTTTTCGATTTTAGCGTAGATAGCTTCTAGTTCTGGATCTTCGAAGCGGCCATAGTTGTTGCCCGCAGAGCCCAAGAACTTGGTGATATCAGCGACAGGGTTAATAACTGACTGGCAGTTAAAGTCGATGGAAACATCGAAGTCGCCTTTTTTACGCAGCGTGTCGTAGAAAGGACCGGATGGCTGAACGCGCTGTTTCACGTCAACGCCGATTTTCCGCCACTGATCAACAAGCCATGTACCAACAACTTTGTATGGTTGGTCAACACCACGGTTTGAGAAGTCAACGGACATGCCAGACTTACCAGCATCAGCCAAAAGCTTTTTAGCTTCTGCGCGGGATGCTTCGATGTCCGTGGCATAACCTTTGAGCTTCATCAACTCGTCTTTGGTTGCAGCCAATGGGTGGTTCGGGAATACAACGCCACCAACTGTTTTAACGATCGCGATTTGCGACAGGTACTTGGACCCACCCCAACGATCAACACCCAACGTCAAAGCCTGGCGGACACTTTTGTTCGCCATTGCTTCACGTTGTTGGTTTGGTGTCGCAAGCAACACGCAGTTCCAGTCACTCTCTTGGACGGTTACTTTATCGCCAAGAGCTTTGACAAGGTCATCACGTGCTTTCGGCGGGAAACCACGGAATTCGATGGCAGCACGGTCACCGCGAATTGCTTGAAGACGAACAGCCATTTTCGGAGCTGAAATTGCCTTAAAGCCATCGAGGTAAGGACGTCCTTCGAGGTGGTAGTTAGCGTTCTTTACACCTTCGACGAACGCACCAGGCTGGTGCTGAATGAACTTGAATGGACCCGTGCCGTTAACATTGGCTTTGTGCCATTCGTACCCGTGTGTATCCAAATCTTTCTTGGAGTAGATGAAGTTAAATGGCGTTGCCAAAGCAGGTACAAACGCAGCTGTTGGGAACTTCAACTTGAACTCGATCGTGTAATCGTCCGGCACAGTGATTGACTCAACTGCGCGGAAGAATGCTTTCCGTGAAGAAGGAACACCTTCTGGTGGGAAAACGATTTTGTCCATGCTTGCCTTAACGTCAGCAGACGTCATTGGCGTGCCATCGTGAAACGTAATGTCTTTACGGAGCTTGAAGGTGTATTTTGTGCCACCTTCTGTTGGCTCTGGAACATCACCGACGCAGACGTCGCACTCAAAATCCGTTGGATCTTGAGGGTTCGATGGGTTCACGCGAATAAGCGTGCTGTAGAACGGCCGGATCGGGTGGATCATGCCGAATGTCGTCTCCTGGTGTCCGTCATATGACGGAATTTTGGATCCGACCACGAAGTTCAGAACGCCACCGCTTTTTGGTGTTTCTGCTTTCGCTACGCCCGCACCAGCAGCAAGACCGAGGCCTACTGCAGCAGCGAGAGCGTATCTCCCAGTTTGTTTGAGCATTATGAAGTCTCCTTCCCTGAAATGAGAATTTGACGGGCTTTATCCCGCCGAGTGACGCGTCCGTGCCCGCGGACAGCTACACTTGTGAACAGGCCACCCAGTGGCCTGGCTTTAGCTCCCGCAACGGCGGGAATTCTTTTTTGCACGCATCAACCGCACTAGGACAACGTGGATGGAAAACACATCCTGGCGGTGGATTGATCGGGCTGGGGATTTCACCCTTAATAATTTCGTGCGCCCGCGTCTTCTCGATTTCCGGATCTGGGATCGGAACCGCATTCAACAATAATTGAGTATACGGGTGCATCGGATTTTCGAACAATTCGTCACCATCTGCCAACTCGACCAGGTGACCAAGGTACATGACCGCAACGCGGTGACAAATGTGTCGAACCACACTTAAATCGTGAGAGATAAACAAGTAGGTCAGATCGAATTCATCACGCAGGTCTTCAAGCAAATTAATGACCTGAGCCTGAATAGACACATCCAACGCGGAAACAGCCTCATCGCAAATGATAAATTCAGGATCCATGGCCAAAGCGCGCGCAATTCCAACGCGTTGGCGCTGTCCACCAGACATTTCATGCGGATAGCGATCAGCAAAAGCAGATGCTAGCCCGCAAACGTTAAGCAAGTAACGAACACGCTTTTGGCGATCTGCTTCTGCCGGGATAATATTGTGGACCCTCATCGGTTCAGACAGGATATCACCGACCTTCATACGAGGGTTCAGAGAACTATATGGGTCTTGGAAGATCACTTGAATCTTTTTACGGACATCAATCATCTTCTTGGAATCATACTTGGTGATGTCGTCTCCGCCATAGATGATTTCACCAGCGGTCGGCTTTTCTAGCTGCAAAATGCAACGCCCTGTCGTGGTCTTGCCACACCCGGACTCGCCAACAACCCCCAATGTCTCTCCACGGAATACCTGAAAACTGACATCATCAACAGCCTTCACATGCGCGACGACCTTTGGGATAAATACACCTTCCGTTACGGGAAAATGCATTTTCAAGTTCTTTACATCGACGAGTACCTCGTCGAAGCCCTTGGAACTACCAGTTGTAGTTACACGCTTTTGCGTTTTAACGTCGCTCATCCCACAACCTCTTTAACTTCTTTGGCCAAGTTGTCTTTTTCAAAGCATGCAGAGGTGTGGCCAGGGCCAACTTCCTCTAAAGCTGGGAAACTCTTCCCACATTCATCTGTCGCAAAACGACATCGCGGACGGAAAGAGCAACCCTGATCAAGCTTCGTCAGATCAGGTGGCTGACCATCTACGGGGTCAAGTTTTTCAGAACGCTGCCGATCCATACGTGGCACCGATTTAAGAAGTGCAAGTGTATAAGGATGCCGTGGTTTGTGGTAAATTTCTGTCGCTGTACCGGACTCGATAATCCGACCTGCGTACATCACGTTTACCCGGTCAGCATATCTTGCAACAACACCCAGGTTGTGCGTGATAATAATCATCGCGACACCTAGGTCACGCGTCAGGTTCTTCATCAATTCAAGAATCTGCGCCTGGATGGTAACATCAAGAGCCGTTGTGGGCTCGTCGGCAATAATCAATTTTGGATCACATGCAAGTGCCATCGCAATCACAACACGCTGCCGCATTCCGCCAGATAAGTGGTGAGGATATTGTGACAAGCGTCGTTTAGGTTCCGAAATCCCGACCAAATCTAAAAGCTTGGCAGCTTTTTCCATCGCGGCTTCTTCGGACATATCCAGATGCGCGATCATCGGCTCTGTTAATTGCAAGCCGATCGTCAAAACTGGGTTAAGCGACGTCATCGGTTCCTGGAAGATCATACCGATATCGCGACCGCGAATGTTGCGCATCTGATCTTCGGTAAGCGCCAGCAAATCTTTGCCGTCAAAGTTTACGGAGCCGCCGACGATCTTTCCTGGAGGCCATGGAATGAGCCGCATGATGCTCATGGCGGTTACCGATTTACCAGAACCAGACTCGCCAACAACTGCAACAGTTTCACCCTGCTCGACAGTATAAGACACACCATCGACAGCTTTTACTACGCCGGCAGACGTAAAGAAATGCGTCTGCAAGTTATCTAATTCTAAAAGGGCCACGTTTCCTCCCTATGAAAACCACCCGCATTGAAGCGTTTTATTGTTATTGAGACCAAAACGTAGTGAGACCTGTGGACAGTGTCAATCAATATGGCCGTATCATTTTTGAAGTTTTTGACTACGTTTTGATCATCACCACCACAACGGGTACAAAAACGGCATTACAAATATTGTTTCACCAAATCATTTGGGTTTTCTTATGAAAATGCAACTGGGGAACTTCATTTGTAATGTTCTTTCGTAAGCAACCATAACCATAGGAAAATCCAATTATGTCTTCAGAGCAATTTGAGCGCGGACTCGCTTGCCGCAAAGAGGTACTCGGCGCCGAGTATGTTGAAAAATCGTTGAGCAAAGCAGACGACTTCAACCGTGACTTTCAGGAGATGGTTACCGAGTATTGCTGGGGCGGCACATGGGGTCGAGGCGTACTATCAAAGCGTGATCGTTCTATTCTGAACCTCGGTATGCTGGCCGGGTTAGGAAAATCTACTGAGTTCAAGTTACACTTTAAAGGTGCAATCACCAATGGCTTATCCATCGAAGATTTGCGCGAGATATTAATTCAGATTGCCGTTTACTGCGGCATTCCGGCAGGTATCGAGGCATTTCGCCTCGCACGTGAAGTCCTCGAAGCAGAGGGCATGGACGTTTCTCAAATGGATAGCGGAAAATAATCATGACTGATTCTAAGGTAATTGGGTTCGTAGGGCTCGGGCAGATGGGTGGGCCGATGGCCGCCAATATCGCTGCCGGCGGCGCGGATATGATCGTTTACGACAAGGCAGGAACAGCAGAACGAGCGCCAGAAAGAACACAACTCGCAAACAGCCTTGAAAGCGTTCTTAACTCAGCTGACACTGTATTCCTGTCGGTGCCAGATGGTCCCGTATCTTTGGCTCTCGCAAAGGAAATCGCCGATACAAAAGATCGGCGGGCAAAGATCATCATTGATCTCTCAACCATTGGTCCAGAGGCGTCTCGTGAAGCGAATGAAATACTTTCGGCTGCGGGTGTAACATATATTGATGCACCCGTTTCTGGTGGTCAGTCTGGTGCCGTTGCTGGTACCATTACCGTTATGTGGGGCGGCCCTAAGGATGTGATGGACGATCACATGGATATCCTGAAGTCATTTTCCGGGAACGCGTTCCATTGCGGGGAGGCCCCAGGCCAGGGTCAGGCGGTTAAGGTTCTTAACAACTTCCTGTCTGCAACCGCGATGACCGCCACTTCAGAAGCCGTATTGTATGGCCTTTCCCAAGGAATCGACATGAAAACGATGCTGGATGTGGTTAATGTTTCATCGGGACAGAACACAGCTGTATCTGACAAGTTTCCAAAGCGTATTTTAACAGAGTCTTTTGATGCTGGCTTCAAAACAAAATTGCTGACCAAAGACGTTAACCTGTTTCTGAAAAACGCCAAGGCGGCAGGAACGCCACTAACAATCGCAGCCACACTTGCCGCCATCTGGAATGGCTGCAATGACAGCCTGCCCGACAGCGACTTCACACGGGTTTACGAATACATTCGTGATAAAGGCTGAAGACTTAGTACCCTTCGTCTAGCAACGGGAATGCCGAGAGAGGATGCGGAGGCTTAACGGCCTCCACCTCTCGGTACAAATGGGCCGCCTCTAATTGATCATAACTCGAAACACCTAAAAGCCCGAGCACGGTCTCAACTTCGTTTTCTAAAAGCTCCAACATTCGCACCACGCCATCAGGTCCTGCGGCGGCATAAGCAAGTCCTTGCAATCTTCCGATCCCGACTGCATCTGCGCCCAGAATCATCGCTTTGACGACATCTGTACCACGCATGATTCCGCCATCAAGGACGACACGTGCTCTTCCATTAACTGCAGCAACAACCTCTGGCAGAACATCGACACCACCCCGCCCATGATCCAACTGCCGCCCCCCATGGTTTGAGACGTAAACCACATCGCAGCCCTCTGTAACGGCAATCTCTGCATCTTCAGCCGTCGCGATGCCTTTGAGCATCAGCGGAATGTCGTACTTGTCTCGAATTCGTTTAAAATCATCCCAGCAGAATGATCTCTGGTACTCTTCGCCGACTGCCTGGGTCTGACGAGATACTGAGATAAAACCTTTCGCCTTATCGCGTTCTCGTCGTCCGTAGTAATCCAGGTCAATCGTAAAACAAAACCCCATGTATCCATGCGCAATAGCCCGATCGATATGATCATCAACCCAATTTGCGTCCCCGCGCACATAGAGTTGATAGATACGTGCTGCGTCTGGCGCGGCTTCCGCTACTTTCTCCAAACCTGGCTTACAAACGGAACTTAACATGTGAGAGACGCCGAATTCACCAGCTGCTTGGGACACGCCAGCACCACCCGCTTCATAAAACTGCTGAAGGGACCCGATCGGTGCGAGAATTATCGGAAGACGCAGTTTCCGGTTCAGAAATGAGCACCCTGCATCTAATCCCTCAACATTTCTCATCACCCTTGGGCGAAATGCCAACTTATCGAGCGACATCCGGTTGCGCTTCTGCGTGGTTTCTGTCTCTGCGCCACCAACCAAATAGTCCCAGGCACCGTCGTCGATTTTCTCCCGCGCAGCAGGCACAAACTGCTGCAAACACTGAAATTTCGATTGGAGATCAATTTCCTCTTTCGCGCCATCGGGCATCGACATTTTCCTTATACTTCGTGAATTTGTTTCTTTGTTACGATTACGCCATCAAGGTCAGCGTAGACGTAATCGCCAGGGTTAATAATAATTCCACCAAATTTTAACACCACATCAGCGAGACCTATGCCGTCTGTTCGTGGTCTCATCGGCGTGCACTTCAACGCCTTTACCCCGAAATCTAAGTCGGCAAATTCGTGGATATCGCGGATTGCGCCATTAAAGATCAGCCCCCCCCAGCCATGATCAATGGCTTCTTGCGCGATATTGCCGCCGCACAACGCACGTCTTTGAGACCCGCGGCCATCGACAACCAACACCTTTCCCTGGCCACCACGTGCCAACACATCGCGGATGCCCTCGTTGTCCTCATAGGTCGAGAACGTCACAGCCTCTCCGTGAAAGCATGCACGTTTTGCATAATCGTTAAACATTAGCTCGCAAACTTGTGCGTCGGGTTCCTCGTCGCAAATATCTGCGCATCGGATAATTTCTTGGTTACTCATGTGGGTGGCCCTTTAAATTTATTTTTATTTTTCGAACGATGAAACTCTAGGGGGTCTTGGGATTGAGGTCCATGATGGTTATATCAGAAAAAGACGTCGTTCATTCAGAAAGTTAAACATAGGAGGTTTTAAGTGGCAAAATTCGCGATCTTCGTAACCGTAAAAATCAAAGAAGGAAAAATTGAAGATTTCCTAGCGCAGGCATACGCAAACGCAACTGCCGCTGTACGCGACGAGCCGAACTGCCACATGTTCCGGGTGATGCAGGCCCAGGACGAGCCCAATACCGTTCACTTTTATGAAGTTTACACCAGCGAGGGCTGCTTGGACGAACACCGTGAAACCGTGCACTACAAAGCCTATAACGTGGCGACAGCAGATATGATTGCAGATAAGAACGTTCAGAAGTTGACCGTCCTACAATAATTAATACTCAGGTTTTTTCCCTGGCAAAGACCATTAACGTCATTGCACCGATTAACATCAGTACGGCAACAACAATCCATGAGATGCCGTACTGATTACCGGTCATATCCAGTATTTTCCCGAACAACGGCGGGCCTATCATGCCAGCAATAGACCATGCCATACCATTATAGCCAATAGCGGATCCGACCAAGTTCTCTGGAACGGACTCCGCCGTCATCGCCAATATGAGTGCCGCATATGACGCCATGGTTCCGCCCATTACTGTCACCAACGCCATCAAGCCCCAGTGCGGCCATGACGGATTGACGAAATATGCAACACCACACGCAATCACACCAATTGCAATAATGCCAGCGACAACGCCCTTTCTACGACCGCCAAAAACTGTATCCGACAAATAGGAAAACCCAACACGACCGAAGGCGCTAGCACCTTGGGCAAATGCAACGCCCATCGCCGCGACAGGTTGGCTGGTTTGCGCGGCATCTTTTAGGAATAGCGCCGTATAGGAAAACAGGCTCGACTGCCCCGTATTGAGCAAAATACATGACCCGCAAATGACGTTCATGTTTCGATTGGTCAGCACACTTTTAAGGTCGCGAAAAATGGCCCGCATACCGCCCACACCCCATGTCGGCTTGCGCGTTAACGGCAACCACAACAAGGCCCCGACAAAAGTCATGGCCGCTGCAATCCATAAAACATGCTGCCAATCCATAAATGCGGCCAAAACGCCGCCCCCGGCCCCGATGACGCCGCCCAATGGCACACCCAATTGTTTGAGGCCCATCGCCGTACCCCGCCACTGCGCAGGGAACCATCGGACGACGCCCTTTGCTGTCGCGGGGTTCACGAACGAATATCCAAGGCCAATCAAAAAAGCGGCGACTAAGGCCGCTTCAAAATCTTCAGCAACAGAGAACAAAAGTGTGCCAGCAAACATCAGCAACATGGCACCAAACAGCGTCCAGCCAACGCCCATTCGGTCCGTGACCACACCGCTTGGAAGAGCGGAAAACAGTTGGGCGCCAAAAACTGCCGACATAAAAAACCCGAATTGAGCCGCCGTGATCTCTAAATCTTCACGGATAATCGGCCCCATCGCCATGATCGAAAGATAGCACGCCGTCCCAACCGCATGGACCAAAGACAATAAGACGATGCGCGCGCGCCACGGATTTACGCCAGGCGGCAACCCTGTTGGGTTTTCAATCTGTGGAACTTCACCCACGGCGTGCACCTTCTTTAAAGAAAAACGCCAACCCAATAGTCCCAAGAATGACGATACCCGCAGTCACGCCCCAAGCCGCATTGTATCCCCCAAGATGATCAACAATCCGGCCAAATAAAACCGGCCCGACCATGCCTCCGATATGAACGCCCAACATGTTCACCCCAATGGCGGAACCTGCCAATCGAGTCTCGACCGATTCAACGACTACAGCCTGCGCAATGGGTGCAAATGACGCGATCGTCATGCCGAGCGCTAGGGTAATCCCAAGCGTCATCCAGAGCGCCATTCCAGGTCCAATCAGTGCCAATAGAACGAGGAATACACCCGCCGCTGCACAAATGATCGTGAGCAGAAATGCACGCCTGTTGGGATAATAGCGATCACAAATCACTCCCCATCCGATACGCGCTACAGCACTTGCCGTTTGGGCCAACCCAATAGCGAAGCCTGCAGCCTCTTGGCTCGTTTTCAGAACAGAGGTCATAAAGAGTGTCAGAAATCCAAAAAAATTAGTTTGCCCTACATTCAAGAACCCGTTCACGATTGCATATAGGTTGAAATTCCAATCACCCAATACGCCGCCCATATTGGCGAACACACTCTTGCGCTGATCAGGGGCCAAGGGGACATGGAAGCGAAGCAAGGTAAGACAAAAAACACCATTTACGGCAATCAACGCGGCTACGCCCCACATGATGTTCTGCCAATCAATGGATGCAGCCAGCGCGCCATTTCCGGCCGCAATCACCCCGCCGATAGGAACGCCAACCTGCTTCAGACCCATCGCCGTGCCACGACGTTCTTTGGGGAACCAGTCCAAAACGCCCCGGGCCGTCGATGGATTGGAGAGTGAATACCCCAAACCCATTATAAACATTGCAATGAGGCATTCGACATAACCGTCAGCCATGGCCAATGTGACCGCTGCCATACACATCAGCACATGCGCCATAACCAATGTCCGCCCCACACCAATTCGGTCTGTGACGGCCCCCGCAGGGACAGAACCAAAAGCCTGGGCGGCATAATAAGCGGAAATGAATGCGCCAAATGCGGCGGCAGATAAGTCTAACCTTTGCGATATCAATGGCGCCATCGCCATCACCGAAACGATGTTCACAGTCCCCACCGCATGGGCGAGGATCAACGCGGGGAGTCGATTGACCCAGGGATTACCGAAAGCGGGATTGACGCTCAATGCTGCAGCGCCCGACCATCCATATCGTCATCTTTCAATCCCAGATGGCGCATCGCGCTCGGCGCGATATCAATGGCGGACGTAGCGTGATCGACCAACGCGCCCTTTTCAAAGCCAGGACCGGCACAAATCAGAAATGGATTTTGTTCATATTTCCCCAACCCACCGTGCTGACCACATCCGACATTATTTGAAATTTTCAGATCGCCCTGGAACGCAACACTTGATCCTGGTGCGCCATCAGCACTTGGGCTTTCGCTGTGTGCGGCGGTCACCACAATATCAATACCGCCGTCAGGATCGAGACCCAATTCGGCAATCTTTTCGCCCTCGACGACGCGACCAATTCGACCATCCGACGCCAGCACTACAGCGATAGCCGAACGTCGGCTCTTCGCAGCTTCAGACAAGTAAATCGTGGCACTTAGGCCCTGCGGCGCGATGGCTACGTCAGATGACCCCACACCATCTTTTAGGCCCGCTTCAATCAGAATAGCTTCAAGATCGACAATCTCGCTGACGGTCTCGTGACCATGATCAGACGCACAAATAAACAATATGTCGCCCGCATCAACACCGGCACTAATGTTGTCATAAATGCGTCCGGCCTGCGCGTCCGCGGCACGAATGACGTCAAAGTGTGCCGGCGACCCCAGCGAGACCGAATGCTGGGTATGATCAGGTTCGCACTGCCACAAAAGTGCCATAGCTGGTTTCTGATCATGAAGGACATCATCGATAAAACGCTGGGCCATGGCACTATCGCCCTCCGTATCGTGACCAACACCTAGTGGCTCTGCCGTTAAACGACCTGGGGCGAACGCGACATCACGATGGAATAAATGCCCATGACCATCCGGGTCGAGAAACATCCCCGCCCCCGGTGAAGCATTGGCGTAGATGACCGCACCACCCACATCCTTGACCCGTTCTGACATTGTTGGAACTTTCAATGTTCGACCATGGACTTGCGCGAACCGGTCGCGAAAGGATGGCGGCCCAACGCTTAGAACTTCCAAGCCCTCTCCCAAATCGAGTGCGACAGCATTACCCTCAAGGCCATTGCGTCCAGGCAAACACCCAGTGGCAATTGATGCCGCCGTTGTTCGTGTGGTCGATGGAAACACCCCACCGTGAGAGGTGAATCGTGTTCCACGTTTCGCAATACGCAACAGGTTTGGCGTGGTTTCTGGGGTGACCATATCTGACCGCAGGCCATCACAAATGACGATAACAACGCGCTTCATAATTCCACATGCTCCCTGCGGCCACTAAAAGTGAAAAGTCTAGTTGCTCAGTCGAATACAACAAGCCCATCAACGGCAATGACGCCCTCGCCTTCGCCACGAACGATCAATGGGTTAATCTCAGCTTCTGCCGGCGAGGTCGTTCCATTTGCCAATTGCGATAAATCAACCAGGGCTTGAGCCAAAGCAACCAAATCGCCCTTTGGCAAATTTCTATACCCCCGCAACGGAGCCAAGCCTTTGACCTCTTCGATCATTTGTTCTGCGTCATGCAGACTTATCGGCGCCGTACGGATTGATGTGTCATCATAAACTTCGGCCAATATCCCTCCAGGCGCCAGGACGACTATTGGCCCCACCTGCGGATCTCGACGATACCCAATCAACACCTCGCCCACGCCCAAAACCATTTCCTCAACCAAAAATTGCTCTATACGAAGATCAGGTTTAATGCGCGCAACGTTCTCAACGATGGATGATATTGCGGCGGTCAACTCGTCCGTGTTTTGAATATTTAACTTCACGGCGCCTGCTTCTGTTTTGTGCGGCAACTCAGACGAGAGCGCCTTCACAACAACGGGAAATGAAATATCACTCGGAACAGATGCGTCTCTCTCGACAATCCAATGACGCGCAACAGGGACGCCAATGTGCGAGAACAAACCGAGCGACTCAGCCTCGTCCAAGATTCCTGATCTCTGTTCAACAATATCTGTGTCTGTATTTGCGCTGAGAACCACGGGGGCTTGCCAATCAAAGAACGCCCTCATCGCATCTGCGCACGCCTCTGGAGTGCGGAATGCAGCTATGCCTGCGCCCGCCAATAAATTCAGTGACTCGTCAGCTTGCGGCACCATGAATGCGGCTACAGGTTTTTTCGCTCCCTTCGCCATTTCAACGATGGGGGCAACAGCCAGTTCAGGGTGGAATTGAGCAGAAGACCCAACAACGCAAACCGCTGCGTCGCACTCGTCACTATTCAGCAATTCCTGCAATGCCGATCCATAAACACCCTCTCGGGTGCCCGCCATGGTCAGATCGATCAATGGGCCGCGACCAATGGTCAGGTCAAATTCCGCGAGTTTTTGATGAACAGCATCAGGTGCTGGAATAATATCCAATCCAGCAGCGCCCAACCTATCAACCACGGTAGATGCCCCACCCCCTGTGGTTGTCATCACGCCAACCCGAATTCCTTTGGGCGGTGTTTGACCAATCAACAATGGTGGCATCTCGAACAGAGCTTCCAATGTCTCGATCCGAACTATCCCGCACGATCTGAAAAACGCATCGACGGCTTTGTCTTCACCCGCCAAAGCACCAGAGTGGGACAACGCAACAGCAGCCCCCGCCTGCGAGCGCCCCAGTTTGTATGTGATAACGGGTTTCCCCGCCGCAAACGCACGGCGCGCAGCAACCGCGATTTTTGGCGCATCTCGGATGGCTTCAAGGAATAATAGAATTGCGTCGGTCTCGGGATCATCAACCAACGTATCGATCAATTCGCCGACGCCAATATCGGCTTCATTTCCGACCGATAGCAGTCTTGAAAAACCAATGCCGCGCGCGTCGCCTCGTGACAGCAATGTACCCAGAATCGTTCCACTTTGTGAAATCAATCCCAACCGACCCATTTTTAGCGACGACATCTCAAGAACTGCATTCACGGATAGCGTCAGCCCGCCGATCGGGCTTATCACGCCCATGCTATTGGGTCCCAGCACCCGAACCCCAGCTGTGGCAGCGACATTTAACATTTGTTGTTGAAGCAACTGACCCTCTGGACCGCGCTCGGCAAAGCCATCGGAATACACCGTGGCCACCGCAATACCTTTGTTACCACAGTCATTGACGGCATCCAGAACATGTTCCGTCGGGACCATGATAAATGCCTGGTCGCACGGGCCATCGATATCAGAAATTGATTTGAACGCAGGACGTCCTTGAACTTTATCTCGACGTGGATTGATGGGATAGACTTTGCCAGTGTATCCGTGGGCATCCAAGAAACGTTGCGGTCGACCGGTATTCTTCGTCGGGTCGGCCGAAGCCCCGACCAAAGCAACACCCCGCGGGTTTAATAGCGCATCTGTAAGAGACATCATGCCAGTTTAGGTGGGCGTTGAGAGAACCGTTTTTCGAATACACCTTCCGCGATGCGGTTCATCATCATCTCGGATGATCCTCCGGCAATCATCCAGCCACGCGTGCGGCGGAAACAGTATTCGATCAATGAATCTTGAGAATACCCCGCAGCGCCAAGAATCTGCATCGCCTCACTCGCGACCTCGTGCCCAGCCTTGTTGCACGCAAGCTTTGCCAAAGCTGTATCCATCGCAGATGGAAAACCGCTATCTGCATTTACAGCGGCCTTATACAAAAGCAACTGTGCCGACTCGATCTTCAACTTCATCTCCGCGAACTTCCACTGCAAGCCTTGGAACTCGCACAACAGCCTGTCGAACTGCTTGCGCTGTAGGGCATGTTCACGTGCAATCGCAAAAGCAAACCGGCCGAGCGCCACCGACCTTGCCGAATTTCCTAATCGTTCGACGTTGAACCCAGCTATTTGTTTTCTGAAACCACCTTCGCGTAGTAGGATATTCTCAGGGCCAATATAGGCATCTTCGAAGTAGATTTGACACCATTCCTCACCGCCCAAGTATTTCACTGGCTGTCCTCGCGAAACGCCATCCGTATCCGGCTCAACCAGGACAGAACCTATCCCATCAACCCCAGGGCCGTAACGGCAATACACCAGAAACAAGTCGGCCTCAGGGCTGTGCGTTGAAAAGACTTTGGTGCCATTCAGTCGAACGCCTTCGCCATCCTCTGTTGCGGTTGTTTTCAAATCCGTCAGTGCTGACCCGGCTTCTGGTTCAGACATTGCCACAGAGATTACTTTTTCACCTGCCAAAATCGGCGCCAGGTAACGCGCTTTCTGATCATCCGTTCCATATTCTGCCAACACACGAACAGCACCGAAGTTCCCTGCCTGCACAACGTCAGCACTTCTGGGGCAATGCTTTGCTACCGTCTGAATAGCGATTACCGCATCCATGAGACTACCGCCCATGCCGCCGTCTTCTTCTTTCATGGTAATGCCGATAAGACCCTGTTCGGACAACATCTTTGCTACGTCACGGGGGTAGTCTTCGGCGTGCGCTCGCGCCAATGCGCCTGCTGCTAAATGGCGTTCCGCGAAGCCATCGACAGCATCCTGAAACATTCGTTGTTCTTCGGTCAGTTCAAAATCCATATGGGTCCTCCAATGCTTTTATATCTACACCGCTCTATACGAAGTTCAATGCCCGACGCTTGAGGATCGGCAAAGGCACAGCTAACCTCTGATTTTCGGACAGACTGCTGGGAGGCATAAGTGGCACAGATCGAGACAATGGGTTTAGAGACCTTAAAAGTGGAACGACATGACGATCATGTGTTGGTCGTGACGCTCAATCGGGAAGATGTTGCAAACGCCTTCAACACGCAGATGGGCCAGGAACTCTTACAGGTTTGGTCCGCACTTTATATCGCTCCTGAACAATGCAGATGTGTTGTTCTTACTGGTAGCGGCGAGCGCGCCTTCTGTGCGGGTGCGGATCTCAAAGAGCGCAATGGCATGACGGACCAGCAGTGGCGTGAGCAACATGCGTTGTTCGAACAAATGATCCGGGCGATGATGGATTGTCCTGTCCCGATCATTGGCGCCATCAACGGTGCTGCCTACGCGGGCGGACTAGAAATCGCTCTGAATACAGACTTTCTTTACGCAAGCCCCAACGCACGTTTCGCATTTACCGAAGTCACTATCGGGATTATGCCGGGCGCATCGGGAACCCAGCACTTGCCTCGTGCCATTGGTCTACGTCGCGCCAAAGAAGTTATTCTAAGCGGTAAGCCATTCAATGCAGAAGACGCCGAGTCATGGGGACTGGTTAATAAATTGTGTGCTGATGGCGCATTGTTGGATGAAGCACTTGAGATCGCTTCCAAGATCGCCGCAAACGCACCGATCGCGGTTCGACAAGGGCGCAAATCAACAGATGCGGCTGCGTCCCTTGGCTTGAAGGATGGATATGACTTCGAGATTGCCTGTTACCAAAAAGTTATCGATACCGAGGATCGTCACGAAGGTGTCTCGTCATTCAACGAAAAACGAAAGCCCAATTTCCTTGGGAAATAGCCATTTTGGAGGAATATATGATCGCCGTGCTTTTTGAGGTTTGGCCGCAATCGGGCAAAGCCGAAACTTATTTTGAAATGGCCGCCGCCCTCAAAGCCGACTTAGAACAAATCGATGGATTTATTTCGGTTGAGCGTTTCGAAAGCGTCACACAACCTGGGAAATACCTATCGATGTCGTTCTGGCGAAACGAAGACGCCATCGAAAATTGGTACTGCCACGACGATCATTCCTCTGCTCAGAGAAACGGTATCGACTTCGTGTTTGACGATTACCGAATTCGCGTGGCGAACGTTTTCAGAGATTATGATATGGCGAAGGGCCGACCCAAGAACGTGATATGAATGTTCGCTAGTGACTGTTGTTCTTCTTTTCGATGTCATAAGACACCTGATCTAGTGTACCCAAAAAATTTGCCACAGAATCGCTGAGTTCATTTTCGCCTGACCCGATTTCTCTCTCGTCTGGGAAAACTCTACTGGGAGACGTTTCTTCCTCAATGGCGATATGGACTTCCTCATCAAGCACCTTGTTGATTGTCAACAACAACTGCGCACGATCAATAGGTTTCGTCACGCACGCATCCATGCCCGCTTCAAAATAGGTGCGAATGTGTTCCTCCATCGCATCTGCTGTGAGCGCGATGATAGGAATATTACGGCAATCATTGTTAGTGCTTCTTATTGCACGGGTCGCATCAGGCCCGCTCATTTCTGGCATTCGAACGTCCATTAGTACCAGATCAAACTTTTGATCAGCCAATGCCTCTAACGCTTCGACTCCGTTCTCAACAATTTCCGCGATATGCCCATATCGTAACAACGTCGCCTCAATAATTTTCTGATTCAAAGAATTGTCTTCAGCAACCAGCACATGCAAAGAACGTGTCGCAACAAAGTCACGACTTATGGTGGGCCGCTCAACAAAGCTTACGTCTTCGGATGCAGGTCGGTAAGGCAAAGTGAACCAAAACGTGCTGCCTCTACCTGTTTCACTTTGGACACCAATTCTACCACCCATCAATTCCACCAAGCGCTTAGAAATCGACAACCCTAATCCTGTTCCCTCAAAGCCACGGGATGCAGATGCATCCCCCTGCGAAAAGTCTTGAAATAGTTTCTTTTGCTTATCAGCAGAGATCCCAATGCCTGTGTCTTTGATCGAAAACTTAACCATTGGAGATGCGTTGTCATTTAAGAACTGGGTATGAACTGTTACCCCAGCTTCTCTTGTGAACTTTACCGCATTACCAATCAGATTAATCAACACCTGACGGCAGCGTGTGGGGTCTGAACTTAAT
>CBFHXC010000026.1:0-35686 GCA_965659695.1 Rhodospirillales bacterium
CAAAGATCTCAACCGCACGGCAGGCATGAGGACCACATACGGCTCGTTACTGCACAAAGACGATGTCCCTGACCAAGACGAAGCGCTGGTCACCCGATTACGGGATGCGGGCGCTATCATACTGGCCAAGACCAATACGCCGGAGTTCGGTTCCGGGTCCAATACCACCAACCGCGTATTCGGCCCGACCTTAAATCCGCACAATCCCGAACGCACACCGGGTGGCTCATCTGGTGGGTCGGCGGCGGCTTTGGCTGCGGGCATGCTGCCGCTGGCACATGGTAGCGACACGGGTGGAAGCCTGCGGAATCCCGCCACCTGGTGCGGTGTTGTTGGCTTTCGGCCGACGCCTGGCTTGGTCTCGCGCGAGCAACGCAGCCTGGGTTACACGCATTTCAGTGTTCAAGGACCGATGGCACGGAACGTTGATGACATTGCCTTGATGATGACAGGACTGGCTGGGGATGACTCCCGGGATGTCTTATCCGGGCCATGCGACCCCACATCGTTTCTGACGCTGGATCAAATCGATGTGTCACATTTGAACGTCGCGTGGTCGACCGATTTTGGCGGCACGGTGCCGGTCGATAATGACATCGCAGCAACCTTTAAGAAATCGATCTCGGGCATCCAGCATCTGTTCAAAAATTGTGAAAAAGCGCATCCCAATTTCAAAGACGCCCGCGATATTTTTTGGATTCTCAGGTGCGTTTATTATGTCGCCAATCACAAAGAACGCGTCGCCAAACATGCCGATTTGTTGTCGCCGACAATTGTTTCGAACACCCTTGCTGGTTTTGATATGTCGCTCGAAGATGTCGCATGGGCGGAACGCCACTGGGTTCAGCTTTATCAAGAATTTCAGGAGTTCTTTGCCGACATCGATTTGTTCATCGTGCCCGGCAATGCGATTCCGCCGTTTTTGGTCGACGAGGGTATTCCGACAGCCATCAATGGTATCGAAATGGAAAACTACATGGACCCATCTTTGGTGCGATCAGCCCTGACGTTGACGGGGCATCCCGTGTTGGCGTTGCCATGTGGGACTGATCATGTGGGTATGCCTTTTGGTTTCCAAATTGTCGGTAAACGACGCGGTGATCTGAAGTTGTTGCAAGCAGCTGCGGCGTTGGAAAAAGAAATCAATCAGATCGACGGGCTTCGTGCCAGCCCCCCTGATCTTAGTCCTTATTCGTAACACCTGCGGTATCGAACGTCGCCATGCCGGTGTGACAGGCGACCGCCGCCCGCACAATCGGGATGGCCAGCGTGGCGCCCGATGCTTCGCCCAATCGCATGTTCAAATTTAGCAACGGCTGTTTGTCCAGTTTTTCCAATAGCAACTGATGACCGGGCTCGGCTGATACATGTGCTGCCAAACAATGATCGAGCGCACCCGGCATGGCACATTCGAGTGCCGCCGCCGCCGCGCCCGTAACGTATCCATCAATCAGCACTACTGAATGGTTAAATCGCGCGCACACGATAGCACCAGCCATGGCGACCAGCTCGCGCCCGCCCAATCGGCGTAGTAGATCCAATGCATCAGATGTTTCAGATGTGTGTTGGTTGACCGCGTCGGCAACGACACGGGTCTTGAGGGCGAGTGCATCATCTTTCACACCCGTCCCGGGCCCGACCCAATCGGTCGCCTCGCCACCATACAATGCCATGGCGATGGCTGCGGCGGATGTGGTGTTCGCGATCCCCATTTCACCGATGGCGACGATATTCAATTCGATGGGTGTTGCATCCCACCCTGCTGCAAATGCCGCGATGAATGCATCTTCGGTCATGGCGGGGGCAGACGTGAAATCCCCTGTTGGGTTCTCAAGGTCGAGGGCGATTACCTCAAACGATGCATCGGCAACGGTGCTGATTTGATTAACGGCAGCTCCGCCAGCTTCGAAATTGGCCACCATTTGGAGTGTGACTTCCGGCGGGAATGCCGACACACCCTGGGCTGCTACACCGTGATTGCCTGCAAAAACGCGGACACCGACATGTTCCGTCGTGGGGCCAACCTCACCTTGCCATGCCGCCAAATGCTCAACGATTTCTTCTAATCTGCCCAGCGTGCCAGGCGGTTTTGTCAGCAGCTGATCGCGGGCGCGCGCGTGCTCAACCGCCGCTGCATTGGTTTGTGGCAGCGTATTCAAAAGATCAGTGATCTCAGCCATTGAGGTGGGGCATGATGTCATCGCGTCGACTATAATCAGATGCGATTGACCTTCGAAAGCATAAATCGGTGACAGCGCCTAATCGGGGCGATAGAACGGGCAGATGCAACGGGACAGCACATTTTCTCCGGTACGTGACTTGCGAATAGCGGTCATGTTTTTGACCCGCATCCCTGTGGGCTGGGTGCAGGGGATGCAAACGGACGATTTATCGCGCGCGGCATGGGCTTTTCCGCTTGTCGGGGTGATTGTCGGGGCCATTGGCGGTGCGGCACTCTATGGTGCGGCGCAACTGAATTTGCACCCACTCGCCTGTGCCTGTGTTGGATTGATGGTGATGGCCCTGATCACGGGAGGTCTGCACGAAGATGGATTGGCTGATGTTGCAGATGGTTTCGGTGGCGGCAGCAACAAGACCCGCATCTTGGAAATTATGCGCGATTCGCGGATCGGCAGTTTTGGTGTCCTGGCGCTGATTTTTAGCGTGGGTATAAAGGCGAGCACATTGTCCGGTGTGCCTGGGCCGGGATTGGCATGGGTGACATTGATAGCGGCAGCCGTTTTCTCGCGCGCCGTGCTGCCGATCATCATGGCGACAATGGGATCTGCGCGGTCGGACGGTTTATCACTTGGTGCGGGTCGCCCGACGATGGCTGGCGCGATGGTTGCGCTTGGCCTTGGGTTAATCGCACTATTTGCTATTTTGCCGATGAAACTGGCATTCGGCGCCATCATGCTCGTGATACCGCTTGCGGGACTAATTGTTCTCTGGGCATATCGGCGACTAGGTGGCCAAACAGGTGACGTTCTGGGTGCTGTACAACAATTGGTCGAGATGGCTGTCATTATTGCCGCTACAGGTTGGAGTTTGACGTTTTAAATGAATGATAATGTGACCCGTTGGTGGCTTGTCCGCCATGCCCCCGTTGTGGGTGTAGAAGGCAAAATTTATGGCGCTGATGACGTTGCGTGCGATTTATCCGATTTAGCATCTTTCCAGTCGTTGGCTAATCGACTGCCCGGTGACGCGCCATGGTTTACGTCGCATCTCAGCCGCGCAAAATTGACAGCGCAGACGATTCGTGACGCTGGCTTGGCAACCCCAGACCCCATCATTGACGAGCGTTTTGGCGAGCAATCATTTGGCGATTGGCAGGGCCAAACGTGGGACGATATGCGCGCCGCAGATCCCAAATTTTACGATAAATTTTGGCAGGATCCTGTCCGCAACAGAACTCCAAATGGCGAGAGCTTTGCCGATCAAATTGCCCGCGTCGGCGAGGCCATCGATCACTACACCGAACAACATCCGGGTGGGAATATCGTCTGTGTCTCTCATGGTGGGACGATCCGGGCTGCAATATCACATGCGTTGGGCTTGGATCCGTTCGCGGGTATGGCGCTTACGGTGGGCACCTTGTCTTTGAGTGTGATCGAGCATGTGCCGGGTGGTCTACTGCGTGGCAAAGGTAGCGCATGGCGGGTCGTGCACGTCAACCGGCCAGCCCGAGAAGATCATTGAGAGAAGATCATTGATGTCAACAAACTTACCTCAAGCGACTCTCGTACTGGGCGGTGCACGCTCTGGTAAAAGTCAATATGCCGAAGACTTGGTCGAGGGTGCCGATGCATCCGGTGGACTGATCTACGTGGCGACCGCGCAAGCTTATGATAACGAGATGCACGAGCGCATCGCCATTCATCAGCGTCGCCGTGGTGATCGATGGTCGACCATAGACGCGCCGTTAGATTTGAATATGGCCTTGAAATCCGATGCATGTTGCAGTCGGGCAGTCTTGGTTGATTGCCTGACACTCTGGATCACAAACCTGATGATGGCCGGCAAGAACGTGTCGCGTGAAATTGATGAATTATGCGTAACAATTCCAACGTTGACGGCACGCGTCGTGTTTGTGTCTAACGAAGTCGGTCAGGGGATTGTGCCCGACAATGAAATGGCCCGAGAATTTCGTGATCATGCAGGCCAAGCCCATCAGCAATTGGCCGCTATTTGTAACCGTGTTGTGTTTGTGACCGCGGGATTGCCGCAGATTTTAAAGGACGATAGCTAACATGAAGATCCCTGCGACAGTCATTACAGGCTTCTTGGGTGCCGGGAAAACCACCTTGGTGCGGCATATCTTGGCAAACGCAAACGGCAAGCGAATTGCCCTGATCATCAATGAATTTGGCGATGTCGGGGTTGACCGGGAAGTGATCAATGGCTGCGGGTTCGAAGAATGCGCGGAAGAAGACGTCATGGAACTGGCGAATGGGTGCATTTGCTGCACGGTCGCCGATGATTTCTTGCCGACGATGGAAAAGCTACTTAATCGCGAAAGCCCGCCTGAACACATTGTGATTGAAACGTCGGGCTTGGCTCTCCCCAAACCGCTGGTCAAAGCATTCAACTGGCCAGAAATTCGGTCCAAGGTCACGGTTGATGGGGTGGTCGCCGTCGTCGATGCACCCGCTGTCGCAGATGGCCGATTTGCAGATGATCCGGACAAAGTTCAAGCGGTCCGCGAAGAAGATGAAAACCTCGACCATCATTCGCCGTTGGAAGAAGTGTTCGAAGATCAGTTGCTGTGTGCGGACTTGGTCTTATTGAACAAATCCGATTTGATGAAAGACGTTGACAAATCCAAAGTTTTGTTGGTGTTAGATCGCGAAATGCGCCCCGGTGCCAAAGTCGTTGAAACCGTCAGAGGGGCCATCGATCTGAAAGTACTGTTGGCGATGGATTCTGCGGTCGAAAATGATTTGGATGCGCGTCCGTCGCATCACGATGGGGACGATGATCATGATCATGATGATTTCGAAAGTTTTTCTCTAACCATTAGCGATGTTCTCGATCCGGCGGCCCTCGAAGAAAAAATCAAAGCCGTCACGATTGCCCACGACATTTTGCGGGTTAAGGGTTTTGTGAATGTCCCTGGCAAGCCTATGCGTCATGTAATTCAGGCCGTGGGGCCGCGCGTCGAACGTTACTTCGACCGACCATGGAAAGATGGCGAAACGCCGCGCAGTGAATTGGTGGTGATCGGCCAGACGGGGTTGGACCGTGATGCCATCACAGCCGCGTTGAATGCCTAAACTTATCCGCCGCAATTAAAGGGACGCCATCGTGCATCTTCTCGCAGCACAGCCGGGCGCGATTACAGATGGTGAGGAAGCCGTTGATCTAGGGCAAACGCCTGGCGAGATCGTCTATATTTCTGCCGCAGATACCGAGCTTGCCCTCATCGCCGATGTGTTACGTTCGATGAGGGATGCGGGTGCTGAACTGCCTTCTATCCGTCTCGCCAATTTTATGCAGCTTGGACACAACATGTCCGTCGACCTCTACGTTGATGAAGTTGTGCAACATGCGAAACTTGTGGTAGCGCGCGTGTTGGGTGGTGCTGGGTACTGGCCATATGGGGTTGAGCAACTTGCAGCTATTTGTCGGCAGAAGAATATCAAGCTGGCGATCCTTCCCGGTGATGACCGGCCCGATCCAGAGCTGATGGATTTCTCGACCCTGCCCGTCGATGCGCAACATCGGATCTGGCAATACGGTGTACATGGTGGGCCTACTAACACGCGGCACTTGCTGCACTATATGAAATCGTTGCTTGATGGCGATGACGATTGGCTAGAGCCCGTTCCCCTGGTGCGTGCGGGTCCCTATTGGCTGGGCCTCAATAGTCCTGCATTGGATGAAATCCGGACACACTGGCAAGATGGCCAGCCTGTCGCGGCCTTGGTGTTTTATCGTGCATTGGTGCAATCGGGGAATCTGCGCGCTGTCGATGCATTGATACACGCGCTGCAAAATGCCGGGCTCAACCCATTGCCTGTTTTCGCCCAGAGCCTCAGAGATCCGGTATCCGCTGATACCGTTTTGGATTTGTTCGGCCAAGAAGTCCCCCATGTGATCCTGAACGCAACCGGGTTTGCCGTATCCGCGCCCGGTGCTGATCGGGCGGTGACACCTTTTGATGCTGCGGGTTGCCCCGTACTGCAGGTGGTCTTTTCTGGCGGCAACAAGGAAAGCTGGGAAGAGGGAACACGGGGATTGTCCGCGCGCGACATCGCCATGAACGTTGCGCTGCCCGAAGTTGATGGCAGGGTGTTCACGCGCGCCGTGTCATTCAAAGGGCGTGCACGCCGTGACGACGCAACCGAGAGCGACATCGTCACGTATGAGCCGGTTCAGGACCGGATGGAATTCGTCGCAGCGTTGGCCAAAAACTGGTCCGCGCTGGCGAACAAGCCGACATCCAAACGTCGGCTCGCCATGGTATTGGCCAACTATCCAAACAAAGATGCCCGCATGGGCAATGGCGTTGGATTGGATACGCCCGCTGGCGTCATGCAAGTTTTGGCTGCGTTAAAACAGAATGGCTACAACATCGGCGGCGCACCGAAATCTGGTGCGGAATTGATAGATCGCCTCAAGGCGGGGCCGACCAACGACTTTACAGAACTACAAAGCCGACAGATATCCGAAACTTTTGGTTTGGATGCGTATCAAGCTTGGTTCGATTATCTGCCCGTATCTGTGCGCGAACAAATCACCGAACGATGGGGCTCGCCGACAGATGATCCGTTTTATCTAGCGGACAAAGATGCGTTTGCGATCCCAGCGTATCGGGTTGGCAATGTCGCGATCTGCCTACAAAGTGCGCGCGGATACAATATTGATCCGGTGCAAAGCTATCATGATCCGGCCCTCGTGCCGCCGCATGGATATTTGGCGTTTTACGCCTGGGTGCGAAGCGAATTCAGCGCCGATGCGATTTGTCATATGGGCAAACATGGCAATTTGGAATGGCTGCCGGGTAAAGCGTTGGCGCTCTCTGAAAATTGTTTCCCCGAAGCGATGCTTGGACCGGTGCCGCATATTTATCCGTTCATCGTCAATGATCCCGGTGAGGGCACGCAAGCCAAGCGCCGCGCATCGGCGGTCATCATTGATCATCTGACGCCGCCGTTGGCTCGTGCCGAGAGTTATGGGCCTCTCAAAGATTTAGAGCAGTTGGTCGATGAATATTACGAAGCCGCGGGCGTTGACCCCCGACGTTTGCGGGTTCTAAGCGAAGATATTTTGTCGCTGTGCCAGACGTCTGGCCTTGATCAAGACATCGGTATTTCAATTGACGAGACAGAGGAAGATGCGCTCGCCAAATTAGATGGATATCTTTGCGAATTAAAGGAATTGCAAATCCGTGACGGCTTGCATGTGTTCGGCCTCAGTCCTGCAGATGATTTACTGACCGAGTTGTTGGTGGCGTTGGTGCGTGTGCCACGCGGCCAAGGCGAAGGCCGGGACGCGTCGCTGCACCGTGCGTTGGCGGCCGATCTGGAATTGGGCTTTGATCCGCTTGATTGTGACATGGCCGAGGCGTGGGCAGGGCCGAAACCGGATGCGCTGATAAAGATATCGGATGAGGTCTGGCGCTCCAACGGGGATGCGGTTGAACGGTTAGAATTATTATCATCCGCACTGGTCAGGGGCGATGTGAAACCTGCTGACTGGCCATCGGTGCAAACGGTTCTAAGATATATCGAAAATGATCTCCGCCCCAAGGTCGCTGAATCAGGGGATGCGGAATTAAATGGTTTTCTGACCGCGTTGGATGGGCGGTTTGTGGAGCCGGGATCATCAGGTGCCCCTACCCGTGGACGGTTGGATGTATTGCCGACGGGTCGTAATTTTTACTCCGTCGATACACGCACCGTGCCGACGCCGGCGGCTTGGACGCTGGGCTGGAAGTCCGCTGAACTTCTGGTTGAACGTTATCGTCAAGACAACGGCGAATGGCCTCGGACCATGGCGCTTTCTGCTTGGGGCACATCCAACATGAGGACGGGCGGTGACGACATCGCCCAGGCGCTGGCGCTTTTGGGCGTTCGCCCCCAATGGGATAGTGCATCGCGCCGCGTCACTGGTTTTGAGATTCTACCCACCGATTTGATGGATCGACCCCGTGTCGATGTGACGCTTCGCATATCCGGGTTCTTCCGTGATGCCTTTCCGGGATTGATCTACTTATTCGATAGCGCGGTGCGCGCCGTGGCTGCCTTGGATGAAACGGCGGATATAAATCCGCTGGCCGCACGTGTGCACGAAGATCAGAAAACGTTGATGGGTGATGGATTAGACGAAGCATCGGCAGCCCTGCGCGCGGGGTTTCGGGTCTTTGGCTCAAAGCCAGGGGCCTATGGCGCAGGTCTGCAAGCCCTGATAGATGAAAAGGGTTGGGAAACGGATCAAGATCTCGCCCAGGCCTATGTCGAATGGGGCGGATATGCTTATGGTGGTGGCAGCGAGGGAGCGGCCGAAAAAGGATTGTTCAAGCGGCGCTTGGGACAGGTCCAGGCGGTGATTCATAATCAGGACAACCGCGAACATGATCTGCTCGATTCCGATGACTACTACCAATTCGAAGGCGGATTAACAGCCGCCGTTCGCGTCGAATCAGGCGATCAGCCCAATGTGTATCACAACGATCATTCTCGTCCCGAGCGGCCCGTCGTCAGGGCATTAGATGACGAGGTTGCCCGTATTGTCCGCGCCCGTGTCGTCAATCCGAAATGGATTTCCGGTGTCATGCGTCATGGCTACAAGGGTGCCTTCGAGATGGCTGCGACGGTTGATTATTTGTTCGCGTTTGCGGCCACCGCGCGGTGTGTCAAAGATCATCATTTTGATTTGGTTTTTCAGGCATTTTTGGATGATGACAAAGTGCGGAGTTTCCTCGAAGACAACAATCCTGATGCCCTGCGCGATATTGCGGATCGATTAAAAGAAGCGCAAGACCGTGGGCTGTGGTCATCTCGGTTGAATAGTACGCGGGAAATTTTGGACCAGCTAATGGATGGCGTATAATTCAGCGATTCGCCCAAACCCTAACAGAGAACCCACATGGCAAAAAAAGATGACATGTCCGACGATGAACTGAACGAACGCCACGCCGAAAAGATGGCCAAGAAAAAGGCCGCGCGCGATAAAATACTTGCGACTAAGACCATCGAAAAAGGCCTGATCATGGTCCACACGGGCAAAGGCAAAGGCAAATCCACGGCAGCCATGGGACTGGCGGCGCGCGCCGTTGGCAACGACATGAAGGTTGGCATCGTGCAGTTCGTCAAAGGTGTCTGGGAGACGGGGGAGCGCAAAGTTCTGGAAAAATTCCCTGATCTTTGCGTCATGAAAGCGATGGGCGAGGGGTTTAGTTGGGAAACACAAGACCGCGAGCGAGATATCGCCGCCGCGCGCGCCGCCTGGGATATGGCGAAAGAAATGATTAACGATCCAACCTATAAGATGGTGATCCTGGATGAGCTGAATATCGTTCTACGATACGAAAATCTGCCATTGGATGAAGTGATTGCGACACTGCAGGCAAAACCGGAAATGTTGCATGTCGTCGTCACCGGCAGAAACGCCAAGGATGAGTTAATTGAGATTGCGGACTTGGTCACCGAAATGACCCAAATTAAGCACCCATTTCGGTCGGGCGTGAAGGCGCAAGTCGGCATCGAATTTTGAGGAATTTGAAATGATAAGTCGTCGTCACTTTGCCAAGCTATCTGCTGCAGCGCTCGGTGGTCTTGTTTTGAGCGGGTGTGCCGAGTGGGAAGCATCACCACTGTTGAAGGCGCAGCATCTGGTTGACGAGTCCGTCGCGACAGTTGAACGCTTTCAAACGATCGAAAGTCTTCAGCGCTTCAGTGAGTTTTTGCCTGAGGCTGCCGGCTTGATGATTTTTCCGCGTATTATTAAAGCGGGATTATTTGTCGGTGGCGAAGGTGGCAACGGTATTTTAATGGCGCGCAATGCCAGCGGGGGATGGAGTGCCCCAGCATTTTACACCATGGGGACAGGCAGTTTTGGTTTGCAGATTGGTGCGCAAGATACCGAAATGATCTTGATCATCCGTAATCTGGGTGCCGTCGATGCCATCCTAAAAGATCAAGCCAAATTCGGTGCGGATGCGGGGTTTACTGCCGGTATTTATGGTGTCGGTGCCGAAGCGTCGACGACCACGAATTTAAACGTTGATGTGCTCGCGTTCACGAATTCGCGGGTCGGTGGTTATATCGGTGTAAGTGTTGAAGGTGCGTTGATCGCCCGTCGCCAAGATCTAAACGAGGGCGTTTATGGTGCAGGCGTGGCACCCGCCCAGATCGTTTCAGATCCTAACGTCAGATTGGCGCGCGCCGACCGCCTGCATAATCTCCTTGCACAATAAGGCGAGCGGATACGCCCCGGCCCTGATGTTTCAGGGCACTGGTTCGGATGTCGGTAAATCGCTACTGGTCGCTGGCTTGTGTCGCGCCTATACCAATCGCGGGCTTCGGGTGCAGCCCTTCAAACCGCAGAACATGTCGAACAATGCAGCGGTGACCGCTGACGGCGGAGAGATCGGTCGCGCCCAAGCGTTGCAAGCGCGCGCGGCCAAGATGCCGCTCAGTGTCCATATGAACCCCGTTTTATTAAAACCGCAATCCGAGATCGGGGCGCAAGTCGTGGTCCATGGAGAGGTCATGGGGAACGCCAAGGCGCGAGAGTATTACGAACTAAAGCTGACCCTGATGGCCAAGGTTTTAGAGAGCTTTGATCGCGTGCGCGGCGATGCTGATTTGGTTCTGGTCGAAGGGGCAGGCAGCCCTGCCGAGGTGAACTTGCGGAAATCAGACATCGCGAATATGGGCTTTGCCGAAGCAGCCCACGTGCCGGTGATATTGATCGGCGACATTGATCGGGGTGGCGTGATCGCGCAAATCGTTGGCACGCATACTGTAATTTCAAAAGAGGATCGTCAGCATCTGAAAGGGTTTATCGTTAACAAATTCCGCGGCGATCCCACCCTATTTGACGAGGGTATGGAGATCATCTCGTCTCGTACGGGGCTGACTGGTCTTGGATTGGTTCCGTATTTTAGTGGCGCGCATGTCCTGCCAAAAGAAGATGCGATGGCCCTGGACAATCGCGCTCTCACCGACGCGGGTGATAAAATCCTTATCGTTGTGCCACGTCTGCCGAGAATTTCGAACTTTGATGACCTTGATCCCCTGATGGCCGAGCCGGATGTCCATGTTGAAATTGTCGAACCCGGCACGCCGTTGCCTACCAACGCCAATGTTGTCCTGTTGCCCGGATCAAAAGCGACGTTGAGTGATTTGAGCGCATTAAGGTCTGAGGGCTGGGATATCGATATCTTGGCCCACCATCGTCGCGGCGGATTGATCGTCGGTCTTTGTGGTGGGTATCAGATGCTGGGGCAATCGCTGTCTGATCCTGATGGGATCGAAGGACCGCCATCCGGCGCGGAAGGACTTGGATTATTGGATGTCACGACGGTGATGGGTGGCGATAAGTCGCTCGTCGAAGTTTCGGGCAAGGATCAAATGACCGGATGTGATATCCGTGGCTACGAAATGCATGTCGGACGCACTGTGGGACCAGGTACCGAAAACCCATGGATGATCCTTCAGGGTAATAAACCCGATGGCGTAATTTCCCCTGATGGTCGGGTTATGGCGTGTTATCTGCACGGTATTTTCGCGTCCGACGCTTTTCGTCACGCGTTCCTGAGCCGCATACGCGAGGGGCGTACCAGTGACATCGAATACGATCAAAAAGTCGAAGCTGCCTTGGATGGTTTGGCGGATCATCTCGAACAGCACATCGACTTGGATCAATTGCTGGCGATGGCGCGTTAAAGTTCCAACCGAACCAACGTGATGGCGCCGACAATGCCTGCGGTGATTAAGCATGCGACGGCATACAAATAGAGTGCGCGTTGAATATCCTTGGGCGTGGCGCGGGCGCGGCCATCCCCCATCCAATGATCATTCACGGTGCCTTCTTCGTAACTTCTGGGACCTGCAAGTGCCAATCCAAGCGCCCCCGCTGTCGCACCTTCTGGCCAACCCGCGTTGAATGACCTGTGCTTCCTTGCATCCCTTAACGCCGTTGTCAGGGCTGCCTTGGGATTTGCGGTTGGCACGAAGATCGCAGCTGTCGCAATGATCAGCGCTGAAAGTCGCGCCGGAATCGCATTCAATGCATCATCCAGACGTGCGGCTGTGAAGCCAAAGGCACGATGTTTGGGGGTGCGATGGCCAATCATACTGTCCATCGTGTTGACGACTTTGTAGGCCAAAATGCCGGGGAACCCGAGAAGAACATACCAGAACACAGGTGCCACCACAGCGTCAGAAAAATTCTCGGCCAGGCTTTCAATCGCAGCGCGGGCGACGGCGGGGGCATCCAAGCTTTTGGGATCACGTCCGACAATATGACTTACGGCGGCGCGACCACCTTCCAGACCTCCCAGTTCTAGCCCTTGGCCAACACGGGCAACCGCATCATAGAGTCCGCGCGCTGCAATCATCGTGACGATTAGTGCTGCTTCTACGGCCCAGCCCCATGTCATATGCATGGTTAGCCACATGACCCCCATGCCGAAAGCAACGGCACCGGATACCATCACGCAAACGATGAAAGCCCCACGGATGGCGCGGTCGACTTCGTTGCGTTTTGGTCGGTTTAGTTTGTCATCAAAGAAATCAATGATGCTGCCGATGATGGCAATTGGGTGTTTGATTCGGCAAAAAATAAAGCCCGCCTCGCCGATGTATGCTTCTATTACCATCGCAATAAGAAGCAAAATCAACGGGTCAAAAGGGGCTTCAGCGCCAACTAATCCAAACGTTACCATGGGCCAAGTTGACGACAGCGCTGGTTGCAGGTCAACGCCCAGATCAACTCATAGGTCAGTGTATTGGGACGAATTCATCGCGGATAGTTGATTATTAACTATATTGCGCCATTTTCTGTAATAAGCGTATGGGGTTAGCGCCCTGTTTTAGAGGATAAATCGTTGGAACTTTCGTTCGCAGAGATGCCTTCATGGGTCGGGATAGTGATTGCGGTGGTTGTCGCCGGAATCGTCGGTGCCTTTATTGGTTCTTTGATTTCCAAGCGTGGACGCGAGGAAGAAAACACCCGCAGCCGCAACGCGCCACGCATGCATGCAAACCAGGAACCAGACGCACCGATCGCACAGGAAACGCCCGCGTTCAAAAGGCTTCAACAATTGTTGGAAGCGCGTGGAATCAGTGCCAAAGAACAAGACGCCCGACTGCGCGAATTCGCAGGAGAGTAAGTGACGTTACAGCGAAAGCTGGCTGAAATTCATCCCGTCGGCGAATCCCGTAAATCGCTGGCCGATGATGCGATGGAGGGCCTCGAAGAAGGTGAGTTCGAAAAGGCGATCAAGATCACCGAAAAATTGGGTGCCGAGGAAAGCGCTGAAGGTCGCAATCTTCATGACAGAGCGAAGAAATTATTGGGGGTCTCTGCCACGTCCCGCATCGTCGCGGCAGATCTTTATATGGTTTTAATGGCACCTGAAAATGCGCGCGAGTTGTATGAGTTCGCGGTTGAAGAATTACCTGCGACCGCAGAAGAGCGACGCGCAGAGGTCTTAAATAAATTAGGTACGGCGTGCTATCAATGTGACGATAACGAAGCTGCTGTCCGTGCCTTCACCAAAGGGCTGCGGTTGCTCGAAAAAACCTTGGGCAATGATCATCCAGATGTAGCCACGTCATTGAACAATCTGGCTATGATTCACTATGCCATGGGCCGCTTTGAATTGGCGGAACCGTTGTATCGTCGTGCTCTGATGATTGACGAGCGTGTGCTGGGCCATAATCACCCGGGTGTGGCGACAGATCTGAACAATCTTGCGCTTCTGCACAAAAAGCAGGGGAACCTGGAAGCGGCTGAACCGCTATTAAAACGCGCCCTTTCCATCAAAGAGCGGAACTTTGACCCTGGCCACCCATCATTGGTGACAGGACTTAAAAACTACGCGTCGTTGCTGCGTGCATTGGGACGCGATGACGAAGCTGTGGCATATGAAGATCGTGCGACAACGCTGCCACCCAGCCGCACCGAGAGTGCCGCCTAAATCTTAAAATCATGACTTTCGGGACCTGATTAAACCTGCAATAGTCCCCAGTTATTGGGCCGGAGGCCATGACCAGCCCGTAGAATGCTCGAAGGCAAGGACCAAGCAATGACCGATTCCCTGCATGTTTTACTGTGTGCACCGAAAACTGATTCCGCGTATTCAACAGAAGATATTCAAATATTAAAAAACAGCCTTTCCGGCGCGTTGAATGGTGCGTCGATAGGCTTCTGCGCCGTCGACTCAAAAGGCGAGTCACTGCTGAACGATCTCAAAAATATTGACGCAGATGGTTCCCACAAAACGGTCGTTGCGCCCGTCACGCCATTTGCGGGGGATATGCAGAAACGCCTGATTCCAAGTGTTCTTGCCCAAACATCAAATGATATCGAATTGGCCCGCGATGCCGGGGTTGATCCTGCCATGCTGCGCGCGGCCCGTGTCCGCGTTGAAGCCGCGCTGGCGGCGAATGGCGACCCTATCGTTGCCCAAGATTCGTTACTGATGATTTTGGGACAGGGTTCCATCGATACCGATTCCAACGGGAACTTAATGAAAATGGCCCGGATGATCTGGGAAGGTTTGGGCTTTGCCTGGGCCGAAGTGGCGTTTGTATCGGGGGCTTTCCCGTCGATTGAGCAATCCCTGGAACGCGGTTCGCGACTGGGATTTAAATCCATAGTGGTTTTGCCGTATGTGATTGTGCGCGATGGTGCCATCGATGCATTGCCGGGCCGAATCGCTGATGCTCTTGATTCCTCAGAAACAAATTTTGTAATCGCTGAGCCAATCGGTGCCGAGGCGCATGTCGTTCAAACCGTGGCCGGACGCGTACGTGAAGCGTTGGAAGGCCAAGCGATGAGCGTGATGAATTGCCAGCTTTGTACCTATCGCGAACAGGTGTTGGCGCTCGAATCACATGATCATCATGATCACGACCATGCTCATGGACACGACCATCATCACGATGACTGACGACACGTTCCACTACCTCAAAGACCCGGCTGAGATTTATGCGCTGTCGTTCGAAACGGTACGCGCCGAAGCCAACTTGGCGCGCTTGGCCGATGATCAATGCGATATTGCCATTCGTCTGGTACATGCGTGTGGGATGCCCGACATCGTCGATGATTTGGTATTCACTCAGAATGCGGTGGCAGCAGGTCGTGCGGCGTTGCAGACGCACGCGCCGATCTTCATTGATGCCACGATGGTGGGTGCCGGGATCATAGATCGGCACCTGACCGAGAATGAAGTCGTATGCACCTTGAATGACGAAGGCGTGGACGAGGATGCCAAGACCTGGGCCACGACCCGGTCCGCCGCCGCTGTTGACCGATGGTCATCGAAATTAGGCGGCGCGGTCGTCGCCGTCGGCAATGCGCCGACAGCGTTATTCAGGTTGCTGGAACTAATTGCTGATGGGGCATCCAAGCCTGCTGTTGTGCTGGGTTTTCCCGTTGGTTTTGTCGGTGCCGCTGAGTCCAAAGATGCCTTGGCTGCAAATCAATTGGGCCTGGAGTTCATCACGCTAAGAGGGCGACGTGGCGGCAGCGCCATGGCGTCGGCCGCAGTCAATGCGTTGGCGGCAGGGCTGAAATGAAGAACCGTATCGGTGTCATTGGAATTGGCGAGGATGGTGTAGAAGGCTTATCACAATCGGCCCGAGGTGCTCTGACTTCGGCGTCTATTGTTTTTGGTGGAGTTCGTCATCTCGCCATGTTGCCCGATGAAGCACCGCGCGAGCGTATCGCTTGGAGCAAAGACCTCTCCGCAGATCTCGAGCGTATGGCAGAGCTGTCCGAGCAACAATCTGTCGCGGTCATGGCTAGCGGTGATCCCATGTTACATGGGATCGGGGTTCGGATCGTTGAACGCTTTGGCATCGACAATGTTCATATCATTCCGTCATCGTCGGCCTTCTCTTTGGCGGCTGCGCGCATGGGGTGGCCGTTGGGCGACCCAATGGTGAAGTGCATCAGCATCCATGCGCTACCATTTGAAAGCGTACTGCAATTGGTGCAACCGAACATTCGTTTGCTGATCCTGAGCCGTGACAAAGAAACCCCAGAACGCCTTGCCAAGGAATTGGTTGAAGTTGGCTATGGTGGGTCGCGCATGTGTGTCATGGAACGAATGGGTGGGAAGCATGAGCGTAAGACAGTGAACTTCGCGGTGCATGGATTTGCAGAACCGTTCGATAACTTAAATACGATTGCAGTGACGTGCATTCCAGATGCTGGGTTGAGGCCGTTGTCTCGGGCACCCGGCTTACCGGATGACGCGTTCGAGCATGACAACACCATCACGAAACAAGAAGTGCGTGCGATCACGATGGCGGCTCTTGCACCCAAACCGGGCGAGGTCTTGTGGGACGTGGGTGCCGGGAACGGCACGGTCGCTATCGAATGGTTGCGCGCCGAACCTTCTGCGTTCGCCATCGCATTCGAAGAAAAGCCAGACAGATCCGTGCGCATCACTGAAAATGCCAAGCGCCTGGGGACACCAGAACTCCAGGTGATCGAAGGACATTTTCCACCGCCTGTGGACGGATTTGAGCCAAGCCCCGACGCTATTTTCGTCGGCGGTGGCATAGCAACTGACAACGATCTGATCCGGTATTGCATGAGGGCTTTATCCATCGGTGGTCGATTGGTTGCCAATGCGGTGACGTTGCAGGCGCAAGCGGCCTTAACGGCGTCTCATGCGGAATGGGGTGGAGAATTGGTCAGCATTGCGATTGCCCGGTCAGCGGATGTCGGTCCACATCAGGCGATGAAACCATCTATAGAAGTATTACAGTGGCGAGGACGAAAAGAATGAGTGGGCGTTTGTTTGGGGTCGGTGTCGGGCCAGGGGACCCGGAATTACTGACTATGAAAGCGGTGCGATTGATTAAAGAGTCATCGGTGATCGCCTATCCAGCTCCGGCTGGGGGGGCGGAGAGCATGGCGCGCCAAATCGCTGCACCGCACATCCCGGATGGCAAGACAGAGATCGTGATCGAAACTCCGATGATCCCAGGGCAATTTCCGGCCAATGATATCTATGACAAATACGCAGCCCAGATCGCCGCGCATCTGGATGCGGGCCACGATGTTGCGGTTTTGTGCGAAGGCGATCCGTTTCTGTTCGGATCATTCATGTATTTGTTTGGGCGATTGGCCACAGATCATGCGACCGAAGTGGTGCCAGGTGTTTCATCGTTGGGGGCATGTGCGGCACGGGCAGAAGTCCCGTTGGTGTCACGAAATCAAACCCTAGCCGTCATTCCGGCCCCCATTGACGAGAGTGAACTTCAACGTCGCATCGCGGCAGCGGACGCCGTCGCGATCATGAAGGTCGGCAGGCATTTGCCGAAGGTGCGCCGTGTGCTCGAAGCGTTGGGGCGACTCAAGGATGCGACCTATGTGGAGCGGGCCACGTTGGAGAATGAGAAGGTTATGGCGTTGTCTGATTTAGATGCCGAGACCGCACCTTATTTTTCGATGATCCTGCTCCGTACGTCCGAGGCGAGCGACGCATGACCAACCAACCTGTCGCAATTGTGGCGCTGACGGCAACGGGCGAGACTCTGGCCCGCCGGATTGTATCACTGATTGGTCATGCAGAAGTGCACGGGCTGGATCGGCGCACGTCATCTCCGGATGTGCCGTTCAGTGACACCATGGCGCACGTTCGGGGTTTGTTTCAATCGGGCCGCACGATAATAGGTATCTGCGCGGCGGGCATTTTAATTCGTGCCGTCGCATCGGAGCTTAGTAATAAACATTTAGAGCCAGCCGTCATTTCCGTCGCCGAGGATGGCAGTTCTGTTGTGCCGTTGCTGGGTGGTCATCATGGGGCAAACAAGTTGGCCCGTGAGATCGCGTCGACCTTGGATGGTGCGGCAGCGATCACAACAGCGGGAGATATCGGGATTGGATTTGCCCTGGATGATCCGCCAGCAGGATGGAAAGTCGGCGATACATCACCGGCGAAAGCCATCGCGGCAGCGCTGCTGTCGGGAGAGGCTGTTCGTTTAGAAATTGATGAAAACGCCCCGATGCCTGATGGATTGAATGTTGCGACTACCGATGACGCCAACGCGCCCTGTATTCGAATAACTGAGAAAATTTCGGCAGCAAACAACGATGTATTGGTCTTGCACCCGCAGACACTGGCAGTTGGGGTTGGATGTGAACGGGGCGCGGCATTGGACGAAGTGCGCAGCCTTTTTGAAGAAACGCTCGCCGCTCATGATCTCTCCAAGAACAGCGTTGCCTGCATCGTGTCGATTGATTTGAAATCTGACGAAGGCGCGATCCTGGCACTGGCCGACGAACTAGGTGTGCCCGCGCGGTTTTTCGATGCCGCAGCGTTAGAGGCCGAGACACCCCGACTGCAAAACCCATCCGATATCGTATTCGCTGAAGTGGGATGTCATGGCGTGGCCGAAGGTGCCGCGCTTGCGGCCGTCGGCGCAACGGGTGACTTGATCATCCCAAAGCAAAAATCCAAACGGGCGACTTGTGCGATTGCCAGAACCCATATGCCGATTGCACCCGAAAATATCGGTGTGGCGCGTGGTCGCTTGTCGATTGTTGGCATCGGTCCAGGTCAAGCATCCTGGCGCACGCCCGAGGTTACAAATTGGCTGACGAGTGCCACCGATGTGGTTGGCTACGGTCTTTACCTCGATCTATTGGGACCGCTGATTGATGGCAAGAACCGCCACATGTCGGAATTGTCTGAAGAAGAAGCGCGCGTCCGCCGCTCCATCGAATTGGCAGCGGAAGGGCGGGATGTCGCCCTAGTCAGTTCGGGTGATGCTGGTATCTATGCGATGGCGGCGTTGGCGTTCGAAGTATTGGATCGTGATAACAATCCCGTATTCAATCGCGTTGATATTCGCGTGAGCCCTGGAATTTCAGCCGTGCAGGCGGCTGCCGCACGTGCGGGTGCGCCGCTCGGTCATGACTTTGCATTGATTTCGCTGTCTGATCTTTTGACCCCATGGGAGGTGATTGAAAAGCGCATTAAGGCCGTCGCTGAAGGTGACTTCACGGTCGCGTTCTATAACCCCGTATCCAAACGTCGCCGCACGCAACTAGCGGCAGCCAAGGATATATTGATGCAGAATCGACCTGCCGAAACGCCGGTCATTTTGGCGCGCAATTTGGGCCGCGAGACGGAGAACGTTGAATTTATCACGTTGGCCGAACTAGAGGTCGATATGGTCGACATGCTGACGCTGGTTTTGGTGGGATCGTCGACGAGTAAAAGATTTATCGCCGGTGAGCGTGAATGGGCCTACACACCGCGTGGTTACGCCAAGAAAATGAACTAACATTGGGACTTGGAGAACGAATAAAATGCGCCAGATTTTCTTATGTCTAACTTCGTTAGTAGCTCTTGTCTTGCTCGCAGCCGCGTCGCCCACTGTTGCGCAGACTCAAGGGACGGATCAGGTGGTCGGGGATATCGCCGATATCATCTTCAAGGAAGCCGAAAAACGTGCCATCGAGGAGTATTACAAGCGCTTCCCGGGTGCAAAAACAGAATCTGACGAGGACACCAAAGGCGAGGACGAGTCCGAGGCGAAGAAAGACAAAGGCAAGAAAGATAAAAAGGCCAAAGGCAAAGGTCGTGGAAATGGCCTACCGCCAGGGTTAGCAAAGCGTGACCAATTACCGCCAGGACTAGCCAAGCGGGGCAATCGTCTGCCACCAGGGTTGATGAAAAGCGATCTACCGCCCAACCTTGAGAAGGGGCTTCCTGACCTGCCAGAAGATGTTGAGCGGGTCGTCGTCGATGATGACGTGCTTTTGGTGCAACGCGGAACAGATCTGATCCTTGATGTTCTTGAAGGAGTTATTAGAGGGCAATGACCGTTCACTTTATTGGCGCAGGGCCGGGTGCGCCCGATTTGATCACGGTGCGTGGATTGAAAATTATCCAATCAAGCCCGGTTGTTATGTATGCGGGTTCTTTGGTCCCGGAAGCTGTCGTCGCCGAAGCCCCAGAGGGTGCGCTGGTGATGGATACGGCGCCCATGAATCTGGATGAAATCATCGACGCGATTAAAGAAGCCGATGCGGCGGGCAAAGATGTCGCGCGAGTGCATTCCGGTGACCCGTCCTTGTACGGCGCGACGGCAGAGCAAATGCGCAGGCTTGATGACCTTGGGATCGAATACGATGTGACGCCAGGTGTTTCCGCATATGCTGCGGCATCTGCGGGCCTGAAGCGTGAACTGACATTACCTGATATCGCACAGACGGTTATTTTGACCCGCACCGCGGTGCGGGCTTCGTCCATGCCGCCGGGCGAAGAACTGGAAAATTTGGCCGACACAGGTGCAACACTGGCCATTCATTTGTCGGTGAATAATTTGGCGCATGTACAGCGCACGTTAATTCCGTATTACGGCGAAGACTGCCCCGTTGTAGTCGCGTATCGGGTCACGTGGCCTGATGAATTATATATTCAGGGCACGCTTGAAAATATTCGTGCCAAGGTTAAAGAATCGGGCATCACCCGGACCGCCTTGATCCTTGTGGGGCGCGTGTTGGGGGACGAGAAGTTTGATGACTCCCGATTATACGCGAAAGATCACCATCATGTTTTGCGACCCCGTGCGGAGTCTTAAGACGCGCACAGTGTTCCAATAACAATCTAAAAATTGTAGATGTGAATTGTTACCGTTTACCATATAGGGATGGACGGTAGCACCCACCCCTTTATTCAATCATTGGACGCCGAGGTTGATCGGATCATCAATGCCTGCTCAGCTTGTGGCAAATGCGCAGAAGTGTGCCCGACCGTTGATATCATCGACATTCGTGATGCCACGAACGAGGCGATCACCGAAGGCGTGATTGACATCTTGAAGGGTGAAAACCCCGAAGAGATGTCTGAGAAATGGTCGCGTGCTTGTTGTGGCACGGGGTACTGCATTGATGTCTGTCCCGAGGGGATAAATCCTCGCGTCATGCTGGCAATGGCACGACGGTCTTTGAACAATCTTCGACCTGAGACCGAAAACCATGCCCAAGGCCGGGAGGTTTTTAAAACGATGAGCAAAGGCGTGCGCATGCTGTCGCAATTGCAGATGCCACCCGACGTCCTAGGTCGTCTGAACCCCCGTAAGGCACGCGCGCAACGGGATGTGTCACCCGACCTGGTTTTCTATACTGGATGCAATATGCTGAAAACACCGCATATCGGCCTGACATGTCTTGATGTGTTTGATCGCATCGGGGTTAGTTACGAAGTCTACGGCGGACCAGGGAATTGCTGCGGTATTCTGCAATTCCGCGCCGGTGACATGGAGAGTGCCGGTCGCATCGCCACCAGCACGATTGAACGATTTGAAGTCACAGGTGCGCCTGATGTCGTGGCGTGGTGCCCAACGTGCCATATCCATTTCAATGAGGTCGCGTTGCCGAGTGTCTCTGGCGACGGATCGGCGCCGTTCGATATGCATATGTTGCCGACGTATCTTGCAAACCGATTGAATCAATTGAAACCGCACTTAAAAAACACGGTTTCCAAGCGTGTTGCGTTGTTTGAATTTCCGGGTGCGCGCGGTGTTACAGAGGCGGTCCGACAGTTGATGGATGCGGTGCCCGGTGTCACGTATGTCGACTTAGAATTGGAACATGCGGGCTATCAGATGTCGGCCCTCGAAACCGTGCCCAATTATCGGTCGGAGACCATTGCCGCGATCCTGCGGGCTGCCCAAGAAAAAGATGTCGACGTGCTCTGCAGCGTTTTTCATTCCGATCATCGCGAGTTGTCATCGCATGCCAAACAATGGCCGTATGAGATGAAGAATTATATGGATATCATCGCCGAAAGCATGGGCATCTATCACGACGATTTGTTTCAACGCCTCAAGGTCATGCAGGATGCCGATCATATTGTTGCGGAGATGGCGGCGACGGTTTCTGACAACAATCTCGACCTCGAACAAATGCGCGACGCGGTACTGCAATACATGTTGGGTGATCAGTTGTTACCGATTGATCCCAAAATGCATCCCGCCAAGCAGGATTAGCGCGCCGACAAACCGAGTTCTTTCGCAACCCAAGAAACAGCATCGTCGATATTCGTCACCGTGTTAGCAGTAGGCGTGTTGGGGCGATCAATCACGACGACCCGAATGCCCAACGCCCGCGCCGCGTCGATCTTTGCCCGGGTGGCATCGCCGCCCGCGTTTTTTGTCACCAGCGTATCCACGCCCAAAAGTTTGAACAGCGTCACTTCGTCATTAAGGTTATAGGGCGGCCGACCGATCACGATCTCGGCGTCTTTGATGGGCAACTCGGTTTTGGGGTGTTCCAACAAACGAACAAGTATCTTAGGGCCGTG
The DNA here is from genome assembly GCA_965659695.1 of Rhodospirillales bacterium. GTDB lineage: Bacteria > Pseudomonadota > Alphaproteobacteria > Rhodospirillales > Casp-alpha2 > UBA4479. Next base: position 22,511 of record CBFHXC010000026.1, read on the forward strand.
CACATGTTTGAACGCATCCAGGTTTTGAATACCATTGGTTATCAGTACCGTGTTGGCCGATTCAAGCGCGTCCGCCGCAACTTTTATGTCCGGGACATGCGTCCAATTGTCGTCAGGGTCTTGCGCCCATACAGGACGGTCGAGCAAGACAAGCGGAATGCCGACAGAGTTGGAGGCTTCGACACCATGTCTTGATATCTGGGCAGCATAGGGATGTGTGGCATCAATGACGGCATTGATTTTGGTTTCCTCTAAGTATTTCGCCAATCCTTCAGCGCCGCCAAACCCGCCTTCACGGATCTCACCTTTGGGCTGGCGTGGCGAGGTCGTACGCCCGGCCAGCGATGTGATCACGCGTAGATCATCGCCAAAGGTATCCACCAATTTATCCGCCAGGTGGCGCGCATCGCCCGTGCCGCCAAGGATCAATACGGATTTAGGCATTAGATATCTCATCGCGCCCAGATGTCGCAATTCGCACCCCAGTGCGATCATACAGGATGATAGTGATCTCAATCTCACCGGCAACAGACGCCATGGCCGTTTCCCGGGCCTCGAGCGCGATGCCATGGGCAAGACCAATGTCGGATTCTTTGCAGATTCCGAACGCTTCCATGGCGGTATTTGCGGATGCGATGGTGGCTTGAATATCTTGCGATGCGCCGCGTGCAGCGGCCGACTTGGCCAATTGATCAAAATCGACACGGGACCGTTTCGAATGCAAATCCAAATGACCTTGAGCAAGTTTGGTCAGCTTAGCCATGCCACCGGCGATGGTCAGATGCGGGACAGGATGCCGCCGCAGATATTTTAACAATCCTCCGACGAAATCCCCCATATCGATGAAGGCCTGTTCCGGTAAATCCGGAAACGCCTTCATGGCTGCGGCCTCGGATGTGGAGCCGGTGGTGGCAACCAGATGATCGATGTTGAGGTTCTTTGCGACATCGACGCCACGATGAATGGAATTAATCCACGATGCGCAGGAATAGGGGATAACGATCCCCGTGGTGCCCAGAACGCTGAGGCCCCCCTTGATCCCCAAGCGACCATTCATGGTCTTTTCGGCTAGTACTTCGCCATTCGGAATTGAAACGGTGATCTCTGCATCGGACGCGGCATCAAATTCTTCGGCGACAGCGTCCAGTGCATCGGAAATCATCCCACGCGGCCCTGGATTGATGGCCGGTTCCCCCACATCGAGTGGCAGGCCCGGCAATGTCACCGTGCCAACGCCTGCACCCGCTTTGAACACATAGCCAGCACCGTGGTTGAGCAGCTGCAATTCGACGATAATTTCTGCCCCGTGCGTCACATCTGGATCGTCGCCCGCATCCTTGATGATACTCGCGCGCCAGCCTTTGGGTGTTTTTTCGGAACAATGAATCTTAAAAGTGGGTTTTTCACCCTTGGGAAGGCGAATGGTCACGCTATCGCTATGCTGTCCGGATAACATAGCTCGTAATGCAGCTGCGCTGGCCGCCGCCGCACACGCACCCGTGGTCCAACCGCGACGTAGGGGCCTATCTGGTTTTCTAGCCGGTTGATCGCTGCTCATGTTGGCACTGTACGGTTCTAAAAGCGGCTTCGCCAGCCCTCGCTTACGGGAAGTTTACTTGATGATTCGCTGGGTAAACGTATGATTGCGCGATCAAAACCGGACAGTTGGAATGACCATGGCCGCTAAAAAATCGGCACCAAAAAAAGACACCAATTTAAAGGCTGAAAAGCCAACTCCTACCTCAAAGGGGCCTGCCAAATCTTCTTCTGGTGGCAAGCTGCTGGCATTGCTTTTGGGCGTGGGTGTGCTGGCGTTTGTGATTGCGTTGGTGGGGTTTGAGTATTTCCAATCCCGTGATTCGCAAACCGCCGATGGGGCCGCCGTTCAGTCATCTGGCGCGCCTGCAGTGGGTGGACCGTTCGAATTGACCAACCATTTTGGCGAGGCTGTGACGGAAAAAGACTTCGCTGGTCAGTACATGCTGGTGTTCTTTGGCTACACGTATTGCCCGGATGTGTGCCCGACGGCGTTGAGTGATATGTCCGTCGCGCTTGATTTGCTGGGCGAAGAAAAGGCGGAGAAAATCACCCCGTTGTTTATCAGTGTTGACCCTGCACGCGACACACCGGATCACTTGGCCGAATATGTCAGCTTCTTTCATCCGAAAACCATTGGCCTGACGGGCACCGAGGAACAAATTAAAAAGGTGGCACGAGAGTACCGGGTGTATTATCGATTAAATGAACCCAGTGCTGACGATCCGCTGGACTATCTCGTGGATCATACTGGCATTGTTTATTTGATGGGGCCGGATGGTAAGCTTGTGACACATTTCTCTCATGGCACGCCGCCCGACAAGATGGCCGAAAGGCTCGGGCAGCTTCTGTGAATGCTCGGCGGCTGATCGGATCACCTGCCAGTGGATTGATAATTGCCGCGCCTTCGTCTGGAAGCGGCAAAACCCTTGTTACGCTTGGGCTCCTCAGACATTTGCGAAATTTGGGTGTCGACGTGGTTTCGGCGAAGACCGGACCTGATTACATCGATCCCGCTTTTCATGAAGCCGCGACCGGGCGTCCGTCGCGAAACCTCGACCCGTGGGCGATGCGTGAGCGAACCTTGGCCGATATCGCAGGCGATATGGCATCGAGTGCTGACGACATCATCTGCGAAGGGGTCATGGGTTTGTTCGATGGGGCCAGTTTGAGCGGGGATCGTTTCGACGGTTCCACCGCCGCCCTTGCCGAAGTCACGGGCTGGCCCGTTGTTTTGGTCATTGATGCGTCTAAACAGGCGGCCAGTGCTGCCGTGATCGCCAAGGGGTTTGCGCAACATCGGCAATTTGTCGATGTCGTCGGCGTGATCTTCAACAAGGTCGGCAGCCCGAAACATGCGGATATTCTGGTCAAAGCGCTGGAGAAGATGGCGCCTGAACTCAAGGTGTATGGCACATTACCTCGCACCCCGGAACTGACCCTGCCTTCTCGCCATCTGGGATTGGTGCAGGCGGCTGAACATCCTGATTTGGAAAAGTTCTTGGAACGTGCATCAAGCTGGGTCGGGGAGCATTTGGACATCACCGCGATCCGTCGTTCGATGCAGGCATCGCCGGTGCGACCCCGCCAAGATAGTCCAACGATTATTCCACCCCTGGGCCAGCGTATTGCCGTCGCCCGGGATGATGCATTCGCCTTTTGCTACCCTGCGGTTGTCGAGGGTTGGCGTGCGGCGGGTTCCGAGATTGAATTGTTTTCTCCACTGGCTAACGAAGCACCATCGAATGCCGCCGACGCGATCTATTTGCCGGGCGGATATCCTGAATTGCACGCGGGCAAGATCGCCGCGAATTGGGCGTTTTTGGATGGCCTGCAAGTGGCAGCTGATGCCTCCAAGCCGATCTTTGGTGAGTGCGGTGGGTACATGGTTTTGGGGCACGGTTTGACCGATGCAGAGGGGCGTCGCCATCCCATGGCGGGGTTGTTGCCGCTGGAAACAAGTTTTGCGACGCGACGCCTGCACTTGGGATATCGGCGTGCGACCTTAGCCAAGGCGGGGCCGCTCGGCGGTGCCAGAACGCGCTACCGTGGGCATGAATTTCATTTTGCAACGGTGGTCGAAGAAGGCCCCGGATTGCCGTTGTTCAGAATCGAAGACGCCAACGGCACCGATATGGGTGAAACCGGTTTGGCAGATCGCCGGGTCGTCGGGTCATTCATTCATCTGATTGATTTAGAAACGACCGTGGACGCCTACTAGGAATTGCCGGCACATGTTTGGACGTAAAAAGAAAAAGCAGGCAGGCAAAAAAACACCTTTTTGGGAGGAAAAGCCCCTCGATGAAATGACATCGACGGAATGGGAATCCCTTTGCGATGGCTGTGGGAAGTGCTGCTTAAACAAGCTCGAGGACGAGCGAACGGGGAAAATTGTATTCACAAACGTTGCGTGCCGGTTGTTGGACCATGAAACATGTCGGTGTTCCAGCTATGAAGAACGGCAACGGTTCGTGCCCGACTGTCGGCGATTGACCCCACAAAAGGTTGGTCAAATCCCTTGGCTACCGTCGACATGTGCCTACCGTGTCCTGGCCGAAGGTGGCACACTTGAGTGGTGGCACCCGCTGATTTCAGGTGATCCTGATACGGTTTTTGAAGCCGGAATTTCTGTCAAAGGCCGAATTGTTTCCGAACGGGATACAGACGACTTAGAAGATTATGTGGTAGACTGGCCGAAATAACGCGGTCGCGTTTGATGATCGATAGATGGAGGATTTAAAGTTGAGTAACTCACCCTACAAAGGCGTATTTGCTGCCGTTATCACGGCAATGAAATCAGACCTATCCCCGGACCTAGACTTGATGACCGACCATTGCAAATGGCTGCTGGCCAACGGCTGCGATGGATTGGGCGTGCTGGGCACGACGGGCGAAGCGAATTCTTTTGGCCTAAAGGAACGTATTTCCATCATCGAAGGATTAGTTGAACGTGGTATCCCCGGTGACGTGATGATGCCGGGTACGGGTTGTTGTGCGTCCATTGATACGGTCAATCTGACACAGGCCGCCATCGGGGCAGGGGCCAAGGGTGTGCTGATGCTGCCACCGTTCTTTTACAAGAATAACTCTGATAAAGGTTTGTTCGCGGCGTACTCCGACGTCATCCAAAAGATTGGTGACAGCCGATTGAAGATTTATCTCTATCATTTCCCACAAATGTCGGGGGTGCCGATCACCTATGGGCTGATTGAAATGCTGCTCAAGGAATATCCCGAAACGGTTGTCGGGATGAAGGATAGCTCTGGCGTGCTTGAAAATATGGCCGGTGCTGCCGAACGATTTCCGGGCTTTGCCTGTTTTGCGGGCGCCGATGATCTGATGTTGCCGTTGTTGCGCCGTGGAGGTGCCGGATGCATTACCGCCGCGGCCAATGTGACATCCAGCCTGAATGCAGCCGTCTATAACGGTTGGGTCAATAACGGTGACACGCCCGAGGTTGAATCCGCGCATGAGGAACTGAGTGCAATGCGCTTTACGGTGTCTGAATATCCTTATCCGCCCGGGCTGAAAGCACTGATCGCCCGGCACACCGGGAAAGACGGGTGGCTGAATATTCGTCCACCGCTGACACGTTTGTCCGATGCGGATCGAAATGATCTTTATCAAAAATTCGATGCGTTGGGTTCCCCAATGCCAGCAGCGGCCTAGTGTCCTGAATCTGAAGTTCGCCATAATTAGGCAACACCCTCAGAACGAACTTCAGATTCAATCAGGACACTAGTAACATTATGATTCTAGTGTGGTTTACGGATTTGAAGTTCCTTCCTGAGCCCGCTGCGAAACAAATGATAGGAACTTCAAATCGACCACACTAGGGGTAACTTTGGCAGCACGACAAACCGTCAAGGAACTTGCGTTTGAACTGGACGGCACGTCCGTCCCGTTAACGATCCGCCGGAACAAACAGGCTCGGCGTATGATCGTGCGCATTGATCCGAAAACGGATGGCGTACGACTGACCTTGCCTTGGTATGTCGCCGAGGCTGAAGGCCTGAATTTCCTTGAAAGCCAGACGACATGGCTGCGACGACGCCTAGGCAAGTTGACGCCGCGCGTCACGTTTTCCGATGGTGTTGAAATCGAGATTTTGGGCGAAACTTACCGGGTTCAAAGTCGCCCCGATGCGCGCCGTGGTGTCTGGCTTGAAGAGGGAGCTATTCACGTGTCTGGTCGGCCAGAGCATCTGGCCCGTCGATTGACCGATTGGTTGCGGGCTGAGGCCAAGAAAAAACTCTCCACCCTTTCAGATGAGAAAGCAGCAAAGATCGGTAAATCTGTCAAGAAAGTCACCGTTCGCGATACCACATCCCGGTGGGGGTCATGCACATACGATGGATCTCTCAATTATTCGTGGCGTTTGATCATGGCGCCGCCGTTTGTCTTTGATTTCATCGTGGCGCACGAGGTGTCGCATTTGATTGAGCGGAACCACGGACCGATTTTTCATCGCCTTGTCGATCAACTCACCGACGAAGCGGAGCGTGCCGAAGCGTGGTTGAGTGTTCACGGCGCCGCATTGCATCGAATCGGTTAAACGCTGGGATCGCTGCGCCCCGACAATCGTTGCGCGCCCGTGCGAGCGAACCGCAGCGTTTGCGCACGTCGACGATTTCCATTCATGGGGCTTTGCGCAGCCGGGCGAATGATCGCGGCTTCGTAATTATCGGCGATGATCAGGCCACAGTTTAATGGGATCAAGTCACGTGGGAACTCAGCATCGACGGCGAAATAGAAGTAATCACAAAAATCCACGTACTCGTGCCATTTATTGTCGGCACGAAAATCCGCGATGGAACTCTTAACCTCAATCACCACAAACTGTCCCTCGCGGTCTAGCGCGGCAATATCAACGCGTCGTTTGTTCGTTAGTTTGAATTCGGTCAGTGGCGCATAACCCATATCCCCCATCAATCGGATCACACCGCGGGTGATGCCATCGGCCACCGAGCCAGGGATAGGACCTTGTCTAATGCGCATGAATGTTGTCGCCTCGTTTTCAAATCACAGCCAGGATGCTAACAAAACCCATGCTACACGCACAGACAACGATCAGCATCAATACGTCCGGGCAGGGATTGTACGAGTTCACATCGGATATCGTGAACTTTTGTCGATCATCGAATGTTAGCGTTGGAATCCTAACGCTTTATTGCCGTCACACGTCTGCGTCGCTGACCATTCAGGAAAATGCCGACCCGGATGTTGTGCTGGATCTAAACGAATACTTTGCCCGCTTGGTGCCGGAAAACACGCCGTGGTTTCGACACACGACCGAGGGACCGGACGATATGCCTGCCCATATCCGATCAGCGCTGACCGATGTGTCGTTATCAATCCCTGTGAATGCGGGGCGGCCTGTGCTTGGAACATGGCAGGGTGTTTATTTATTTGAGCATCGGTCGCGACCGCACACTCGTCAGGTGGTCCTGCATTTGAATGGCGACGAGGTCACTCGATAACAATCGCCGCCTGTTTGGTGATCATCCCGAACGCCAGATATCGATATGACCAGCTATATTTTTCGGCAGCTTCTTGAAACGCCTTATACTCGTCGTCGCGCCACGTGGGGTTGATGATGTATTCGTCAAACACCAGCACAGTCCCTGATTGAATACGTGGGGCGAGGAGATCGAGTACGGTGACGGTCGAATCGTAAATGTCACAGTCGATATTGCAGAATCGAATATTCCCTGGATGCTGATCCAAGAATGCCCCTAAAGTGTCATCGAACCAGCCAGGGATCAGGGTCACATTTGCTGGAACCTCGGGTAGTTCGCCGTCTGTCGAATACACGCCCTCTGGCTCATGGCCCCAGGATGTAGGTAAACCTGTAAACGAATCAAATCCAAATGCTTCTCCGTTCACGCGGTTTGCTATATGGCGAATGGAGTGTCCGTGACGGACACCAAACTCCAAAACCAGCCCTGTTGATTGTGCGGAACCGAGTGCGTGATCCAACAAGTCAAAAGACACATCGATCAGTTCTGTATTCAGATCGGAATGGCTTTTGACGTAGTTCCAACTGTCCATCCAGGCGTTGATTTCTGGATCGTTTAGTGTAAGTGCATCGAATGCCGCCTCTGCATTTCCTCCCGCCATTTCTGAAGCAACGGCCTGATAAAATTGCGCCATTTTGTGCGGGATCGGATGTTGTGCATTTTTAAATGCCGCTTGCGCCGCATTGAAATCGCGCAGCGCCAACATGGTTAGCGCCATATTGCAGTGCGCATCGGCAAAATCGTGATTGTGCTTGATTGCAATGGCATAAGAAACGATCGCGTCTCTGTGTCGGCCCAACTCGCGCAACGCGTTGCCTAGGTTATAGTGTCCATCGGCATAATTCGGATTGATCAGGATGGCCTTTTCACAGCATTCAATCGCCGTTTCGAACAATCCCAATTCCGACAACGTCGCGCCCAGATTGGAATACGCCTGCAGCAGATCAGGATTGCGTAAAATGGCGGCCCGATATGCCTCCGCGGCGGCAGACTTCTCGCCAATGAATCTGAGTGCATTTCCCAAGTTGTAGCGGTGATGCGCCGCTTTTGGGTTCAGATCGATGGCGCGCCTAAAGGCGGCCGCTGCGTCCTCGCCGCGACCCAGCGCTTGCAACGCGGTTCCCCTGTTATCGTGCGCGTCTGATATGCCAGGGGCCAGCGCGATGACTTGTTCACTTAAAACTAATGCATCTTCGGCCCGACCTTGTTGAAGCCGAAGCGAAGCAAAAAGATGCAACGCATCCAAATGCTGCGGCTCAACGTCTAAGATCGAGATGTAGGCAGCTTCAGCCTCGTCCAATTGTCCAGACTGATGATGGGCGAGAGCTGATTGCAGTGTGGCATTTAGATCAAGTGGCGACATGTGCACATTATATGTCCGTCATTCGCACCTTGCGAGAGTGTGTTTCGCGCCTCATGTTTCTTGGTATGGCAGGCCCTAAATCACGAAAGCGTGCCCATCAATTGGGCAGTATCCAATCGGCGTTGAACGAAGGTCGGTTCGATGATGCCTGGGCAGAGGCCCAACGCCTGATTGCGTTGCGGGTCAAAGATGTCCAGTTGCTCAATCTGGGTGGGATTGCTGCGTTCCAATCTGGCGATGTCGAGGCCGCCGTCGAGTTGTTGTCACAGGCGGCTGCACGCCGTCCTAGAGATCCAGAAATTGCGATGAATTTGGCCAATGTGCAGGCGGGCATGGGGAACCATGATTCGGCATTGCAGTCATACCAAATAGCGCATGATGCCAACGAACGATTTGCCGAGCCTGCGTACAATGCAGCCGTCATGCTGAAAAATCATGGTGATTATGTCCCTGCGGTTGAATGGTTTGGACGCGCGTTGGAACGCAATCCCGAACACATGCAAGCAGCCATCGGCAAAGCAGACGCGTTCAAGCATCTCGGAGATTTTGACGAGGCCACGGTAACCCTGGCGGTGTTGCTCGCCCACGATCCTGAAAATGCCGCTGCTTATACGAATCTATCTGCCATCGCGATGGAAACAGGGGACATAGATGACGCGTACAAACATGCAGCCAAGGCAATAGAATGCGATCCAGGATTGGCGGCCGCGCACTATAATCTGGGTGTTGCCGCCCAGGCCAAGGCTGAACAGGCGGAAGCCATCGGACATTATCGAAAATCCTTGGCCCTGGATGCGAGTAATGCTGCGGCTGCGCTGAACCAAGGCGAAGCATATCTTGAACTGGCCGATGAGGTGGGTGCCCGGGTCGCGTTTGAGCGGGCTTTGAACATCGATCCCCAATTTGCAAAGGCAATGATCAATTTGGCGGATCTGGATCTGAGCGCGAAGAATCCTTCGGCTGCGCTCGACAAAGTGGACCGATTCCTAAACCAAGTCCCTGGGCATCCATCAGCCCTGGCGTTCAAGGCCATTGTTTTGCGTGATCTGGATGATGTGACTGCCGCCCGAGAACTTGACGATTTGGATCGCTTTACCCTGCCACATATGATTGAGGCACCGAATGGGTTCGCGGATGTTGCGGCTTTCAATCGGGCGCTGTCGGCGCATCTGATGGGGCATCCGACACTAACTTCGTCACCCACCTCGCACGCCACGCGAAATGGCTTTCATTCGGGCGAATTAATGGCAGAGCCTCGGGGGCCGTTTGAGGCGTTCCACCAAATCATTGTCGACGCCTTTCATCGCTATCGCCGGTGGTTTGCAGGTGAAACGTCGCATCCGTTCTTGGACCAGTGCCCCGATGAATTCGAAATCTCGGTTTGGGGCGTGGTGATGCAAGAGATGGGGCATCAAGTCCCGCACATTCATCCCGCTGCCTGGCTGTCTGGGGTCTATTATGTCGAGGTGCCCCCGACAGTATCCGATGCGGATACGGACCATGCAGGATGGATCGAATTTGGTCGGCCGCCGGACGATATTCACGCGCAACACGCACCTGAGACAAAGCTATTCAAGCCCGAAGAAGGCAAGATGCTGCTGTTCCCCAGTCATTTTTACCATCGCACCTTGCCGCTATCAGGTGATCAGGCCCGGATATCCGTTGCCTTTGATGTGATGCCATCAGGATAAACCGTGTGGCGTAGGGCTGTGGCAATTTCGCTGAAGAATTCCCATATGTGGACGAAATATAAATGTGCATAGGAGCAGTAGATGTCTGACGCCATCGAAATGATTATTGACCCACGGCCAACTGATTTGGGCGATTTTGAAGTCCGCCGAGTTTTGCCATATCGAAATTAGCGAGCCGTTGGTCCTTTCATCTTTTTTGATCATATGAGACCAGCACATTTCCCGCCGGGGAAGGGCATTGCAGTTCGACCCCATCCACACATTGGTTTGGCGACGGTGACCTATTTGTTCGAAGGTGAGATTCTTCATCGCGACTCGTTGGGGGTGGTGCAGCCGATCAAGCCCGGCGCAGTCAACTGGATGACGGCGGGTAAAGGCATTGTGCATTCGGAACGGTCGAGCGAAGAAAGCTTAGCATCGGACGAGACCGTGCACGGTATTCAGGCCTGGGTAGCACTGCCAAAAGAGCATGAGCAAACTGACCCAGCCTTCAAACATTATCCATATGATCAACTTCATGAGTTTGATCAGGATGGTGTGCATATGAAATTGATTGCCGGAAATGCCTTTGGACGAGATGCCGGGGTCGAAGTTTTATGGCCGACAGTTTACTTGGATATCCAGGCAAACACAGATGCAATTATTCCCATTCCCGATGATCACGAAGAACGCGCCATTTATGTGGTTAAGGGTGGGATCACGATTGATGGGACTGAAGTGCCAGAAACCCAAATGGCGGTCTTAACGCCGGGGGCTATGCCCAATGTCAAAGCCACGAGTGAGACTCGGGTCATGCTGTGTGGCGGTAAGCCGATTGATGGGAAGCGCACCGTCTGGTGGAACCTTGTTGCCTCGAATAAAGAGCTATTGGAGCAAGCGAAGGCCGATTGGAAAGCGGGTCAATTCCCCAAAGTGCCGGGTGACGACGAGTTTATTCCGCTGCCCGAGGACTGATCCTACGGATCTTTTGGCGCGGCGGTCGTGCCGCGAACGATCAGGTTTGTTGGCAACGCGATAGACGTCTGCTGGTGGTTTCCTCTAACCGCATTCAGCACGAAATCGGCAGCGGCTTGACCCATGCGGTGACTCGGTACGTGAACCGTCGTCAGACCCGGGCGCAGATGTTCAGCCAATGGCAGATTATCGAAGCCAACGATAGAAACATCGGAAGGGACGTCGAGACCCATTGACTGTGCTTCGAGCACGGCCCCAAACGCCAATACATCGTTGCCACAAAATACAGCTGTGGCGCGACTTTCTGCTGGGGCACGCATCAGTTGTTTCATGGCGTCGCGCCCCGCGCCCAAATCGTACGGACTCTCTATAAGGTCATTTAACTCAAGCTCTGCCTTTCGCAACGCTGACGTTACCCCGGCGAGCCGGTCCCGTGCACGATCGTTCCCTGTGGTTATGCCCGATATGGCTGCGATGCGACGATGCCCAAGATTGATCAAGTGCTGTGTTGCATCGTGGGCGGCCTTTTCATTATCAAAACCAACGCATGGCACTTGGGGTTTCTCGGCGAAGGCCCAGGTGGTGACATATGGGCATTTGCGATTGGCCAATAATCGGATCGTGTCGTCGTCATGGTCTCGGCCCACCAGAATCATCCCATCCACGCCTCGCTCAATCAGGCGGCGGACCTGAATGAACTCTTGCGCATGGTCGTAATTGGTGACCGACAGGACCATGGTATAGCCTTCTTCTCGAAGTTGGCTTTCCATCGCGTTCATACCGCTTGAGAAAATTGCGCTCTCCAAAGTTGGGATGACAACACCCACGGTATGACTTTGTGCAGACGCCAACGCGCGGGCGGCGCCGTGGCGAACATACCCCAGTGCGCGGACATGATCCTCGACCCGTTTTCTAAGAGCTGGGCGTACGATATTTGGCGTATTCAGCACGCGTGATACCGTCGCAGTCGAAACCCCTGCGGCTTTGGCGATGTCATCGATCGTCGGAGTCTGCGTTGCTCTCATAATTTCATTATGCCGTTTGCATGTTTAATCGTCTAACAATTGACAGAAAGCGAGGATTTGGTCAATTTTACTGAAAGCGCTTACAGAGCGAAAGGATCATAGACATTTTTAGTTCAGAGTGAATAGGGTTTTGCTTTGAAACTGGGCATGTTTTCGAATGTTGCGTGAAGTTGCTTTAAAACGAATTGAGTTTAAAATTCAATTATGCAATAATGATACATACGGTCTCAATAATGAGACTTAATAAAAAGAAGCGATAAAAGCCAAGAAGGAATGCCTCGAAAAATGAGGCGATGGGAGGATCAATGTATCAGCGATCACGTGATCAGCTGGACACTTCAGTTTTCGTCAGATCCAGTTTGGGGTCCAAGCGTTCGCGCGTGGTCCATCTCCCGTTGTCTTTTGTTCGAGCGAGTGGCCCTGCCGCGACGCAGGATCAGAGAGGCTATCAATCAACGAGACAAAAACTGAGGAGACGTTGAATGTTTAAACTAAACACATTGGTCAAAGGCCTGTGTGCGACAGCAATGGCTGCAGCGATCGTGCTGCCGACATATGCTGATGCAAAGGTCAAAATCCGTGTTCAGTCGGTTATCCCGACCAAAGCGGACGAAGTCACGATGCTTAATGACTTTGGTGCGAACGTCAAAATGTTGACGGGCGGCGAAGTTGAAATCGAAGTATTGCCTGCCGGCGCTGTTGTTGGCGTTAAAGATACACTGGAAGCTGTCGACAAAGGCTTGATCGAAGGTGGGTTCGCATGGACGCACTATTGGTCTGGTTATCACCCTGCAGCGATGCTGTTCGGTTCGCCAGTCGCAGGTGCGGGTGTCGGTATCGATAACATAGCATTCGTCAGCTGGTACATGTATGGCGGTGGCCGTGATCTCTACAACGAGTTGTGGAAAGAAATGGGCATGAACGTCAAAGGGTTGATGCTTCAGCCCGTTGGCCCAGAAGCACTGGGTTGGTTCAAAGAGCCAATTAATTCCATGGAAGACTTCCGCAAGTATCGTTTCCGCACACCTCCTGGGATTCCTGGGCAAACCTACAAAGACATCGGTGTTGCATCGGTGGCAATGGGTGGT
>CBFHXC010000027.1:0-34123 GCA_965659695.1 Rhodospirillales bacterium
CCAAACGAACGCTTCAATTGAAGTTCATCGCTTTGAGCCCATGACTCTGCCGTCGGGATCACGAATGACAACCCGATACACGCCGCAGCGACACATGTTTTGATCTGAAACGACATTCTCATCCCCCCCAATATGGCTAAACATTGCGGCATTTTAAAGGCCGCTTATGACACCATACTGACCAATGGTTAAAGGGTTTTTTCGAAATATACGACCCCTGGCAAGGGATTTTTATAATAGGGCGGAATTTCTTTGAATCTCAAGGACTTGTATATCGCCTGAGCGGTTTCCAATTTCGGAAGCGTATCGAGCACCATCGACGTATAGCCAACTTCGGATGCGCGTGCGATCAACAAATCGATGATCCGCTTGCCGACCCCCAAACCTCTGGCAGATTCCCGAACATACACCCGTTTCATTTCAGATCGAGTATCGCTGATCGGGCGCAATGCGCCAACACCGACATCCTCATCCCCCACTGACGCGATGTAGATGATCCCCTGAGGTTGGGCATACATGCCCGCGACGTCGGCGAGCTCCGACTCAAAATCCTGGAAGCACAGATCTACATCCAGCCACGTTTGGTATTCGCGGAATAAATCTGCCGCGATGGAGATATCGGCTTTACTTCGGGCTTCACGAATTTCAAATCCACTTTCAGTCAAAACGAAAACGTCCCTTCGATTACCAGTTTTCCATGGCCTGCCATCAAAACGCGGTCACCATTCAATTTACAATATACATCCCCTGATCGCGCAGAAATCTGTCGCGAGTGGATTTCGGTTTTACCCAGCCTGTCCGCCCAATAAGGCACTAAGGTGCAATGGGCTGACCCTGTGACGGGATCTTCATCGACGCCAGCTTGCGGTCCGAAGTACCGACAAACACAATCCGTATCCGTGCCAGGCGCCGTGACAATCAACCCATACCCTTCCATATGTTTGATGTATTCAAGGTCAGGCACAACAGACCGCACGGCGGCTTCGTCCGTTAACACAGCCATGTTTTTAACCGCGCGCAAGAATGCCTCCGGCTTGATATCTCCGATGGCCTCAACCAAACCGTCGGGTGCGGCAGTTTCCTCGGCAGCCAAGGCTGGGAAATCCATGACGATCAATTGCCCATCGCGACGCACCTCAAGGGTACCAATTTGTTGGGTCACAAATTGAATGCTGTCCTCAGCGTATCCCAATTTCTCAAAAAGGGTGAATGCGGTTGCTAATGTCGCGTGTCCGCAAAGCGCAACTTCATTCGTCGGAGTGAACCAGCGCAGCCGAAATCCGTTACCCTCCGCAACAAAAAATGCGGTCTTCGAGAGATTGTTTTCCATCGCAATGGACTGCATGACGTCGTCGGGCAACCATTCATCCAATGGACAAACGGCGGCGGGATTGCCGCCAAAAGGTCGGTCAGTAAATGCATCAACCTGATACAATGGGATGGTTGGCATCGCGGTTTCCTTCGTTCGACGAGGTTAGTTTCCGAGCTCTTCTTCGAGCGCCCGACACAGATCTTCAGTGGTCGCATTGCCACCCATATCCGGTGTTTTAGGGCCATCACCCTTCAGCAGGTTTTCAATCGCGACGATCATATCTGCCGCCGCTTCGGGGTGGCCCAAATGATCAAGCATCATTGACGCACACCAAACGGTGCCGATGGGATTTGCGATCCCCTGCCCTGCGATATCCGGGGCCGATCCATGGACCGGCTCAAACATTGATGGGAAATCCCGTTCCGGATTGATATTGCCGCTGGGCGCAATCGCAATGGTCCCAGTCACCCCCGGACCCAAGTCGGACAAGATATCACCGAACAAGTTCGACCCCACGACCACATCAAACCAATCGGGATTGGTCACGAAACGCGCTGTCAAAATATCGATATGAAATTTTGACGTTTCGACATCGGGGTATTCCGAAGAGATCGCCTCAAAGCGTTCATCCCAGAATGGCATCGAATGAATGATCCCGTTGGACTTTGTCGCAGAGGTTAGATTTTTGCGGTCCCGCTTCATCGCCAAGTCAAAGGCATAGCGCATGATCCGGTCTGTCCCCTTTCGGGTAAAGATCGCCTGCTGAGAAACAACTTCGTCCGGGGTGCCCGCGTAAATTCGCCCCCCCATCTCAGAATATTCGCCTTCGTTGTTCTCACGCACCACGACCATGTCGATGTCACCGGGTTCACGTCCGACCAACGGACAGGGCATCCCCTCAAACAAGCGAACGGGACGCAGCGAAACGTATTGCTGGAACTGACGACGGATCGGGATCAACAATCCCCACAACGACACATGATCTGGCACTCCAGGATAACCGACCGCCCCCAGCAAGATGCTGTCATGCCCACCAATATCGTCGATGCCGTCTTCAGGCATCATGGCACCTTCGTTATGATAGCGTTCGCAACTCCAATCGCGTTCATCAAAGGTGAAACCCAGATCGTATTTTCGGGCCACGGCCTCAAGAATACGGCACGTCGGTGGGACGACTTCGTTGCCGATACCATCCCCTGGGATGACTGCTATTTTATGTGTGTTGGTGCTCAATGTTCGTTCCTATTGATTCTGATTCTAAGAGTTATGGATT
The DNA here is from genome assembly GCA_965659695.1 of Rhodospirillales bacterium. Lineage (GTDB taxonomy): Bacteria > Pseudomonadota > Alphaproteobacteria > Rhodospirillales > Casp-alpha2 > UBA4479. The sequence continues at coordinate 2,586 of CBFHXC010000027.1, forward strand.
GACGAGGTGCACGTTAACGCGCCGATTGTGTTTTCCTTTATTCTCAATCTTGCCGACCCGGAGTTCACCGATTTCGGACGTGTTCGCGACATGGGTTCCACCACATGGTTGCAAGTCCACACCGCCTGCAATTTCCATCAAGCGGACCTTGCCTGCCCCGGAAGGTGGTTTGACAGACATGGTGCGGACCAAATCTTCATTGGCGGCCATTTCTTCGTCCGTGATCCACCGATGGGACATAGGTTGTCCCTGCCCGACCAGATCGTTCAAGTGTTTCGCGATGGCATCTTTGTCCAAATTGGTATCTGGCAGGTCAAAGTCGAGGCGGCTTTTTTCTTCGCCAATTTGACCGCCCGTGACACCGCCATCGATGGTCGCGCACAACAGATGAAGGGCCGAATGCATCCTCATCAGGCGGTAACGTCGATCCCAGTCAAGCTCTGCGGTGACCACATCGCCAACCGCTGGTGCGGCAGCACCCTCTTCCAGCGCATGAATGTGTTCGCCAGTGTCGCGGTCTTTGAACGTGTTGGTCACGGTAATTCTCGACCCATCAGCCAAGACCAACGTGCCAGTGTCGCCAGGCTGCCCTCCGCCCACAGGATAGAAAACCGTCTGATCCAATTGCACACCACGATCATCCACCGCGGTCACGGTTCCTTTGCAGGATTTCAGATATGAGTCTTCTCGAAACAACTCTTCGGTCATGGGAATCTCCGTCTTCTAGCAGCGAGGGGTGTGACTTCAGAAGTCAGGACCAACGGCTGCAATCGCTACATAGTGCTTCTTGAAATTGTGCTCTGTCCGCGTTGCCACCTGTCAAAATGACACCCACTTTTTTGCCAGCCATTTTTTCTTTTTCTTTTAGCAATGCGGCCAATGGTCCTGCACCCGCGCCTTCGGCGATGTTGTGGGTATCGAAAAAATACGCCTGCATGGCATCGCGAAATTCCTGTTCTTTGACACGCACAATCCGGTCCGCCCCGCGATTGATGATCTCCACCGCGATGGCATCCGGGCTTCGGCAGGCGACGCCATCAGCAAATGTATTGGCGTCGTTGGTCTCCACAACACTGCCGGACTCGAACGATAGCGCATAGGCCGGTGCATTATCCGCAACTATGCCGACGATCTTTGTGGCCAACCCCAGCCCATCTCGGGCCGAGATCAATCCGCAAATTCCTGATCCCATACCGATAGGGACATAAATCGTATCCAGATCGGGATGGGCCTGCATCAATTCCAAGCCATACGTGCCGACACCGGCGACCAAATCAGGATGGAACGGTGGGATCATATGCAGTCCCTGTTCGGCACCGACGCGCCCCGCCTCTTCACGGCTTTCCTGGAAATCATCACCGTGTTTCATCAGCTCTGCACCATATGCCTGCATGGCTTTGTTCTTTTCCGGGTTATTCCCCTTAGGCACATAAATCACTGATCGAATACCCAATGCGGTTGCAGCACGCGACACCGACTGCCCATGGTTTCCACGCGTTGCCGTGATCACACCAGGACAATCGGGTTCGGCATCTTTTAGCCGCTGCATATAGTTCAGACCGCCACGGACCTTAAACGCCCCAATGGGCGTGTGATTTTCGTGTTTGACGATGACCTCGGTCCCGGCCCGTTCGCTTAACAGCGGCCAATGAATTTCAGGCGTTGGGCGCATGTGCTGATAAACAATCTCGGCGGCGGATTTGATCTCGGCCAAGGGTATCGTTGTCATTTGGTCTCTCCTATCGGAACCGGCATCGCGCGTTGCGCGCGGCTGGCCATGATAATGCCGCCCAAGATCAAGGCGGTTGAAATGATGATGGGTTGGGTGATCGCCTCACTCAACAGCACAACGGCGAAAACCAAACTGACAAGCGGTTGAGAAAACTGAATGGGTGCGACCCGTACAACCGTCCCATGATTCAAGGCCCAGTACCACGCTGCATAAGCAAGCACGGTCGAGAACATCACCAAATAAAGGGTCGATAGCCAACCAACATAAGTGACCGTCGTCCAATCCGTTCCCATCATCAGCCAAACCAAAATGGGCACCTGGGCGAGGCCGGCGATGGTGACACCCCAGAATGTCGTCGACCATGTCCCGATCTTAGCGGTTGCGCGGCTTCCAGCGACGTATCCAGCGCCCGAAATAGTCGCCGCTAGGATCACCATCAAGTCCCCTTGCAATGTGGCCTCACCACTGCTGTCACGCGATGTGATCAAAACGGCCTCTCCGATCAGCGCAAGCGTGGCCCCGATAAACCAGCCCCCCCTTGGCATCCGTCGATCCAAAATGGCGCCTAGCCCACCCGAAATCACCGGCATACATGCCAAAATCAGCGCCGCATGGGCTGTCGATGTTAGGGCAATCCCATACGTGAAAAGAACCGGAAACCCACAAAAAGCGGCAAACCCAGCCGTCAGCAACCAACCCCATGTCACCGCGTCACCAGGACACGACAATCGCATCACAAGAATGCACAAGATGGCGGGCGGAACAGCAAAAACCGAGCGCATCAAGCCCGCCTCCAAGGCCGGAATCTCGCTGACCTGGAAGGCGGTGATCGCTGGCGTGATGCCCCAACAGATCACAGCAAAAGCCGCTAAGACATAAGCCGGGAACATTCTGGTGGCGGGAAGCGCAGTCGAATTCATGCCGGGATCAAACGCCAATTGATGCGTTTAGGCAATGCCGCATCCCTACCTCAGGGTCTCAACGATGCCAAAACGGTCTTTTTGCAGCAGCGTCGACTTCTTCGCGCATTTTGCCGATGTCTGCCAAAATCCGATCATCCAACCGTGCCATGCGCTGACGCATTTCCTGGTCTGTCTGCAGGTCGCACAACAATTCAAAGATGGCGATGCACAGTTCCTTGACCGCGCGAATGACGGCCAACGCGCGGTCTTTGATCGGAATCTGCTGCGGGGGGATTGTATCAAGCGTTTGAAATGTGCTCATCGAATTATTCCTCTTGAATGTCATTATTGTATCTATAATATCCAAACAATAATTGATACAACTGGAACATTGTGACGATGACAAATTGGCTGCCAGATATCGAAAATCGCCAAGGGCCCAAATACCTTCGAATTGCGGATGCCATCGAAGACGCGATCCAAGGTGGCGTTCTAAAAGCGGACTCCAAACTGCCACCGATGCGGAATCTGGCCTATGACCTGGGGGTGACGTTGGGCACGGTGTCACGCGCCTATCAAGAAGCAGAACGACGCGGCATGGTCGGTGGTGAAATTGGACGTGGCACATATGTCAAAGGCGACGGCCGCTATCCGCAGCCACAAGCGCCGCGGGCATTCGCGCTGGGTGGACAGCGGGACAATGGCATTAACTTGAGCATGGCAGTTCCGCCGCTGGGTGATGGTGGCAAGCACTTGGTCGAGACCCTAAAGGAAATCGCCGAGGACCCTGCCCTTGCAGCAGAACTGGTCGATTATCAGCCGCATTCGGGATTGGTTCGACATCGCCAAGCTGGCGTTGATTGGGCCGCACGCGTGGGGCTTAAAACAAACGTCAACTCCATAACGCTGACCAACGGCACACAGCACGCGATCATGGTGGCGTTGATGGCGCTAACCCGTCCGGGCGACACTGTGTTGATCGAGTCCATTTCCTATCCAGGTGCGATCCATCTGTGCGCACAATTGGGATTAAAGCTTGTCCCTGTTGAAATCGATGAAGAGGGCATCATTCCGGATGCCTTGCGCCAAGCCATTGAAACGCAGCGACCGCGCGCACTTTATGTCTGTCCCACGGTGCAAAATCCGACCACGGCAGTCATGTCGGATCAGCGCAGAAAGGACATCGCGGAAATTTTGCAGACCACCGGATTGCTGACGATTGAAGATGATGTCTGGGGGTTCTTGCCCGCAGACCGACCGCCCGCGCTGGCAACCTATGCCCCGGAACAGGTTATCCACGTGACGGGTTTGTCCAAGGCGATGGCACCGGGCCTGCGCGTTGGCTACATCACATCTCCACAAGGAGCGACCGATGCTATTCGAACCGTCGCCCGCATGTCGAGTTGGATGGTGCCCCCGTTAATGGCCGAAGTCGCCGCACGCTGGTTAGAGAGTGGCTTGGGCGATGAAATGATCGGTTGGCAACGACGCGAAGCCGAGGCGCGCATGAAAATCGCAGTCGAAGCGCTAGGCGATTATCCCATTCGCGGGCACCAACACAGCTATCAAATCTGGATGGAATTGCCGGAACCTTGGCGCGGTGATGCGTTCAGGCGTGAGGGTGAAGCACGCGGTGTTTATTTCTTATCAGGTGACTCGTTTGTCGTCGGGCGTCAGTCCGCGCCGCACGCGGCTCGCATGTGCGTCGGCAGTTGCCGAACCCGTGAAGAAGTCAAAGAAGGTTTCGAGATTTTAGCTGATATCTTGGAACGCTCACCCCCCGCCGCCCAGGTGATGGCGTGACGAGGTTTAATGCGAAAGTTATTTGATTGAGGTGCTAGCCCCCTACCGTCACCGCATGGTTAAGCGGACCGTGGCCGCTGCCGTAACCGGGATTGGATAGGATCGCGTCGCGCACGTATCCGCGCGCCCGGGCGACCGCGTCTTTGATCGATAGCCCTTGGGCGATGCCGCATGCCGTGGCTGATGCCAAAGTACACCCGGTTCCATGGGTGTTCTCTGTGTCGATCCAGGTGCCTTCGAAGCGATGCATTTCGCCCGCATCATCCAGCAACAAATCCACCAACGGCCCATCACCTGGCAAGTGACCGCCCTTTAACAACACAGCCTTAGGTCCGAGTGCTGTCAACGATTGAGTGGCTGCTACCATGTCATCGGCACTTTTAACCTCAACACCTGTCAGGACTTCGGCCTCGGGCAGGTTCGGCGTAATCAGTGTCGCGATGGGCAATAACTGATTGCGCAGCGCATCTTGCGCGGCATCTGCCAACAGCGAGTGCCCCCCCTTCGCGATCATCACCGGGTCGGCAACGATCGGCACGTCAGGGGCGTGCGATTTTAGAACCGCAATAACGGTCTCTATGATTTCAGGCCGATGCAGCATGCCAATTTTGATGCAGTCTGCGCCCAAATCATCCAAAACGACTTTCATCTGGTCGGCGACAAAATCAGCGGGGACTTCGTGGATGCCATGAACACCCTGGGTATTTTGTGCGGTCAACGCGGTGACCGCTGTCATCGCAAAGCCGCCCAGCGCTGTGACGGATTTGATATCAGCCTGAATGCCGGCACCACCGCCACTGTCCGATCCCGCAACAATCAGAACCCGACCGTTCATCCTCACCATATCACGTCAAGCCTCTGCCGAGATCGCAGCACAGATTTCATCGACCACTTGCGTGATCAAATCCATATCCTCACCCTCTGCCATCACACGGATCAAAGGTTCCGTGCCAGACTTTCGGATCAATACACGACCGCTGCCATTCAGGCGGCCCTCACCATCGCTGATCACAGATTTTACCGCGGCGGCATCAAGCGGCGCACCCTTAGAATATCGTACGTTCTTCAACAATTGCGGCAACGGCGTGAACATATCGCAGACTTTGCTTGCCGGTTCATCGGACCGAACCAGCACCGCAAGCACCTGTAGTGCCGCGATCAAGCCGTCGCCTGTGGTTGCGTAGTCTCGAAACACTAAGTGCCCTGATTGCTCGCCGCCCAAATTAAATTTATCGGCGCGCATGGCTTCGACCACGTAACGATCGCCCACGGCTGTGCGCACCAAATCAACACCTTGATCCGCCAAGAAACGCTCCAGTCCCAGATTGGACATCACTGTGGCGACCACACTGCTGCCAGCCAGCCTACCCGCCAGATGCCAGTCACACGCGATCAATGCCATAATCTGATCACCATCGATGACCTGACCGTTTTCGTCGCACACGATTAATCGATCCGCATCGCCATCAAGAGCCAGGCCTATGTGCGCCCCGGCAGCGACCGTCGTTTCACACAAGACATCTAGACTGGTTGAGCCGCATCCTTCGTTAATATTCTTACCATCTGGCGACACACCGATCGGCACGATCTCGGCACCGAGTTCCCAAAGCACCTGGGGCGCGACCTTGTAGGCAGCACCGTTCGCGCAATCGACCGCAACCTTCAATCCATCCAAACGAAGCCCCTTTGGGAATGTCTGTTTTGCGTATTCGATATATCGCCCACCCGCATCTTCGAGACGTCGCGCGCGACCCAATTTCTCGGCAGGTTCCAATTCATCGTTCAAATCACGATCCATCTTGGCTTCGATCTGGTGCTCGACTTCGTCAGATAACTTATAGCCATCGGGCCCAAATAACTTGATCCCGTTATCAGCAAATGGATTGTGCGACGCCGAAATCATGACCCCAAGATCAGCGCGTAGTGATCGGGTCAACATCGCGACAGCTGGCGTCGGCAACGGTCCTAATAGCACAACGTCCATCCCCATTGCGATGAAGCCAGCCGTCAATGCCGGTTCAATCATATACCCGGAAAGCCGCGTATCCTTGCCGATAACAACGGTGTGGCGATGATCGCCACGGCGAAATTGCAACGCCGCCGCCATCCCCAATTTTAGGGCGATTTCTGCGGTCATGGGATGAGTGTTTGCCCGCCCCCGAATGCCATCTGTGCCAAAATACTTACGCGTCATGATCTCAATCTTTTTTAAAGCTTCAACAAACCATACAAATAGTATCGCACAAAAATGTCATATAAAGTATTTCAGAACCCTTTACACAGTTTCAATCGCGTCCCACACGGCCAACGCTTGCCGAGTTTCCGCCACGTCATGAACGCGAAACAATCGAACGCCACGGGCATAACCTGCGATGGCTGCCGATATTGAGCCGCCTACTCGATCCTTGGGCGGCACATCACGATCAATTTTAGTAATAAAGCTTTTGCGCGACACGCCCAACAGCACAGGTAAATTAATGTCCGCATAGTCGCCCAATTCCGAAAGCACACGCAAATTGTGATCAAGGTTTTTGCCGAAACCGATCCCAGGATCCACCGCAATTTTATGATGCGCGATCCCGGCAGCTTCCATCATCGCAACCCGTTCTCGGAGATAAGTCATAATATCAGACGCCGCATCATCGTACGTGGGGTTATTCTGCATGGTCTGCGGCTCGCCTTGCATGTGCATGATCACCACATTGACGCCCGTATCAGCACAAACAGTCATGCTATCGGGGTCACCTGTTAGGGCCGTGACATCGTTTACAATTTTTGCGCCTGCCGAAATCGCTTGGCGCATCACTTCGGCGTGTCGGGTATCGATGGATATAAGCTTCCCCTCACCCGCCAATCCTTCGATCACCGGAATGACACGTGCCAATTCTTCATCAATTGAAATAGGTGCGGAACCGGGCCGGGTCGACTCGCCACCGACGTCCAGAATATCTGCCCCGTCGTCAGAGAGTTTAAGTCCGTGTTGGATGGCTATAGCAGCGTCCAGAAAATCGCCACCATCAGAAAAGCTATCTGGTGTGACATTAACCACCCCCATCAGGCGAGGTTGATTAAGTGGCAAACCTGAGAATGAGGGAACTGCCCCCATAGGACACCTAATATCTATCTGTGAACGGCGTGCAACGCCGAGCGGCGCTGCACGAAGTTATTCGCCTGGCTGCGGTTCTGGATCGATCCCGTCAGAGCTATCGGGTCCCTTTCTGGGACGCGTCTTACCACCGGTCGGGATTGACGTGCGTCGCGGCGCGTCTGAGCTTGGCGTGTCATCATCATCACGGCTGATGGTGCCACCTTTCAGCAGCGTATCAACTTCGGCACCGGACAGGGTTTCGTATTCGAGCAAGCCCTGCGCGATGATTTCAAGTTCTTCATTTTTTTCAGTCAGAACACGTCGTGCCTGCTCTTCTGCCTCTTCGATGAGGCGGCGCACTTCTTGGTCAATCAAGTCAGCAGTCGCATCAGAAACATTCTTTTGACGCGCAACCGAATGACCCAAGAAGACTTCTTCTTCGTTGTCCGCGTAACGTAGACGACCGAGTTTATCCGAGAACCCAAATTCCGTAACCATCCGACGTGCCAAGTTTGTCGCCTGTTGGATATCGTTGCCGGCACCAGTGGTGATGTTTTCTTTGCCGAACACCAATTCCTCGGCCATCCGCCCGCCGTACATCATCGCCAAGCGCGATAGCATCTGGGTTTCGGACATGCTCAGTTGGTCACGCTCTGGCAAGTTCATGGTCACACCCAGCGCACGACCGCGCGGGATGATCGTCACCTTATGTAGCGGATCGGTCTTAGGCATGTTCAGGCCAACAAGGGCGTGCCCCGCTTCGTGATAAGCCGTCAATTTTTTCTCGTCTTCGGTCATGACCATGGAGCGACGTTCTGCCCCCATCATGACTTTGTCTTTCGCGTCTTCGAAATCTTGCATCGTCACAACGCGCTTGGATTTGCGCGCGGCTAGCAATGCGGCTTCGTTAATCAGGTTGGCCAAATCCGCACCAGAGAACCCTGGCGTTCCACGTGCGAGCACACGGGCATCAACATCGGGTGCCAACGGCACTTTGCGCATATGAACCTTGAGAATCTTTTCGCGACCCAGGATATCAGGGTTCGGCACAACAATCTGACGATCAAAACGACCGGGACGCAGCAGCGCCGGATCCAGAACGTCAGGACGGTTGGTTGCTGCGATCAGGATCACACCTTCGTTCGCTTCAAAGCCATCCATTTCGACCAGCAATTGGTTCAACGTCTGCTCGCGCTCGTCGTTACCACCGCCCAAACCGGCACCACGATGGCGGCCCACGGCGTCGATCTCATCGATAAAGATGATGCACGGCGCGTTTTTTTTGCCCTGCTCAAACATGTCGCGAACACGCGACGCCCCAACACCAACAAACATTTCAACGAAGTCAGAACCGGAAATTGTAAAGAACGGCACATTTGCTTCACCCGCCACAGCGCGTGCGGTCAATGTTTTACCAGTCCCCGGAGGGCCCACCAGCAAACACCCTTTTGGGATGTGGCCGCCTAAGCGTTGGAATTTTTGCGGATCCTTCAAGAACTCGACGATTTCCTCAAGCTCTTGCTTGGCTTCGTCGATGCCCGCGACGTCATCAAATGTGACTCGGCCTTGTTTTTCGGTCAGCAGCTTGGCTTTTGATTTACCAAAGCCCATGGCTTTGCCACCGCCACCTTGCATCTGCCGCATGAAGAAAATCCAGACACCGATCAACAGCAGCATCGGGAACCAAGATATCAGCACACCCCACAATGTCGGGGAGCCTTCTTCCGAAGGTTCTGCACGGATGGTCACGCCTTTTTCGGACAGACGTTGAACCACTTGGGCGTCATTCGGGGCGTAGGTTTGAAAGTTGCCACCGCTTTGCAGGCTACCGTAAATCTGGTTGCCTTTGATGGTCACCGAGCGGACATCGCCCTCGTCAACGCGGGTCACAAACTCTGAAAACGCGAGTTCATTCACGCCTGCGCGCTGAGATGTGCCTTGGAACATGTTGAAAAGAGCCAAGACCAATAATCCGATGATAATCCAAAGTGCCAGATTTTTGCTGAAATTCACGTTATCTCTTTCCTTCGCAGCCCTTGGAAACCGGGAAATTTCCGGGTTTCGAGCCGTTTATTCGTTAACCCGCAGATAAATGTGCGGTGCTTCCCTCTACAAATAGTCTTTTTCGGCGTTCACGCAACGGAAAAACCCATTCCGACCAACGGTATCTTAGGCAAAAACCTGAGGGAAACCCCTTGTTTTTTAGTCCCATTCGGCTCGAGCATCAAAATTTCGTTACGAGAGCAGACCACAGGAATAGTACGTTGCGCTGTCGATGGCAGATCAGAAAACCAGTTCGGAACATCTAGTTTGCTGACATTTGTCAAATTTAGCTGCCCGAAAGCCATGACCTTCAGGTTCAGATCATCGCGATGCCTGGCGATAGAAAACCGGCCATCCCACAGGATTTCATGACCTGCAAATGATTGCGCGTTTGGCAGATTGCGCATTTCACGAAACACCATCACGTCATCTTTTTTGACCGTAAATAACGATCCAGAAATAGTCGCAGCACGACCATCAACCAGATCAACAAAAAGGCGTTCGGTCGCAGAAATGGCTGGCGGATAGACCTTTCCACCGATAACCGTTGCCGCGCGAGACAGCACGCGCAATCGCGTGTCCTCTGCCGCATCCATCAGGGCCGACAGGTTGAGCGCAAGATACCCCGATGGTTTGATATCTGCGTATCGGGCTAGCCAGCGGGCGGCAGCAGTTTCAGCAACCTCTCGCACCCTGGCGTAGCGCGCTGCTGACGTCACCACACCATCAATGTCGACGTTGTCATTGACGATCCCCATCCGAATAACCGTCCGCGCATATTTGGGGTCGTCATTGGATGGATCATGAACCCAAGTCACGCCGCGATCATCGAGAAATCTGATCAGCGTTTGTTTCCTGAAATTCAGTAACGGACGCAGCAACCGACAATGTTCTAACTCGCGCGTCTGTGGGATACCCGACAAGCCATCGGAACCACTGCCCTTTTCCATCCGCATCAATACCGTCTCGGCCTGATCATCGGCGTGATGGGCGACAGCCAAATGCAAGACATTGGCTTGTTTGCACCACGCTTCCATTAGCCCGTAGCGGGCGTGCCGAGCTTTGGATTGAACACCCGTCATCACAGCATCGGATGCCCACCGTAAAATCTGATTTTCGACTCCAAGCGATACTAATGCCTTTGAAACACTTCGTGCTTCGGCGCCGGACTCTGGACGTAAGCCATGATCGACGATCAATGCCGTGACGCTACCCCCCTGACGATTCGCCCAATCTGAAAGCAATATCGCCAACGCCATGCTATCCGCACCGCCGGACACACCGACGGCGATGTGGGGGGCACGCTCAAACGGTCCTAACGCGGTCATCAACGCATCAAAGCGGCCTTGGTCGATATCATGATAGATCATGCATACCCCTGATTGAGATGCGCATTCAGTCCGGGCAGTCCGGGCAGTCCGATGCTATCAAACGCACCCGTTCTTTTGCCACTCTCGTTGCATCGTGTTTTTGAGCCCGGCAGGCGCGTTGGGATAATCTTCTCTAAGCTTTTGAAACGCGGCACAGGCTTCTTGTTTCTTATCCAAGCTGGCCAGCGACATACCCAGTTTGAGCAACGCATCAGCGGCTTTCGGGCCCTGGGTGTTGGCTTGATATCCTTCAAGAAACGTCTCGGCGGCTTCAACAAACGCACCGCGCACGTAGTAGGTCTCACCCAGCCAGTATTGTGCATTGGATGCCAATGCATCGTCGCCATGTTCTTCGATAAATGCCTGCAATGCCGAGGCTGCCAAATCATACTGACCCTGGCGCAACAAACCAAAAGCATGATTGTACTTTTCCCAAGGAGTGCCCGCGGGCAACGCTGCCGTCTGCGTCGGCGCAGCAATCGCAGCACCACTATTGTTCGCAACAGCAACGCCAGATGGTGAAGGTGCCGCCGTCGGTGCTGGTGCAGGGGTTGCGGGTTCGCCAGTGATTTGTGCCAACAGTTGATCCGCTTCAGAATCGCCGGTTGATGTAGTCGGCTGAGGTGGCGTCGCGGCCTCTGCCTCGGTTAACGTGCCCAAGACCTGACTACCATCTGGCAGCGTAGGCTGTCCCGATGCCACAGGTGGTGGTGTCAACTTTGGCGCTTGGCCTGCCACCAATGGCGCACCAGCGGGTTGTTGAAAACCGGTGCTGGACGCAATGCCGCCACGCTCCAATTGGCTGAGACGGAAGTTCACATCCGTCGAGAGCTTTTCGATTTGTTGTGCGACTTGGTTCAGTTGAAAAGACATCTCTTCCACCCTACCCGTCGCGCGCCGGACATCGGCTTCGATTTGAGACACCCGCACGTTCAACCGAGCATATGACGGATCATTCGAAGGCACTGCGGTCCCGCCTTCACTTAAAACCACAGACGGTGTGCCGCCGCCCCGCGCGATCTGGACGTTAAGGGTTCGAATATCCCGCTCCAAACGCTCAATTCGGTCCATAAGTGCGCGCGTATCAACAGACTGCGCCCAACTTGTCGATCCCGCCATTACCCCGAGGGAAATAACCAAACAGGCAATCGAAAGGTTGCGAACAAACATCTACTCTCTCCGGTCAAATGTATCTTTAACGCCAAGCTTGTTAAGCGTGGTTGGTGTCATCGTGCAAACTGCGGGAGATATTAGGCAAAATTAAGGCGCTTGCCCATCCGGTCGAAACCATTGGGCAAACGCCTTAAAATCTCAGCTTACGCTGGAACGATCAGCTGCCGGTGTTATCGACAACCATAACGCCGCGACGGTTTTGCGCCCATGCGGTTTCGTTAGAGCCAATAGCGGCTGGACGTTCCTTGCCGTAAGAAATCGTTTTAATGCGGGCTGGGTTGACGCCCAATGCAACAAGATAATCTTTTGCAGCGTTCGCACGACGATCACCGAGCGCCAAGTTGTACTCACGGGTACCGCGCTCATCGGCGTGACCTTCGAGAATAACACGCACGTTACCGAATTTGCTCAACCATGCAGCCTGCTTTTCGAGAGTTGCACGAGCTTCAGAAGAAAGCTCTGAGCTGTCGTAAGCGTAAAACACACGGTCACCAACGTTGACGACCAAGTCTTCTTGGCTGCCCATTTGAATTTCGACACGCGTTGCTGGCGCAGTAGACGCGCTACTAGACGTATTAGTCGCACCACTCGACTGGGCATTCCCCGTCGATTCTGGAGCTGTTTCACATGCCGCAACCAAGGCTACAGCGGCAAGCACACTTAGAATTTTAAAACGCATTTAGAATACTCCTCACCGGGTTTTTTAACACCCCTATGACGCCGAACACTCGGCACGTACCTCCGCCGGCCTCCATCACGGATGCCGCTGGTTGTATCTTTAAAGAGAGACGCGCTTGATTCCAAGCCCTTTTTTGGCATTTAAGCTCCCTCTAGTCACTTCATTCAAACATATTTTTGCAATGCAACAAAGGGCTTATGGAATTAATGGCGACCACGCTGGGTCAGATGCACCAACTGGGGTCAGGATTTCTCGCTCGTTGAACCCGGTCAAATCAATCGAATAGAGCCGAGGTTCCGATACATTTTCGCCCTGTTTGGACTGACGGAAATAAATCAACACGCGGCCATTTGGCGACCACGTGGGGGCTTCGACCAAGTAATCCTCGGCCAGCAAACGCTCGCCTGATCCATCAGGCCGCATAACACCGATAAAGAAACGACCGCCTGTAAACTTAGTAAAGGCAATCAAATCGCCACGCGGAGACCACACGGGGGTCGCATAGCGCCCCTTCCCAAAACTAATGCGTTTTACGTTGCTGCCGTCGGCGTTCATCACATATAGCTGCTGAGATCCACCACGGTCAGAGTTAAAGGCGATCTGCTGTCCATCGGGCGCATAACTGGGTGATGTATCAATCGCTGCCGAACGCGTTAACTGAGCCGCCCGTCGGGTTCGAAGATCCATCACGTGAATATTGGTGTTGCCGTTCTCCGATATACTCATGATGACTTTTTGACCATCAGGCGAGAAACGCGGCGCGAATGTCATACCGGGAAAGTTCCCCAACAATTCCTGACGTCCCGTATCGATATTAAAAATATAAACGCGTGGCGTATTGCCGTGGTAACTCAAATACGTGATTTCCTGCAGCGTGGGCGAGAACCTGGGCGTTAAGACCAACGCCGAACCATCAGTTAAGAAGCGATGGTTGGCCCCATCCTGGTCCATGATCGCCAAGCGTTTGATGCGGCGTTTTTTAGGGCCGGTCTCTGCGATGTAAACGATCCGTGTGTCGAAATAACCGTCTTCGCCGGTAATCCGTTTGTAGATGGCATCGGCGACAATGTGCGCTACACGACGCCAGTTGTCCGGCACGGTGAAGTATGCCAAGCCGACCATTTGTTGTTCGGCAAACACGTCCCACAGACGGAATTCCACCCGTAACCGACCATCAGAAACCAACTGCGTGCGTCCCTGCACCAACGCCTGGGTGTTGATCAATCGCCAGTCGCCAAAGCGTGGCAAAGTATTCAATGCACCATCGGATTGGATGAACGCGCGTTTGTCGATCGGTTTGAACAATCCAGAACGTTGCAAGTCAGCAGCAATGACCTGAGAAATATCCGCACCGAACTGTGCTTCCTCTGGGCTTGATCCAAAAAAGTCGGTGACAGCAATGGGTAGCGGTTCAGCCTTCCCCTTTGTGATATCGACCTTGAGCTCTGCCCGAATCCCCGTGGATGCAATCACCATCATCAGGAATACGGGGATCGCGCGGATCAGCGTTTTCGTCCAAAACATATACTTCACCTACAGGAGCTCTCTGGGATCAAAATTGATCGTTATGTTACGCCACACATGAAATTTGTCTGCGGGCAGTTTGATGGGATTACAACGCGGATTCAATACAGCACGTTTGGCGGCGTCCGCAGCCGACTGAAAGAACGCGTCACGATAGTAACGGGCTTGATCGTCAATGATCGCCGATTGAACGGTGCCATCAGGGTTCATCGCCATCCTGATCACCACAGCCAAGTTCTCGGCGTTCTGCGCACCCGGATTGATATTCCAGCACGGCGTCACCTGCTCAATAACTTGTCGACGCATACCATCCAATTCCGTCATCGATACTTTGCGCTCCGGATTATAAGGCGTCGGGGCTGAGTTGGCCTTCAAAGCACTTCGGATAGAGGCTGCGAAATCTTTTTTCTCGGGCTCTTTTTTTGGTTCTTCCTTCGCCGCCGCCGCTTTGGTTTTCTTCAACTCAGCCAAGTCCTTCAGCAGCGACGCGGTGTCGAACTGCTCGGGTGGTTTCGGTTTTTTCTTCACCACGGCCTTCGCGGTCTTGGGCTCAGGTTTTTTGGGTTCAGGTTCAGGTTCCGGCTCGGGCTCGGGCGCAGGTTCAGGCTCGGGCGGGAGTGCGGCAACCTCGGGTTCAGGCTCCGGTGCCGGTTGCGGTTCGGGCTCAGGCTCGGCAACGGGCTCAGGCTCTGGGGCTTTTTCCGGCTCTGGTTCTGGTTCGGGGGCAGGTTCCGGCGGCGGCGCGTTACGGATTTCATCGATTTCCACCATTTCAACAAAGATGGGGGTTTCGTCGAATGCTTCAGGTTGTTCAAAAATGGGCAAGCCAAACAACGTGGCAGCGACGAGCGCGCCATGCAGTCCGACCGAAAATATGAAACCACTTTTCATGCCCGACGATCTGCCTCGTTTAAGGGTTCTTTTTCTCAGCTTCGTCCGCCCGTGTGCTCTTCACCGATTTAGTGATCAGCGCAACCCGGCGATACCCCGCTCGATTAATGGTGCCCATGACTTCCATCACGCGCCCATAATTGATCGCTTCATCACCCCGCACAAAAATACGAAGATCATAATTCTCCCCCGTAATGGCACGAAGTCGTG
Organism: Rhodospirillales bacterium; assembly: GCA_965659695.1. GTDB lineage: Bacteria > Pseudomonadota > Alphaproteobacteria > Rhodospirillales > Casp-alpha2 > UBA4479. The sequence goes on from CBFHXC010000027.1 coordinate 18,001, forward strand.
GCACTAATGTGGCAATAGGCACGGACGTGTCTTGCAGGAAAATTTCACCCGACGCATCGATGGAGATCGCCAACGGTTCGTCATCACCAGCAATCGCACCGGCTTTGGTTTCTGGCAAATTGACTTCGACACCGACCGTCAGTAGCGGTGCCGTCACCATAAAAATGATCAACAACACCAACATCACATCAACAAAGGGCGTAACGTTGATTTCACTCATCGGGGCGCGGCGGGATCGTGTGTACCGACCAGAACCGCTGCGGCTTTGGATATTTACACCCATGTGCGCGGCTCCTTAGTCCATCTCTCTGGATAGAATGGCAGAAAACTCGCCTGCGAATGAGTCCAGCCTGCCCGCGTACCGATCCAAATCTTTGCTAAGTTTGTTGTAAGCAACAACGGCAGGTATCGCGGCCAGCAGACCGAGCGCCGTCGCAAACAATGCTTCTGCAATTCCCGGTGCAACCACGACTAGGCTCGTATTCGAAGACATGGCGATGGATTGGAAACTGTTCATGATGCCCCATACCGTTCCGAACAAGCCAATGAACGGTGCGGTCGCCCCGGTCGTTGCCAGGAATGTCATGTACTTTTCAGCGCGATCCATTTCCCGATGCACGGTGATTTGCATCACCCGTTCAATCCGATCAGACACGCCAACTTTCAGGTTCGCCGTCATCTCACCTGATACCCGCCGCCATTCGCGCATCGCAGCTACGAACACCGCCGACATGGGGTCTCGTGGGTTGGTCGATATCCGCTCATACAGTTCATCCAGGGACTGCCCCGACCAAAACGCTTGTTCGAATTCGCTTGATCGCTTGTTCAATCGACGCACAGTCAGCATTTTTTCAAAAATGATCGCCCAGCACCAAATCGATGCCAGGATCAGACTGATCATCACCGATTTGACCACGATATCGGCGCGTAGAAACATCTCCATCATACCGAAATGCGCCCCCTCCAGGGACCCTGCGATCAGTGCCGCGTCAACCGCTTGATTTTCCATGCCTTACTCCGATTAGTTCGTTTTGCTGTTTTGTCCCATGACTGCCCGCACTTCTTTGGGCAATCGACAGGGCTGACCGGTATCGATATTCATGCACGCTAGGCGCACGGTGATGGCGACAAGGTGTTCTTGCCCTCGAAAAATGTCCTGAATAAGGCGCATGCTCGCCCCGCCTAAATTTTCTATGGTGGTGACGACGTTTAATTCGTCGTCCAAAACAGCAGGCTTGATGTAATTCGCGCAGCATTCCTTAACCGCAAAGGCGAAGCGTTGCTCGTTCAACAGCGTCGAATTCTCGATACCGAAGGACCGTAACATCTCGGTCCGGGCACGTTCTGCGAATTTCAAATAATTCGCATAATAGACAATGCCACCGGTGTCGGTGTCTTCGTAGTAAATGCGAACGGGATGCTCGAACATTTGCGCTGAGGGATCAGCCATCGGAAGCCTCGTCCACCGCAATTAATTCCAACTGGTTCATATCGGCGGGTGGTTTCAGACCCAAATGTTTGAATCCGTCACCCGTTAACGCGCGACCACGTGGTGTACGCATCAGCAATCCCTGCTGAATCAAATAAGGCTCGATCACGTCTTCGATGGTATCGCGTTGTTCGGATAGTGCAGCCGCCAATGTTTCAACGCCGACTGGCCCGCCGCCGTAATTATCAGCTATGCACGTGAGGTACCTGCGATCCATCGCATCAAGTCCTCGCGCATCGACGTCCAATCGATTGAGCGCCGCATCTGCTGCTTTGGCATCGACGGGCGAATGGCCCTCAACCGCTGCGAAATCCCTTACCCGCCGGAGCAACCGCCCCGCGACCCTCGGCGTGCCACGTGAACGGGTCGCGATTTCACGCGAACCATCCGGAGTTAAATCCATGCCCAACAATCCCGCACCCCGACTGATGATGCTTTGCAGATCATCGATGCTGTAGAATTCCAAACGCATCGGAATGCCAAATCGCTCGCGAAGCGGTGTTGATATCAGGCCCGAACGCGTCGTCGCACCGACCAGCGTAAAGCGCGGCAAATCGATACGCACAGATCGCGCTGCCGGTCCCTCGCCGATGATCAGATCGAGTTGGAAATCTTCCATGGCGGGATACAGAATCTCTTCGACCGCCGGGTTCAGGCGGTGAATTTCATCGATGAACAACACATCGCCCGCATCTAAATTCGTCAGAATCGCAGCCAAGTCGCCGGCCTTGGCGATGACCGGACCAGACGTAGCGCGAAATCCCACGCCCATTTCCTTAGCGACAATGGACGACAGCGTTGTCTTGCCCAAACCAGGTGGGCCAAAAAACAACACGTGATCGAGGGCTTCATTCCGCTGGATCGACGCCTCGACAAATACTTTGAGGTTACTTCGAACTTTTGGCTGGCCGACAAAATCATCCAGCTTTTGTGGGCGAAGGGCCGAATCTTGCACGTCCCCTTCGATCTTATCAGGTTCAATAATGCGGTCTTCTTCAGACATTTAGCCGCGTGCTCCCGACCCGGTATCCGCAGGTGCCAAACGGGACAACCCGCCACGGATCAGCGCCGAGACATCAGCCCCCTCGCCCAGTTCACCAGCTGCTTCGGATACAGCACCCAATGCCTGCGATGCGTTGTAGCCCAAATTGACCAATGCAGAGACCGCATCGGACACGTCATTGCCCTTTGCTGCCGTGCCGCTTTTCGGCGCATTGCCGCCGGATGCGGCCAGGGTTTGGTTCAACGCGATTGCGCCTACTTTATCTTTCAATTCAGAAACAATACGTGCCGCCAATTTTGGCCCCACGCCCGGCGCGCGGGTGATGGTTGCCTTGTCCTGAGCGGCAATGGCCTGACTGATTTCATCGGGGCCAAGCGCACTTTGAATTCCTAATCCGACCTTGGCGCCGACGCCCTGCACGGTGGTCAGCATTTTGAACCAATCGCGTCCTGCGGTATCGGCAAAACCATATAAATGGATGTGATCTTCGCGCACGTGGGTTTCGATCACGACGGTCACCGCGTCGCCGACGACCATGCTGCCGAGGGTTCGAGACGACGCGAAAACATGATACCCGACGCCGTTCACATCGACGATCAGCCAATCATCACCAAGTTCTTCAACGATGCCCTTGAGCCGCGCGATCATGTCGCCATTCTCGCCAAGTTCTTCACACGTTCGGCACTCCCGCGATGGTGCGCATGACATATCGCCACGGCCAGCGCATCGGCGGCATCCGCCGTCGCGATCTGCGATCCGGGCAGCAGTGTCTTGACCATCATTTGCACTTGTTCTTTTTGCGCATGCCCCGACCCGACCACGGTTTTTTTCACCAGGTTTGGTAAGTATTCCGCGACGTGCAGCCCGGCCAATGCAGGCACCAACAAGACAATCCCACGGGCTTGTCCCAGTTTAAGGGTCGATACCGCGTTTTTGTTCACGAAGGTTTCTTCGACTGCAGCCTCGTCTGGCTGATGTTCGGCGATCACGTCTTGCAGACCAGCATGCAGTTCAACCAGTCGATCAGAAAGCGTGGCTTTTGGTGACGTATGGACCGCGCCATCCGCGACATGCCGCAGCCGGTTTCCGTCAACATCAATGACACCCCACCCGGTATTTTGCAGTCCTGGATCGAAGCCGATCAAACGCACGTTCGTTCCTATCTCTAAGCGCTCAAGCGCTCCATAATGTCATCAGCGATATCAAAGTTTGCGGCCACCGACTGCACATCGTCGTTATCTTCAAGTGCCTCGATCAGCTTCAACAACGTCCCTGCGGCATCTTCATCGACCTCAATGGTGTTTTGCGGTTTCCATTCGAGCCCGGCACTTTCGGGATCACCAAATTTCTCGGCCAAGGCGTCGCGGACTTCGGCGAAATCGTTCGGATCACACGTCAGCGTGTGATTTTCGTCATCGCTTTCAACATCCGATGCCCCGGCCTCTAGGCCAGCTTCGAACATTGTGTCAGCATCAGCTTTGTCCGCCGGGAATACCAACTGCCCGACGCGATCAAACATGAATGACACGCTGCCCGTTTCACCCAGATTCCCACCATTTTTAGAAAACGTCGAGCGCACCTCAGATGCGGCGCGGTTACGGTTGTCGGTCAGCACTTCGACGATGATCGCGATGCCACCAGGACCATATCCTTCGTAGCGAATTTCTTCGTAGTTATCACCATCGCCACCGACACCTTTTAGAATGGCGCGCTTGATGTTGTCATTGGGCATGTTTTGGCCGCGTGCGTTGGCAATTGCGAGCCGCAGACGCGGGTTAAAACCGGGGTCTTCACCGTCGCGCGCGGCAATCGAAATTTCTTTGCCTAACTTCGCAAAAACTTTCGCGCGTTTTTTATCCTGCGCGCCTTTGCGATGCATAATATTTTTAAATTTTGAATGGCCTGCCATATCCCACTACCCATCGTTTGATCGTTGCGTGCATCATCAACGCGGCCCCAAGAGCCTGCGAATCGATGTATTCTACTACCTGCGGCCCCTTGTTGAACACTGCAGCGTGAACTTCAACCTATTTATGGGTTTTGAGTGCGACCGGAAACCGTGCATGCCGTCACGATTTAAGGCTTCGGCATCGCCTTGGGCAGGTGCGCACCGATCCGCAGCGGCTGGATGCTTTTTGCCAACCCAGTCTTATCATCGGTGATGATGTAGCTGCCACAGATGGTGCCGTCTTCGGTCGCGGGCTCCAAACGGATGCGTTCCCCCTTGGAAATAAATCGGCCGACGGCGCCTTCTTTTTTCATGCCAATCACCGAGTCATAGTCGCCTGTCATACCCAAGTCTGTCTGGTATGCAGTGCCGCCGGGCAGTACCCACGTATCTGCCGTCGGGACATGCGTGTGTGATCCGACAACCGCAGTGACACGACCGTCGAGATAATGCGCCATGCATTGTTTCTCGCTCGACGCTTCGCCATGCAGATCAACCAGGATCACATCGACATCGCGCTTTAACTTGTAACGTTCCAACAACGTCTGCATGGCCTGGAACGGGTCATCCAATAATTCCATAAACAATCTGCACATGGCATTGACTACGAGGACGCGCTTGTCATCGGCTGTCTTGTATATCCCAAAGCCCTTACCAGGTGTACCCTGAGGATAATTGATGGGGCGAATGACTTTGTCGTCCCGATCCATATGCGAAATGATATCGCGCTGATCGAAAACGTGATTGCCCGTGGTCACACAGTCTGCGCCCGATTGGTAAAGTGTCTCGCAAATGTTGCCGGTGATCCCGAAACCATGCGCCGCGTTTTCACCGTTGATGACGACGAAATCTGTCTTAAGCCGCTCGCGCAGCCTGGGAAGTTCCGCGTTAATGACGGCACGTCCTGCACTACCGACAACATCGCCAATCATCAAAATTTTCATATCGTCAGTACTTTCGTCATACGCTTATTTCACTCGGATGAGATCGCGTTCGGTCGCAACCCATTGCAGTGACCTGTCGTGCGGACCACGGGGGACGGTATCAACGTGTTGCGCAGAAAATGCAATGCCAACGGTGGTTATGGGCCCTAACTTTTCGAATTTCTCAATCGTGCGGTCATAATATCCGCCGCCATACCCCAGTCGATACCCTTGGGCATCAAATGCCAACATCGGCACCAGCAAAATTTCCGGAATGATTTCCGGCTCGCTGGCCAAGGGTTCTGACGTGCCGAATGCACCCGGCACCAGTTTTTCACCGACAAACCATTTTCGGAAAATCAGCGGTTGGTCTTTTCCAATGACCACCGGCAGTGCGGTGATATGCCCAAGGTCTGCAAGTGAGCGCATTGTCGGCAGGGTATCAATTTCCGAGCCGATGGGCAGAAACGCGCTGACATGATACGGCAGGCTTAGACCAAGCTGAATGGCATGTTCGACGATTTGATCACGCAGTTTTTCACCCGCATCGGGGTTGTCAGCGCTGGCTTGTTTTCTGATGGCTGCGGCCTCTGCGCGGGCGAGTTTCTTTGTTTCGTCGATATTCATTCAGCATGCCCGATAAATAGGACGACGAGCCGCAAAAGCCGATGGCCGTAAGATCCTCCGTGGCCTGCTCTAGCAGGTGGGCGCCGTAAATACCGATCCCAGAGGACCGGCAGGGACAGCTCCCGTACGATGGATTTAAGGCCCCAGGGATAATGATGGCCTAGCGCACTCAGCAGCTCGCCGTGAGTTAAACTAGGGACGTTCGAGCCTCGCGGCAATGCTTTCGATGCGCTCGGCAATGTTTTCCAAACTATTACTGACTCTTTCTTCTGTTTGCGCTGCCGCAGCAGCACCTTTGCCGCCGGATTTCATCGTTTCCATCTCGGCGTAAACATCAGACAGTTCATCTGCGACCAACAGCGAAACCATGACCAGTAATTTGGCGTCACCAATCTGCCCAACGGCTGCCACCAATTCTGTGACGCGTTTATCGATGTAGCCGCCGAGCCGCGACAAATGCGCCTCTTGGCCATCGTCACACGCGACCGTGTACTTTCGCTCGTTGATGGTGACTGTGACTTGAGCCATTAGGAATTGCCCTCGCCGTTCAAGGTCGCTTCCAGCCGCTCAATAGTCCGCGAGAGCTTCTCGGCTGCATCTAAATTAAGCGATTTCAGTTTAGCGTTTTCGTCGCGCAGCGCGGCCGTATCCGCATTATCACCCGAACCAGATGCATTCGCGCTCGCGGCATCCAACTTTTCGACCGCCGCCTCTAAGCGTTCCAGCGCTCGGTCCACCCGTGATGCTTTGGCAATAGACGTAGAAGACATAGAGATTCTTGTCCCAGAGTATACAAAGTGCCCCAATACTGCGCCACTACTATGAAGTGAACCTGAAGAACGTCAACTGATTCATCAAAGTTCGCATCTAAAACACTGAATATCTTCATTATTTACTAAGTGCCGCGGACGGATTCGTGTATCCGTAGCAATTCAGGCGTTGACCTTTGGCGTCAAAACCGTTTTTTTCCCGCTGAATTCTTACGTTTTTCAATGTTCGCCGCCCATAGCAATAACCAGAGGTCGGCATTTCTAGGAGGAAATAATGGCGGTACGTGTTGCCATCAATGGTTTTGGTCGAATTGGTCGCTTGGTTCTGCGCGGCATTATCGAAAGTGGTCGTGACGACATCGAAGTTGTCGCCATTAACGATTTGGGTTCAGTCGATATGAACGCGCACATGTTGCGCTATGACTCAACGCATGGTCGCTTCCCTCACGACGTCGTTGTTGAAGGCGACACGATGGATGCTGGCAAGGGTGCGATGAAAGTCACCGCCGAGCGTGATCCTGCAAAATTGCCATGGGCTGACTTTGGCATCGATATCGCTTTTGAATGCACAGGCTTCTTTGTGGATCGCGATGGTGCGGGCAAGCATCTTGAAGCGGGCGCAAAGAAAGTTCTGATTTCTGCGCCGGGCAAAGAGTCCGACAAAACCATCGTCTATGGCGTCAACCACGACACACTGACCGCCGAAGACACCATCGTATCGAACGCATCATGCACCACAAACTGCCTGGCTCCTGTCGCCTCGGTTCTGCATGACCTGATCGGCATCGAAAAAGGGTATATGACCACGATCCACGCATTCACGGGCGATCAGCGGACCTTGGATACGTTGCACTCTGATCCACGTCGTGCACGGACCGCGTCTGCTTCGTTGATCCCAACATCTACTGGTGCGGCGAAAGCTATTGGTCTGGTGATTCCAGAATTGATGGGCAAGTTGGACGGCAGTTCGATCCGTGTCCCAACCCAAAACGTTTCTCTGGTTGATCTGACCTTCGAAGCGAAACGCAACACCACGGCCGAAGAAATCAACGCAGCGATGAAAGCTGCGTCAGAAGGCAAGTTGAAGGGGGTTCTCGGTTACAACACCGAGCCACTGGTTTCCATCGACTTCAACCACAATCCGATGAGTTCGACATTCGATGCCACTCAGACCCAAGTCATGGAAGGCAACTTTGTACGTATCCTGACATGGTACGACAACGAATGGGGCTTCTCTAACCGGATGCCTGACACCGCCGCCGCAATGGCCGCGTTGTCATAATGCAATCAAATTCCAGCGCGACGTTTGTCGTTCATAACTTGGATGACGCCAAGCGCGCGCTGGAAATTGCAATACAGGCTGGGACTGATGTGACACTGATCAGTGCCCCTTCTGCGGCCAGTTTATTGGGCCCGCGCACATTCAATGAAATGATTTCTGCAGCACGATCCGATGTTCCCTGTGAACACATTAACGTGGATGCGGTATTGGATTGCGGGGATACCGCTGGCCCCGCGCTTCGCGCGATCCGTGAAGGCAGTCAGCATATCCTGACCCATGCCCCCGATGAAATTGCCGGCAAAATTTCAGAAATGGCGCGCGCTTCTGGCGTGACATTATCGCGCGGGACCACCCCATCGACACATCAACAGGGCGAGACTGCACATGGCTGATGACGACCGCATTCCTTGTCAGCTTTACTTGATCTCGCCGCCTGAAATCGAACCCACCCGATTTGGCGAAGAGTTGAAGCAGGCCATCGCTGGGGGGCCCGACATCGTGGGCGCATTTCAACTCAGGCTCAAAGACGTACAAGATGATGATATCCTGCGCGCAGCCGAAGTCTTGATGCCGATTTGTGCCGAGTATGACATTCCATTCCTGGTCAATGACCGGCCTGACTTGGCTGCTGCATCGGGTGCCGATGGCGTACATATCGGACAATCAGACGCCAGTTATGATGATGCGCGGGCACTTTTGGGTGATCAGAAAACCATAGGTGTGACCTGCCACGACAGTCGTCATTTGGCGATGACGGCCGGTGAAAAAGGTGCTGATTACGTGGCGTTTGGGGCGTTTTTCCCAACCACGACAAAGGATGCCAAGTATCATCCCGATCCGGAAATCTTGGAATGGTGCTCGACGATGACCGTGCTGCCCTGCGTCGCCATTGGGGGGATCACACAGGAAAACTGCACACCTTTGATCGATGCTGGGGCGGATTTCTTGGCCGTCGTCAGCGCTGTTTGGGATTTCTCTGCGGGTCCGGAAGATGCGGTAGCTGCCTTTGCAGCGAAACTCCAAGCTTAAGACACGCCGTAAAAACATAAGATTTACATGGAACACCATCGTCGGACCTGATAGAAACCGCGCCGAATGCCTTTTTACAGCTATCCACGATAGATTTTCAGGACGGTCGCTATGAAGATTGATGGGAATGCCATTCGCCCCGGAATGGTTATCGAACACCAAGGTCGCCTTTGGCGCGCAGCTAAAATTCAGCACACGCAGCCTGGTAAGGGCGGTGCGTATTTGCAGGTCGAGCTTAAGGACATCCGTGACGGCACCAAGCTGAACGAACGGTTTCGGTCTTCTGAGAAGGTCGAGCGAGCACGTCTGGAGCAAACAGAGTACCAATACCTGTTTTCCGACGGCGACATGCATACGTTCATGCACAACGAATCATATGATCAGATTTCTCTGTCCACCGAAGCCGTTGGCGAGCAAAGCGTGCCATTCTTAAAAGACGGCATGAATGTCAAGATTGAGAGCTTTGAAGACGAGCCGCTGGGTGTCGAACTGCCACAGCACGCCACATTCGAAGTCACCGAAGCCGACGCCGTCGTCAAAGGTCAAACGGCATCCTCGTCTTACAAACCAGCCCTGCTGGAGAATGGTGTCAAAGTCTTGGTCCCACCGCATATCGAGGCTGGCACACGGATTGTCGTCGACACCCGTGAAGGCACCTATGTCGAGCGCGCAAAAGACTAAGTCTGGATCAACGGAATGACCATCAAAACGCCACTTATCACCGTCATGGTTGCGGCTGCCCAAAAGGCTGGCCGTGCGCTGCGACGTGATTTTGGTGAAGTAGAACAATTGCAGGTGTCCCGAAAAGGGCCCGCAGATTTCGTCAGCAAGGCCGATACCAAAGCCGAAGAAATTATCTACGATGAGTTGGCGAAAACACGCCCCAACTATGGTTTCATGATGGAAGAACGTGGCGAGGTCGAAGGGTCAGATATTTCCAACCGTTGGATCATCGACCCATTGGACGGCACCACGAATTTCCTGCATGGCATTCCGCATTTCGGCATCTCGATTGCGTTGGAACGTGACCGCAAGATCGAAGCCGGTGTTGTCTATAATCCTGTCACAGATGATTTGTTCATCGCCGAGCGTGGCAAGGGCGCATTTCACAATGACCACCGCCTGCGTGTCTCTGGCCGAACAGCGATGGCCGACTCGATTTTTGCGACCGGCATTCCATTCCTGGGTCGGGATGGTCACGAGCCATTTATCGCAGAGCTAAAGTCAGTGATGGCACAAACAGCCGGTGTCCGCAGATTTGGAGCGGCCGCATTGGATCTCGCATTTGTTGCGGCTGGCCGCTACGACGGGTTTTGGGAGCGCGGTTTGGCGCGCTGGGACATCGCAGCGGGTATTCTGTTAGTTAAAGAAGCAGGTGGCATGGTCACTGATTTTAGCGGTCGTGACTCGATGTTGGATTCGGGCGATATAGTCGCAACTAACGCCGCTTTGGACCGCGATTTCTTGAAATTGCTCAAAGACGCGCACAAAGATTGACCAAATCGGTTGAGACCAGCCTTCGGGTTAGGTATTTTCGAAATAGTTTGATAGCTTCGTAGTCGAGACTTGGCATCTAAATGACTGAAATGGGAGGCCGCATGGTTCGCCGAAAAATGAATGGTTGGGCAATTGCGCGCAAAGCTATGTTTGGGGCTTTCTTGATAAGTGCCGTCGCCCCGGCGGCCGTGATGGCCCAGACCTCTTCATATACCGCCGCCACAGATGATGTGGTCATTAATTGGGACGCTATTCATGGTGGCGGGACTGCCGCGCCCGTGACTGGGTATTCGCCCCGGTCCGTTGGCACACGATCAACCAGTGGCTTGTTGATGCCTGGCCCAACCACACCGCGATCGCGTTTGTACGTTAAGCCTCAAGGTGGGCAATCAACCGTTCAACTGCGCAAACCGGGCACAGCGCCTGCGCGGAAGACACCCGTGCAGTCTGCAAGCCGCGCCCCAGCGCCGGAACAAGTTGCCAGCGCACCGCCTGCTGCACCACAACCTGCGGCTCCGAAGCCCGTTGCGCCAGCGCCGACAAAGCAAGCTGCTCCTGAACCGCCCAAACCTGCCGCTGCGCCAACACAAACAGCATCCGCGCCGCCAGCGCCAGCTGCTGCGACGGCACCAGCTTCAACGGCCTCAGCCCCTGCCGCACCGCCTGCCCCTGCAGCACCGCCTGCGCCAGCTGTTACCGATGCACCATCGGCGGCAAGTGCACCTGCGCCAACCGAACAGGCGTCGGCACCGACATCGGCACCAACAGATGGTCCATCACAGGTTTTGTTTAACGCCGACAACACAAAACTGTCTGCTGACGGACAAGCCATCCTTGATGGCGTCATTGCCGAACTGCAGGCCAACGATAAATCACGCGTCCAGTTGATGGCTTACGCCGCTGGCGAAGATTTATCATCTATCAAAGCGCGGCGGATTTCCCTCTCACGCGCCCTGTCTGTGCGGTCTTATTTGATCGAAAAAGGTGTTCGCTCCACTCGCATTGATGTGCGGGCCTTGGGCGACAAAGCCGAAGGCGATCAGAAAAACCGTGTCGACGTTAATATGATCGATCAGTAATTTTTTAACGGGAACCCGGCATCGTTCGAGCCCAATGAAATCTCACCTCAGAGAGGATAGGCCCCAATGACACGCCCAACCGTATTTCTTCTTCGGATGGCGGCGTTCCTGGCCTGTGTCGGCGCAGCCGTCTTTTTTGTTTTTGAACTTTTGCGATCCGCGTTCATGGCCAATGCGCCACTGAACGGTCTGATCTTGGGTGTCCTGGTTCTGGGTATCGCCTACAACTTTCGCCAAGCGGCCCTATTGTACCGCGAAGTTTACTGGTTAGAACGCTTTCGTGACAACCTCTCCGAAGCCGAAGCGGGCATGCGCGTTCCCTTGCCTGAAACGAGTGACGCACCAAAGCTATTGGGGCCGATGGCCACCATGCTCAGTGACCGACGTGGCATTCGCTTCAGCCTATCAGCTCTCAGCATGCGGTCAATTCTGGATGGCATTGCCGCACGTCTGGATGAAAGCCGTGATCTTTCGCGCTACAACATCGGGTTGCTGATTTTCCTAGGGTTATTGGGAACGTTCTGGGGATTGCTCGAAACCGTCAGTTCCATTGGCGAGGTGATCGGTGGGCTAAGCGTCGATGGTGGCGAAGCTGCTGTCGTGTTCGAAGCCCTCAAAGGCGGCCTCGAAGCACCTATCGATGGTATGGGCACGGCGTTTTCGTCATCATTGTTTGGCCTTGCTGGGTCACTGGTGTTGGGTTTTTTAGATTTGCAAGCCAGTCAGGCGCAAAACCGATTTTATAACGACCTCGAAGAATGGCTCTCTAGTGTGACACGCTTATCCAGCGGCGCGCTCGGCTCCGAAGGTGAACAGGGCGTGCCCGCCTACGTCCAGGCATTATTGGAACAAACGGCGGAAAGTTTGGAAAATCTTCAGGTCATCATCGCGCGTAGCGAAGAAGGCAAACACTCGGTCAATGCGGGGCTGGGGTCCCTAACCCAGAAGATTGAGGCCCTGACCGATCACATGCGAACCGAACAACAGGTGATGAAGCACTTGGCCGAATCACACATGGAAATGAAACCTATTCTGCAAAAATTGGCCGAGGCCAATGGCGGTGGTGGTGGCGGCATGGACGAAAACACGCAAAAGCATTTCCGCAACATCGATATGAACATGCAACGCCTTGTCGATGAAACGACACTATCGCGCGATGAAATTTCCGATGCCCTGCGCCGTGAAATCCGACTGCTCGCACGGACCATAGCTGCAACCGGCGAAGGTTCCTAGGGCGCACCCGTGGCCAGTTTATCACGCCGCGATCACCGCTCCTCGCTCATCTGGCCTGGCTTTGTCGATGCGTTGGCGACGCTGCTCCTCGTCATCATTTTCTTGTTGATGATTTTCGTGCTGGCCCAGTTTTTCTTGGGCCAAGCATTGTCGGGTCGTGATCAAGCGCTCAAACAGTTAGAGAGCGACCTGAGCGAGCTATCGCGCGTCTTGGCCCTCAGCCGGGACGAAAACACCCAACTCAAATTCGGTGTCGAAAGCCTACAAGACCAACTGTCGGCATCGTTGAGCGCGCGCGCCACTCTGGACGAGCAGTTATCTTCGCTGCGATCCAATTATGCCGAGGCGCAAGCACGGATCGGCAGCCTGGAAAGCCAGCGCGCCACCGACCAGGACATCATCGGATCCCTCAACGAAGACAACGACGCCATGCGCAAAGAACTCGCTGATCTCAGTGTTGATGTCGCGGCGTTGCAGGCATTAAAGGCGGAGTTGGAAAAAGAAGTCACTTCCCTTTCACTCCGCGCATCCCAGGCCGAAACAGAGGCAGATAAGCTCGAGAAGAATTTGACCACAACACTCGAATCCTTGGTCGAGGCGCAAATCAAAAGCGAAGGGTTAGAAGTTGGCTTGGCCGAGCAGCGAGAAATCTCCGAAACAGCACGCGCGCAACTGGCGTTAATGAACCAGCAGATGGCGGCATTGCGACAACAACTCAGCGCCTTGGAGCAAGCCCTCGAAGCCGCCGAAGCTAACGCCATCAAGAAAAATGTCCAGATCGAAGCCCTCGGCCAACGCCTGAACGCGGCACTGGCCAGCAAAGTCCAAGAGCTCTCGCGCTATCGTTCTGAATTCTTTGGTCGATTGCGTGAAGTCATTGGCAACCGCCGTGATGTGCGCATAGTCGGCGATCGTTTCGTCCTGCAATCGGAGCTGTTGTTCGATAAAGGTGCGGCGACCATCGGCGAAAACGGCACCCGAGAGCTTCAAGCACTGGCCACGACGCTGTTGGAAATCGCTCTGACCATGCCCGGTGATCTGGATTGGATCCTACGCGTCGATGGGCACACGGACAGCGACCCCATCGCGACCCCGCAGTTCCCATCGAACTGGGAACTTTCGACCGCGCGTGCATTGTCGGTCGTAAAGGCATTGATCGATGCGGGGATTCCACCCGAACGTTTGGCCGCGACCGGCTTTGGCGAACACTATCCCATCGAAGCGGGCAATTCAGAGATCGCTAAATCAAAGAACCGCCGTATCGAGTTCAAGTTCACGCAACGATAATTAGGTCCTGACCCTAATGCCCATTCTCTTCCTTATCGTTGTGATCGACCTCATTGGCTTTGGCGTGATCATTCCGCTTTTGCCGTTTTACGCAGAATATTATCAGGCTACGCCGTTTCAGATTGGCTTGTTGATGGCCAGTTACTCGGCCTCACAATTTTTAGCAGCCGCATTTTGGGGTCGCTTGAGCGACCGCATCGGTAGACGCCCTGTTCTGCTGTTCAGCATCGCCGGATCGGCCGTGGCGTATAAGTGGCTCGGCTTCGCGGAAACACTGACAGTGTTGTTTGCTGCGCGCATAATGGGGGGCTTCATGGCGGGCAATCTGGCCGCTGCGTTCGCCTATGTCGCCGACGTCACGACCAAAGAAAACCGCGCCAAGGGCATGGGCATGATGGGGGCCGCTTTTTCCGTTGGATTTATCTTTGGACCTGCACTGGGTGGTATTTTAGCCGGCGCCGATGCCGCGACCGCTGACTTCCGTACGCCCAGCTTTGTTGCGGCCGGGCTGTCGGCCATTGCCTGTATCCTGGGTCTTTTCTTCCTCAAAGAAAGCCTGTCGGATGAAATTCGCGCGCGCCAACAAGCGATGACCAAGGTCAACCGGATGCGCGCGCTGATGGAAGCCCTGCGGCAGCCCGGCATTCGCTTGCTGATAATGCTGTCCTTCCTATCGACGCTGGTATTTGCCGGGTTGGAAGCGATTTTTGCCATTTGGTCGCTGCGCCAATTCGATTGGGGCCCGCAACAGAACGGATACTTGTTTGCCTTCATCGGCGTCATCGCGGCGATTATCCAAGGCGGCTTCATCGGCAAGCTGACGGCACGGTTTGGCACGGAGCGGCTCATTATTGGGGGCTCTGTAGGTCTGGCCATCGGTTTGGCGTTCACCCCGTTGGCCCGTACCGAGGTTGAATTAATCATCTCGATGGCCGTCGCCAGCTTTGGGTTTAGCATATTGTCCCCTGCTCTTAATACCGCCATTTCGATCCGCGGCGAGGCCGACGTTCAGGGTGGGTTATTTGGCGTCACCCGCTCTGCGACCACCCTATCGCGGGTCTTTGGTCCAGTGTTGGCCGGCGGTGCTTTTGCGGTCTTTGGGCTCAATTCACCATATGTTTTTGGTGCCGCAGCCATGCTAATGGTTGCCGCTCTCAGCCTTTATTTCCTGATCTTTAAAAAGTCCCACAACGGAGCGAAAAATAACCCTGAGATGGAGGGTTGAAACCCTCTCCTCAACTCGTTATAACGCGCTCTCGTTTTAATCGGAGCAAGCGACATGAAAAAAGACGTGCACCCGGAATACCATGACATCACCGTTCAAATGACGGATGGTACTACGTTCACGACCCGGTCGACCTGGGGCAACCCTGGCGACACGTTGAAGCTGGACATCGATCCGTCGGCACACCCTGCTTGGACCGGTGTTCACCGCCTGATGGATAGCGGCGGTCAGTTGGCAAAGTTCAACAAGCGTTTCTCGGCGATTGGCCTCAAAAACTAATTTCGCTGAATTTAACGAATGCACGCCCCTTTGATCTCGAAGGGGCGTTTTCGTATTACAGGCGATTTTTTTAATCAAATTATCGTGGGGTTAAATCAAATTGTTCTGCGATTCTGTTTTTGTTATCATACCTTTGAGCGATTCTGATCCATCCGAGGGGATGAGTCGAAATGATTAGTTTTGCAGCGACGAATCTAATTTGAGTTTCGTCGTTATGAGAGGGTAACGTGCCAGGGATTACTCAGTTTGAGGTCCAGGTCCAACAGGGCAAGCGGTGGAGTATCCACGCGCAGTTTGGTTCATTCCAAAAAGAAGCTGCTGTCGAGGAGGCCAAAGGCTTGGAGGGGATGCCCAGCATCTCCGCCGTTAAAGTCGTGCGCGAAGTCTATGACCCTGATCGCGGCACCTCTCAGGAATTTGTGATCTACAAAAGCGAAGGCGTCACATGGCAA